>DAOUKW010000161.1:0-5127 GCA_034420915.1 Dehalococcoidia bacterium
CTCGCAATGCGCATGAGTTCCGCGGTCATCACGCGCAGATACTGGGCCCGCTCGGGTACTTCAACCCCCGCCAATGCCTCCACTGCGCGGACATAGGCGAGGTTGTTGGTCATTCCGGAGAGGTAATCGAGGCGGTCCGTCAGGGTGATGACCTGCGTATAGCTGCGCTCCTCCGCCAGCTTGGAACTGCCGCGATGCAGGTAGCCGAATACCGGCTCAACATCCACAACCTCCTCGCCGTCCAGCAACGCGCGGATGCGGAACACGCCGTGCGTGGATGGGTGCTGCGGCCCCAGGTTGAGCAGAACCGGCTCAATGTCATAGCCGGGCGAGTCTACCGTGTTGGGTTGCTGTGGCGACTGCATATACGGCCTACGCAAAATCCTTGCGGAGGGGATGGCCGGGAAAACCCTCCCACAGCAGGATCCGCTTCATGTTCGGATGGCCATCAAACTCGATGCCAAACAGGTCATAGATCTCGCGTTCCTGCAGGTTCGCGCCCTCCCACACCGGCGTCACCGACGGCAGGCTGAGTTCATCCCTGCCCCACACCCGAACCTTGAGGGTGGCCTCCTGGTTGCGGCGGATGGAAAGCAGGCCGTAGCGCAGTTCGAATCGGTCGATGAAATCGACGGCATCAATGGAGCGCAGCATTCGGAAATCAGTCTCATCGTCGTCGCGGAGAAGGCGGCAGACATCCGTGATGGATTCAGGAGAGACAACGACCCACTCCTCGCGCTCCTCCTCAACTGCGTCCGGCAGCGCGGCGCGGAGTTTCTCGGCGATGTCGTGACCTGAAAGGGTGGTTGTCATGCGGCCTCAGGAGATGAGCTTTCTCAGGCGCGGCTCACGCTCTTTCACGAGGGAATCACGCTTGATCTTTTCCTGGAGTTTGAGCAGACCGTGGAGCAAGGCGTCAGGCCGCGGCGGACAGCCGGGCACGTAGACGTCGACGGGCACCAAGCGATTGACGCCCGGGACGACGCTGTAGCCCTGGTAATACGGACCGCCGCTTGTCGCGCAGACGCCCATGGAGATGACCCACTTGGGATTGGGCATCTGCTCATAGATGCGGCGGACAACGGGCGCCATCTTCCATGTCACGGTGCCGGAGACAATCATCAAATCGGCTTGCCGCGGCGACGCCCGGAAGATCTCCATGCCAAACCGCGCCTGGTCGAATCGCGGCATCACGGCAGCGATCATCTCAAAGGCGCAGCAGGCGAGGCCAAGCGTGACGGGCCACACCGAGTTGGAACGGCCCCAATCCAGCAAGGCATCGAGGGATGTGACGAGTACCGAGCGTTTCAGGGACTCGGGAACCTCAATCGGCTCATCAACATGCTGCTCGGTCGCAAGGGCGCGCAGCCGCTCTATGACCTCTCCCTCTTCATTGTCCAACTGGTTTGTCGTGACGGTGAGGGGGATGCCATAGGGCGAGGGCAGTTGCTCAGGCCCGGGCGGCGTGGGAGTCATTTCTGCCACTCAAGCGCCTCCTTTTTCCACTCATAGAGGAATCCAACGAGCACGAGTATGAGGAATATCGCCATGCCGATAAATGCCACCCACCCCAGTGAGAGGAATCGGGCCGCCCACGGAAGCAGGAAAATCACTTCCACGTCAAAGATGACGAATAGCAGAGCGAACAGATAGAAGCGGAAATTGAATTGGACATTCGCATCGCCCGTTGGAACCATGCCGGATTCGTACGTCATGCGCATGAACCGCGGCTCCTGGTCGGCAGGAGTGGAGGGTCGGATACGGATACGCTGGAGCATCCCTGAAAAAATCATCAGGCTCAGCGGAACGAGAACGGCGGCGACACCCATAGCCACGATGATCCAATACTTGCCACTCTCAACCACGCGGGTGGCTCCTTCAGGCAGGTTGGGTTCCGCTTGCCGCCATAGCTCACTCTATGTACGCGCGCGCACACATGTCAAATGGCGGGGGTCGAAACGTGCCGTATCCTAATCGCATGACAATTCCTGCCGAACCGCTACTGAGCGTCGAGAATCTGCACACGTCCTTTTTTACACAGGACGGCACGGTCAAAGCCGTGCAGGAGACGAGCTTTGCGGTACGCCCTGGGGAAATCCTGGGCATCGTCGGCGAGAGCGGCTGCGGCAAGACGACTGCAGGCCTTTCAGTGATGGGACTCGTGCCCCACCCCGGCCGGGTGGTGAACGGGCGCATCAGTTTCCGGGGAACCGACCTGGATGAGATGGACGAGGACGATCGCCGTGTCCTGCGCGGCGAGGCGATGGCCATGATCTTCCAGGACCCACAGGCCGCGCTGAATCCGCTTATCACCATCGGCGACCAGATTGCGGAGATATTCAACGCGCATGGACGCATTGACGCGGATGAGGTGCGAGAGCAAACACTGGTGGCACTGGCCTCGCTCGGCCTGCCGGACCCCGAGCATGTCATGCAGAGCTATCCGTGGGAGATGAGCGGCGGCATGTGCCAGCGGGCGATGCTGGCCATGATGCTGGTGCTGGAACCGGAGCTGCTCATCGCAGATGAGCCGACCTCCGCGCTCGACGTGACACTGCAAGCCGAAATCCTGGAACGAATCATGGGGCTGGCGAAAGACTCCGGCACGGCGATCATCCTCATCACGCACGATATGGGTGTCATCGCGCGGGCGGCGGACAGGGTACTCGTGATGTACGGCGGGCGCATCGTGGAATCCGCCGACACGGTCACACTGTTCCACAACCCCAGGCATCCCTACACTGCGGCGTTGTTGAACGCCATGCCCCGGCTTGATCGGGATACGCGGCCATTGCACGGCATCCCGGGCGCGCCGCCGGATCTGCTTGACCCGCCGGACGAGTGCCCGTTCCTGCCCCGCTGCAACAAGGCAACCGTTGTCTGTCGCACAAATCCGATGCCGCCGCTGGTGACGATCGATGAGGAGCACACCCTCGCCTGTTATAACCCCCTCACCGAGCCGCGGGTAGGCTGACCACCTTTTCAGTGCCGCCCCGTCGTCCCGATGCCGCAGAGGTCTGCGATGAGCAGTTCCATCGCCGTGTCCTCGTTGAGTTGGCCTGTTTTGAGGGCAATGTCATAGTCCAGGATGGCGCGGTGCATCTCACGAAGGCGGGGCATCGTGAAACTGCGGCTTTGGTTCACGGTCTTGCGGATTGCGAAATCGGAGCGGGTGCCGATAGCGTCCTGGAGTTCGGACTGTGACACGCGGCGATCCGTCGCGTCCTTGGCGGCAAGAAGCCGCCTGACCTGCGTGCCGAGCATAGTCATGATCTGCGGTACGGCTGCCCCCGTGTCCGATCTCAGCCTCTCGATTCGTTCCCGGGCTCGCGGGTAGCGACGTTCAATGACGTCATCGACCATCGCAAAGATGTTTTCCTCACGGGTCGAGCCGGTCATTGAGCTAACGTCCTCAGCAGTTATCGGCCTGTCGGGGCCCGCGTAGAGCAGGAGTTTATCGATCTCATTGGAGAGGGCCCAGAGATTGCTGCCATGCGCGTCGGCGAGCGCGCGCTGGGCCGCATTATCTATTCGACCTCCCCGTTCATGGACAGTCTGGCCGATCCATCCGGTCAGATCGTTGCCCCGCAAGGGAGCGAACGCGCGGACGTTGGCCACGGGCGCGAGGTGTTTCAACAGCGGATTGGAGTCTGAGGCAGCGTCATCGGAGAGCACAAGGACGTTTGATTCCGGCAAGCCGGGGGCGATGTCTTTCAGTTGACCCCACCCACGGAACGAGTCTGCTGGTTGCGACTCGGAATCCTCAAGAGCAGCCTGCCGGGAACGCGAAGATCGCCCGCCTCCTCTGCCGCCTCCACCGCCCTGTGAGCGGGAGAATATGGCCAGCAGCCCCTCAACAACTACGAGGCGGCCATTGGCAAGAAACGGAACCGCGCCCGCCTGTGCCACAACCTCCGCCGGTGTCGTCTCGGCTGCGCTGAGGGTCACGGTGTTCAGAGACGCCATCTCCGGTTCGCCCAACTGTTCCCGCAATGCCTCGATGGCGCGTTTACGGGAATAGTCGTCCTCCCCGTAATAGATCTCCAACATGACGGTTCCCTGCTTTTTCCTGTTGCCGCGCGGCACGCGTCTCCGTACAATATGCCGCAATACCCATGACAGCATCGCCCTCGTCGCTGCAAGAGCGATACGACATCATTGCCGCCCTGCCCGGGACATCTCTGTATTCAGTCTATTCCGCCATCGAACGTGAAAGCGGCGATGCGGTAGAAATCCGCGAGCCGCGGGTTCGCGCCCTTGAGAATACAGCCACGCTTGGGCCGTTTCGCTCGCTCATGGAGCGGCATCTGGATGTCCATCATGCGCATCTCTGCAGATTGCTGGAAATCCACCCGGACGGCGAAACATTCTGGATGGTGTATGAGCCGGCGCGCGGCGAGCAGCTCCGCGGATGGCTCACACGAGGGCTGCAGCTTGATGAGGCGCTGCAACTCATAGCCCAGGCAGCATCGGGACTACAGGCGCTGCATGATGCAGGCCTCATTCACGGTGACGTTAATTCTCGGGATGTCTTCGTCACCCCCGTGTCCGGCGCGCAGCTCCGGAACGCGGGGCTGTCCGAGTTGTCTATCAGCATGAGCGGCCTGCAGTCGTCTCTGCAGATTCCCCTGCCGGCGTTCATGGCGCCCGAGGTCCTTCGCGGTTCCGAGCCGGGGCCAAAGTCGGACATCTTCTCACTCGGGATGGTGCTGTATGAGACGCTGACCGGCCACCTGCCCTTCACCGGCAACAATCGCGACACCGTGCGCGTGAAGCAGCAAGAAGGGCGCATCGCACCGCTCACTGCGCTGAACCCCGCACTGCCCGCCGCGCTCGACGAAATTATCGGCAAGGCGCTTGCGTGGGATCCGAATGAGCGCTTCGCGTCGGCCCAGGAGATGCGGGAAACACTCCTGGAGTTTCGGAACAATCTATCCATGCCCGAGGCACAGATTGTGGTGCCCGATGAGGCCGCGCGGCAGGAGATCCTGGATGACATCGCCCAGTTCGAGCCATCACGCGTGAGCGCAGATGGGGACGGAACGGGTGAGTTCCGTGTCTGCGGTGAGTGTCTGACCATCAATCTTGGAAGTGTGACACGCTGCGCCGTGTGCTGGCGGGATATTC
>DAOUKW010000162.1:0-8028 GCA_034420915.1 Dehalococcoidia bacterium
GGATCGGCTAGAGTCGCGGCCGTGAGGAGGAACGATAGGAACTTCTGATGACTAGGAAGAGGCACTCCCGACGAGCGAAGGCCAGAAGGGAAGCGAGACATAGGAGAAGGGCGACTGTCGCTGGGGAGACTACACAGCCTTCGCCTGGGCAGATTGGGGGAGGAGACGATGCGAAGCCGACGACTGTGCAAGCTGCTGAGGACACACGACCCTCGTTTGCTGAGGTACTCCGCATCGCCTTCATCGTGCCTCTTACGTTGCTCGTTGTTGCCCTGGGAATCCATCAGTATTGGCCATGGCACACTCCGCAGTGGTTCCAATCCATAGCGGATAAGGAAATCGAAGTACTTACCTTGAGTGCCGGGCACTTAGTGGTCATTGGCCTATTGATAACCAACAATGGCCGTTTCAAATCGGGAGCCTACACACTGTACGTCGCCGCTGTGGCAATGGCCATCGTTGGCTTTAAAAGGTTCGCCGATGTCGTACCAGATTCGGTGGCTGTGTTGATCCTCTGGACAATGCCGGCCATATGGGCCGAAGGAGTGAGCGCGATCCTGAAGAGCTTCTGGAACTCGCTACGATGGTGGTTCATCACTTGCATTTTGCTCGGCATCGGCGCCGGAGTTGCCATTGAAATAACGATTTACATGCAGGCCAGGGACGAAAATTACATTAGGGACTGGATACTCATCCCTTTGGGCATTGTAGCTGTAACCGCTGCCATCATCTGGGCCTTGCTCAGGCTGGCCTACAAATTCAAGGCGCATTATGCGGCAATCCGCGGAAGGGAGACTTCCCGTCGAGGCAAGCGGAGGCCACGCCGCTGAACATCATTCTGCGCTTACTTTATCGCGCCATTCTCCCTCGCCGACGGTTCTCTCGCCGTAGGCCCTCTAGCGTGTACACGTTACTCTTGATTCGATTGCATGGCCCGCACAGAAGCACCCGATTCATGATGTGATTCCAGCCGCCCTGCGAACGCGGTGTGTTGTGGTCTAACTCCAAATACAGTGGGTCGTCAAATGTCCGGTCGCAGCCCTGGCAGCGCTGTCCATTCTGCGTGATGAGATGGTCAAACATCTCCTGCCGCGTCATGCGAGGCCCGGCAGGCTCCTTGTACCGCTCCGTCACCTGCAGGAACGGCACCGCCTCCTCCGCATCATCCGTCCGTGTGGGCACGACTTGCGTATAGTTGATATCCCTTTTCCATATTCCCTTGCCGCCCCGGCCACGCGAATCCTGTGCAAGGCGCGTGAGAACCATCTCGTGCGCCCCGTCCCAGATGTCCGCGCCAACCCAGTGTCGACCGAGACGCTCAGCCGCGACGGGCGTCGTCGCGCAGCCCGCAAACGGATCAAGCACGACATTGCCCTCATTGCTGCTCGCGTTGATGATGCGCTCATACAACGCTAGTGGTTTCTGCGTCGGATAGCCAGTACGCTCAATTTTGTCAGTGGGCGATAGCGTAGGAATATCCCATATTGTGTCAAACGGCTTGCCACCCTTCATGTAGTACTTCTTGCCGTAGGACAACATGTACTGGCCGTTCTCGTCGTGGTGGGAGTACTTGGAAAGCATGGCTTGGGTGGGCTCGCCACGCTGAACGTTGAAGACATATTCGGAACTCTTGGTATAGAAGAGAAGAATGTCATGCTTGCGGGCGAAGTGCTTAGTCGCGTTGAAAGCGCCGAGCCCGTAGTGCCAGATAATCTCATTCCTGAAGTTCATTTTGCCGAAGATTGCATCCATCAGCCCTTTGAGGTAATGACTCGCCGTCGGATCGCAGTGGAGGTAGATGCTGCCATCGTTGCGCAGCACGCGATACATCTCGATGAGCCGAACGGCCATGAAGCAAAGGAAAGCGCCCATGTCATCGCCCCAGCTCTCACGAGCGGCATTAATAACGTTCACCGCTTTGGACCAATCATCCGTAATCTGATCTAGCCACCCACCATCACGCTTATCGTCCCAACTCCACCGATCTTGAAACTTAGCGCCACGAGCAAGGCTATCCGGCGTCGCGTGAAAATCCCGCCCCTTGTTGAACGGCGGATCAGTCGCAATCAGGTGAACCGACTCGCTGTTCAACCCGCGCAAGAACGGCAGATTATCCCCATGGAATAGGGTTCGATTGGCGACGTTGAGGTCGGCCATCTAGCAAGTGCCCCCTCGCGGCATCGTGACCGGGACTTCTTGCAACAGGAGCCGACAATCAACGTAGATCCGCAAGGGGACAGGGGAACTCCCTGTCGCGATGCGATTGACCTACGCTCAAATAGAGTGCGCAGCTCCTGTTGCACGCTCATTTTGCTGGCGGTCGGGGAGGCTGTCAATCGGAATGACATGAGGGGCGCGGTCGGTTGGCGGTACGGGGTTGGGTTGCGTAATGGGATTCAGATTCCCGCTTTCGCGGGAATGACGGAATGGGCGCGGGAATGACAGAGGGGTGCGGTGGCTGTCCCAAAGGTTTGACACGGCATAAGGCCGGGCGTAGACTGTGCGTACTTGCTCCCCGCCTGCTGGATATTGGCTATGCCAAGTCCCCGGGCGGGTGTTTTTTGACATGAGAACCATCGTTTTCTTCGACGGCCAGAACCTGTTCCACCTCGCAAGACTGGCGTGGGCAACTGGATCTCCGCGCTCCGCTACACCATATACATGGCCTAGCTACGATGTTGAGAAGCTGGCAATGGCGCTTACAGCACGAGAAAGCGGCAGAGAGTTATCTGAGACGCGATTCTACACGGGTGTCCCCGCCGCCGCGTCCGGCAATCCTCCGGGATTCTGGCACGATTTCTGGTCGAACAAAATTAGATTCCTCAGGAGTCGGGGCGTCTACGTCTATCGCGGAGGCGTGAACGCCGGCGGGCAGGAGAAAGGCGTCGATGTCAGTTTGGCTATCGACCTCATCAGAGCCACATATGAGCAACGTTTTGAGGTTGCGATCATCGTTAGTCAGGATAGTGATTTCGGCCCCGCCGTAGCACTATCTAAACAGATAGCAAAGAATCAGGGGCGCCAGCTCATCTTCGAATCCGCTTTCCCCTTTGAAACCGGCATTTCACCGCGTGGCGTACCCGGTACTACGTGGATTCATATTGACAAGGCGACGTATGACGCCTGTCTCGACCCAACAGACTACCGGCGTAAATCGTAACCGCTGAGGAACCCTAGAGGAGCGTGAGCGGGCTGGATTCCTCGGCTGCGCTCGGAATGACGGAGGGGCGGGGGAGGGGATGATGCTGGATGGGGCGTTTTGCTTGACGCTGAATCGGGGGTATGCTACCGTCCGCGCATTGTCGTAACGCTTGGAGGCGCTACGGCATCGTTCTTATGGACGAATGGGGAGGAGAAGAAACCGGGGCGTACTGTCGTCATCCGACCGAAACACGCATACAATAGATATTCGCTGCGGCCCGCTAGCTCAATTTGGCAGAGCAGCTGACTCTTAATCAGCGGGTTCCAGGTTCGAGTCCTGGGCGGGTCACTCGGTGAATAAACGGGGAAGTGTCGGAACTGGCAGACGAGCATGATTTAGGATCATGTGCCGCAAGGCGTAGGAGTTCGAGTCTCCTCTTCCCCACGAGAACGAAACCGGCGGTGTGGTGACCGGAACGTCCGGTTTAGGTTGGAAAGAAGCGGGCATTCGTGCCCTGGGGGAGTGCAGCGAGGAGGCTCTGTGGCAACCGAGACGTCTCAGACCAAGGTTCTGGAAATCAAGGACCTGGTAACGAGGTTTTATACGACAGACGGTATCGTCAAGGCCGTCGAAGGCGTTAGCTATGACGTGCATGAGGGCGAGATCGTCGGCGTCGTCGGCGAGAGCGGCTCCGGCAAGAGCGTGACCGCGCTCTCCGTGATGAGGCTCATCCCTCCGCCGGGCGGTCGCATCGAACAGGGAGAAGCCCTTCTTGACGGCGAGGACATGCTGAAGATGAGCGAGGAGCGTGTTCTTGAGGTGCGCGGCGCGAAGATCGCCATGATCTTCCAGGAGCCGATGACCTCCCTGAATCCCGTTCTCACCATCGGCCGGCAGTTGACGGAGGCGCTTGAGACGCACCTGGGCATGAGCCGGGAGCAGGCTTCGAACCGCGCCGGCGACCTGCTGGAAATGGTCGGCATCCCGGACGGGCGCAATCGACTCAGCGACTATCCGCACCAGTTCAGCGGCGGTATGCGCCAGCGCGTGATGATCGCGATGGGCCTGAGCTGCGAGCCGCGCCTGCTGATTGCGGACGAGCCGACAACGGCGCTGGACGTGACGATCCAGGCGCAGATTCTTGAGTTGATGCAGCGGCTGAACGAGGAGCTGGGAACGGCCGTCATCATCATCACGCACAACCTTGGGGTGGTGGCGCGCTACGCGCACTGGATCAATGTGATGTACGCCGGAAAGATCGTTGAATCCGGTCCGGCTGAAACGATTTTCAAGGATCCCCGGCATCCGTATACCATCGGGCTGCTGTCCTCGGTTCCGCGCCTCGATGAGCCGCGCCGGGCCAAGCTCGATCCGATTGAGGGGATGCCCCCTGATCTTATGAATCTTCCGGGTGGATGCGCTTTCCGCCCGCGGTGCCCGTTCGCCATCGATCGATGCGCCGAAGAATATCCGCCGTTTGAGCTGGTGGACGGAAAGACAGATCAACACAAGGCGTGCTGGGTGGACGTGACACAGGTGTCCGGCGCGCAGGCAGGGAGCAACTAATGACGCAGACAGACGTAGAGGTCACCGGGCACGGCACCGAGCAGTACACCGGTGACTATCTTCTAGAGGTCAACAATCTGAAGATGTACTTCCCCGTGAATTCACGGGGGATCATTCCGCGGCACGTGGCGGACGTGAAGGCCGTGGATGACATCAGCTTCTTCGTCCGGAAGGGCGAGACGCTGGGCGTCGTCGGCGAGTCCGGCTGCGGCAAGACCACCGTCGGACGCAGCATCATGCAGGTCTACAAGATCACGCAGGGCGAGGTCATCTTTGAAGGCGTCGACCTGGCGCAGTTGAGCCCGGGCCGGATGCGCCGGATGCGCCGCCGCCTGCAGATGATCTTCCAGGACCCGTACAGCTCCCTGAATCCACGGATGACCGCCGGCTCCATCATCGGAGAGCCGATCCGCATCCATAACATGTCGAGTGGGCGGGGCGATTACGTGGACCAGGTGGAGGAGCTCCTGCGCGTTGTGGGACTAAACCCCTACATGCGCGACCGCTATCCCCACGAGTTCTCCGGCGGACAGCGGCAGCGCATCGGAATCGCACGCGCTTTGGCGGTGCGGCCGAGCCTGATCATCTGCGACGAGCCGGTCTCCGCGCTCGACGTGTCCATCCAGGCGCAGGTCATCAACCTGCTGGAGGAGCTGCAGGAGCAGTTCGACCTTACGTACATCTTCATCGCGCACGACCTCTCCGTCGTCCGGCACATCAGCGACCGCGTGGCCGTGATGTACCTGGGCAAGATCGTTGAGATCGCGACGCGCGAGGAGCTGTATGAGAACCCGCTCCACCCGTACACGCGGGCGCTCCTCTCCGCCGTGCCGATTCCGGACCCGATCGTTGAGCGTCAGCGTGAGCGCATCGTGCTGACGGGCGACGTGCCGAGTCCGATCCGCCCGCCTTCCGGCTGCCGATTCCACACCCGCTGCCCCATCGCCATCGACGTGTGCAGCGAAGAGGATCCGGAGTTCCGCGAGATGGGCGGCGACCACTGGGTGGCGTGCCACCGGGTGTAAGACACTCAACCGGTTAGGAAGAAACTCCTGCCGTGGATTCCACGGCAGGAGTTTTACTTTTGCCTATTAGATAACGCACTCAGTTATGAATACGCCAATAGAAATACTGCGAAGTTCTGGGGGGGCGACTATTCGGCCATTAGCTATCTTCAGTCGGAAGCAGCCAAATCGAGGCGGGATTGACGCCACAGTGTTCCAAGCATTTCTTGGCGTTTTCGCGAGCAGCCTTGGCTGATATCCATGTGTTGACGAAAAGCGCTCCCCCACCTGTTGTCTCGAACGACTTCATCTGAGAGCCATCGGCTTGCTGCGGCGAGGAATGCACAATGTAGCTCTTTCCTCCAGAGGGTACCGGAAGCTTGTCGTTGCCTAGCAACCCTTTGGAGTGAAGCCAATTGGCGGTTTGTATCGGGATGTCCTTCCACCACTTGATCTCTTCGCTCGTACCGTCCGCATACCATATGGCCGACGGCGCTCTCTTCCGCGGTGGCGGGTTAAAGTCAGACATTCGAATCCATCCTTGGCCTGCTGGAGGTTGTACGGGCTTTGTTGGCTCGACCTTAGGTGGTGGAAGTGGTTCGATTGTGGGGTTCGGCGTGGTCGGCTGTTCTTGCAAGACCAATGGTTGATTCGCTCCAACGACCTGACCCGACGAGAGATTGGGATTCCAGAGCAAGAGTAGCTCCAGTACGCACTTGTGGGGAGGTGTGTCAGCTAGTGAAACGTCTAGCAAACGCTTGTCTGACAGTGGTGCCCGACCAAAAACTTCGTAGAGTCGCCAACGGTTGCCGTCGGTGAGACCAGCATACGGAATCCCATCCTCCAAAGCGTATCCAACCATTTGGGGGATATGGTTTCCAAGGTCTTCCCCCAACCGCTTGGCCTCCAGCACGGCAAAAGGTTTGTTTTCTCCTCCGTGAAGGGCATAATCGGCTCTGCCCCTACCGACGTTTGATTCAAGGGTTACCATTTCTGGGTCGGATACGTCCCATCCCAGTGCTTTCAGCAACGGGTCGATGAGTGTAGTCCGCGTCCTAATCTCGTTTTCCCTAAGCGACGCCTCATGTGCCTTGATACGCCGCTGCAGCGTGCTGATGACCTCAAGCAGTTGATCCTGCAAATTCCGCCTCCTGAGTGGCATGGACTATTCGCCCTAGCTTAGGGCCATTTCCGGCTGAGGGCCCCGCCGGGGCCCGATATGGTCCGTTGGCCCTAAAGCAAGAATTGAGACGCAAAGAAGGTGAGTGATGTCTCTCATAATTGGAAAGCTGCATACGGAGTACTTGGATCCCCCTCCCGACGGCGTGGATGACTTTGTGCTCGAACTGATGTGGAGATACGCTACTAGCGGGTATATGTCCGGGGAGGGCAGGCTATGGGCGGCCTTCTCTGACAGTCAGTTAATGAGAGATGTCGAAGAGTATGCCAACGACAATGCGCTTTCCCAAGACGACCGCAACGTCATCGAGGAATGGATTGAAACTCTTCCTTGGGATGTCGAGCACGACGATGAGCGATGGGTTGAACTGTACTTCTTCGATTAGAAAGCCCAGAGAAGCATAGGCAATGGTTCCCCCGATCGAGGTCGGGAATGACGGTGGCGGGAAGTCAGCTTGGTGGTTGCTCCCGCTCCCTTATCTCAATCTCGGCTTTGCGTTTGAGCATGGCGTTGCGGACGGCGTTGACGTAGCTCTTGCCGCTGACGCCCATCTTGCGGGCGCGGCGTCGTTTCTCCTGCCGCTTCTCGCCCCGGGTGGGGCGCTCCGAATCGTCTCGACCGGTCATGATGCTTGAGGCTATGCCAGCCCGATTCTCTTGAAGGAGTCATCGACGTAGCGGGTGTAGTAGGTGTAGTCGAAGATGGCTTCGAGTTCATCAGAGGATAGATGCTCTCCAACGTTCGAGTTCTGACGCAGCAGGTCACGGAAGTCCTGGCCGGTGTTCCACGACTCCATCGAGGTAGCTTGGGTGATCTTGTAGGCCTCGTCACGGGTGAGGCCTTTGTCGATGAGGGCAAGCATTACACGCTGTGAAAACACCAGCCCGCGCGTTTTCTCCACGTTGGCGAACATCGTCTCCGGGTAGACGCGCATCCCGCCGATCACATACGTCGCGAGGTCGAGGATATAGTCGAGGGCCATCGTGGCGTCGGGCAGGATGATGCGCTCCGCAGAGGAGTGTGAGATATCCCGCTCATGCCAGAGCGCGACGTTTTCGAGGGCAGTGACGGCATGGCCGCGGATGAGGCGGGCGAGGCCGCAGATGCGCTCCGACAGTTCCGGGTTGCGCTTGTGG
>DAOUKW010000163.1:0-6102 GCA_034420915.1 Dehalococcoidia bacterium
TTCTCCAGCGGGATCTCCGTCTCTGTCGCCAGTTCCTCCGGCGTGGCTTCACGGCCGAACTTCTGGAGGAGGCGATGGCGCGCGCGGTCGATCTTCGCGGAGAGCTCACCCACGTGCACCGGCAGGCGGATGCTGTTCCCCTGCTCGGACACACCCCGGGCGATGGCCTGCCGGATCCACCACGTCGCGTACGTCGAGAACCGGAAGCCCCGACGGTGGTCAAACCGGTCCACTGCCTTGAGCAGGCCGATGTTGCCCTCCTGGATCAGGTCAAACAGGGACAGGCCCCTACCCTGGTACCGCTTGGCGATGCTGACCACAAGGCGGAGGTTGGCTTCCGTCATGGACTTGCGGGCGTCCTCGCCCGCCTTGACCGTCTTCAGGAGTTCACGCCGCTCGGCAGCGCTCATGTTGTCCGCGCCGGCGAGGCGCTGGGACGCGCGTCGGCCCTCATCCATGAGAACGCCGAGTTCCGTCTCCTGCTTCGGCGTCAGCAGCTTGCGGCGACCGATGTCCTGCAGATAACCCCGCAGGGGATCATTCAGGTTCTCCGAGGAGCCGCTGTCGAACTCGTCGACCTCCGGAGCCTTCGCCGTCTCTTCCTGCGCATCGTCGAGGTCGAGGACATCCACGGAGGTCTCATCCGCCTCCATAGGGACGTCAATCGCACCCGGCGCCCGCCGGGCCTCGTCCTCCGCGATCACGGCTCTGGTCTCGTCCGTTATCGCCTTCATCTGCGCACCTCCTTGTGTTGGTCCTGACCGATCACGCGCCCGTCAAAACCAGACACCCCCTCCCGGTTTCCCCAAAGGGATTGGCTAACAGCATAGACCTGTTGGCACGCTTGTCAATCTCTCGGTATCCGATGGTGCTTATGTCTTTCATTACTATCTTGTTGCCATCCGTACACTTAATGTCCTTACTCGCTATAACGCTTTTGTCAAACATAAAGAAAGCACTCAGCCCCTCGGAACGGGCGGCTACCCCATATGCGACAATTGTGATGGCACGCATGACGCGGCGCTGAACTGAACACATATACGGAGCAATCGGCCTATGCAGGACACTCCTCGCGCGCTGGAAATCCTGGCGACGCTCTGCAGACAACCCGCTACATCCTATTTCGAGGACAAGGTCGCCCGTGAAGTTGAACGAATCCTCACGGATGCAGCAGTTCCCTGGGGGCAGGACGAGTACGGGAACATCATCGCCCGCCTGACCCGACCGGACGCATCAGGCTCGATGCCGCCCCGCCCCGTCGCGCTCGTCGCCCACATGGACCACCCGGGATTCGAAGTGGTCAATGTTGACGGCCGACGGTTGACGCTAAAGATGCGCGGCCGCGTCTCGGATGTCGTCTACGAGCAGCAGGTGGACCTTGTCGTTCATTGCGCCGACGGCTCATCCTGCGCCGCGCGGACGACCGGTCAGCACGGCGACATGGACGCTCGAGTCCTCTACGCTGATTTAGCAGAGCAGAACGAGCTTGTTCTGCCCGCTTTTGCGGTCTTTGACCTCGTGGATTGTGAATTCCGTGACAATCGGATTGTTGCGCGCGCCCTGGACGATCTCGCCGGCTGCGCGGCCGCCTTGAGTGTTCTGGAAACGCTTGTCGACGAAAGTGAGCCGGTTGACATATTCGGCGTATTCACACGAGCGGAAGAGGACGGTCTCATAGGAGCGCGACTCATGGCCGCCGATGGCTCTCTTCCAAGGGAATCGGTTGTTGTCTCCGTGGAATCATCCAGAACACTCCCCGGCGCAGAACAGGAGAACGGCCCCGTCATCCGCGTCGGCGACGCCATATCCACTTTTTCGCAATCCGCGGAAGAAATCCTCCAGGCCGCGCGAGTGACACTTCAGCGCAGGGAGCCACCCATTCCGGTTCAACGCCAACTCATGTCCGGCGGTGTCTGCGAAGCATCAGTTTTTGTCGCGCACGGCTATGAGTCCACGGGCGTCGCGTTCCCATTGGCCCACTACCACAACGGATTCGGCGAAGATTCCATTCAAGCAGAAAACATCGCCATCAGCGATTTCCTGGGAGGCGTAGAACTCCTGCTGGAAGCGGCCCGTTCCACGCGCGTTTCAGGGCAGGAGACGCCCGGCGGCGCTCAGTCCCTGTATGAGCGACTCCGCTCCGCACCGGAAGAAGAGGGAAATCGGCTTCGTTCTGCGGCCGAAAGAGCCGGATCCTAAGCAGCCCACAAGTGCGACCTTGTCGCAGTCAAACGTGGCACGCTGTGATTTCATAAACTACGCTAGTAGCGAGAACCGAGCATGCTAAGGCAAGTCTGGCTTTACGGGCGAATCCTCATTGGCGTAGCCCTTGGAGTGGGGGTTGCCTACATTATTGTCCGTGAGGTTCATCTGGGGGAGTTGCTGGAACAACTCTCCGCGTTCAATTGGTTCCTGATGATTCCCGTTATGGGCATCGTCGTTGCCAGCAACGTCATCCGGGCGGTCAGATGGAGAATGCTCTACCATGGGCGGGCGCCGACCGCCACGCTGCTCTTTTTCGTTGAGAACACCGGCCAGGGTCTAAACAATCTCGCCCCCATCCGTGTCGTTGCAGAACCCATTCAATTCGGGTACATCGCGCTGAGGGAAGGGTATGAAAGGGGCGCCGTGCTCGCGTCGATTGTCCTCGGGCGTGTGTCGGACCTCTCAATCACGCTCGGATGCCTCGCAGTCGGTTTCGCGATATTCGCGCCGGAGGGCGCACAGTTCCTGAGTATCGTCATCCTCGCCCTGGTCATCGTTCTTGTCATTGTCGCGGTGCTCTCCCTGTACACGCACAAGATCATATGGTTCGATCGGTTCCCCGTCGTGCGAACGTATTCAGCGGCGTGGCAGGAACTCATCGCTCAGCCCAGGAAACTGGCCTCAATCATGGGTGTGACGCTCGCAACGTGGATGACACTCGGACTGGCGGCATACGTGGTGGCGCTGTCAAATGGGCTCGAGCCGAACAATTCACAGAACCCGATTGAAGTCTACGTCATCATCTATGTCGTGGTGCTGGGCACGATGACGTTGGGCTCAATTTTGCCGGGTCTGCCTTCCGGCATCGGCCCGTTTGAGGCGGCCGCGGTCGCTTTCCTGGGATTCTACGGTGTAGACAAAGAGGTGGCGCTGGCTTTTGGCCTCATCATCCATGCAGCCTTCTTCATCCCGCCGATCATCATCGCCATTGGCACTTTGATCATGTTTGGTCCTCCGTGGTCGACGCAGCATCGGATGCGGCGTCTCCGCCGCGAGCGGCGCGAAGCTCGAAGAGCTTCCGCAGCCAGAAGGGCAGCGCAAGAAGGAGACCTATAATCACCCCTCCAAACAGATACCCGGCATCCTCCATCGCTATCAGGTCGGGAATCTGAATGTCCGTGAAAGTTGACACTGCGGTTATGCCGAATGCGATCGCGATCGTCGTGCCGCCCGTCCAACCCATATTCTTTGTCAGGAGCAGCATGGGAAGACCCACGAGGCCCGCCGCGGCGGCCGGGCCCAGCATGAGTCCGCATATACCGCCAAATGCAGAGGCCAAACCGGCCCCGCCTCTGAACTTGAGAAACAGGGAGTATTGGTGGCCCCACAGAGCGCCGGTCGCCGCAATCACCGCTCCCGTCGGGCCAAGATCAAAGACGCGGTCGGCAATCAGGACCGGCAAGAGTCCTTTAAGTATGTCAACGACGGCAACGAAGACGCCTACACGGGGATCAATCTCCCGGAACACATTGGCCGCCCCGGGATTTTTGGTTCCCAGCTCACGCACGTCAACACCAGCGACCAGCCGTGACATGATGACGGATGTAGGAAGAGAACCAATCAAATACGCTGCAACGAGGACGCCTGCCAGTCCAATCAACTCAAGCATCGTTGTCTATTCCTCCAAGAATGTCAGTTGAACGTGTTTTGTTCGTTTGAAACAGACCATTCTTAAGAGTAGCGCACGAGTCCGATGGACGAATGGAGTAAACTCGCTACAGGCTACAATCATTCGGGAATCGGGGCGAAGAATTGGGCAACAGCCTGTTGGGATCGGTTGGTCTGCGGCTGGCCATTGCCATTATCACGCTGGCGGCCGGTGTTTATCTCATCCAGGGCATATCCGACCTATTCAGCGTCCTGTTTGATGTCCTGATTCTCATATTCCTCGCATGGATACTGTCTGCCGCGGTGCGTCGCCTGGCGAACGTTGTTGGGGTCTACGTTCCGAACCCGACGTGGGCGGCGGTCCCGATTGCGTACCTCATCATATTGCTCCCTGTTGTTGCGCTGATCGGGCTCCTGGTTCCGCTTACCATATCCCAGACCGTCACCCTCTCCGAAGACCTGCCTGATTTTGCCGTCAGGCTTTCGGGTTTCATGTCATCAATCAATGAGTTCTTTGATTCGCTCCGGGCAGCAGGGGGCGGGGAAGAAACCGCCGCCACTGACCCGCTTCTTGCCTTTAGCGCCACAGCGAGCGCATGGGTTCAGGACAACGCGCTGGGGATCGTGGGCAGTACAACCAACATCCTGATACAGACCATCTTCTGCATCTCATTGTCGTTCTATATGACCATCGAGCGGGAGCAACTCCGAGGGCTGTTCTACGGGCTCTTGCCGGTGGAATACCACGAACGCGCCTCCGTGGTTCTAGGCCATCTCGACAGAACGTTCTTCTCGTACTTGAAGGGGATCTCTATCGTTGTCGTGCTTTACTCCGCCGCGATAACAACGACGATGTTGGTTGCGGGTCTGCCGTTTGCGCTGCCGATCGGCATCACAGCCGGCCTCATTCAACTGGTTCCAATCATTGGCGAAGTTGCCGCCATCGGGATACCGATAACTATTGCATTGCTGACAGGCTCGGTTACGACGGCAATCATAGTGGCAGTTGCCCTGATTTCATGGAGCCTCTTCATGAACAACTTTGTTCTTCCACGTGTCTATGGCAGGGCTGTTCGTATGCCCGGCTTCTTTGTCCTGCTGGCAGTGGTCATTGGCACGCGGTTCGCAGGCCCGTGGGGCGCCATGCTCGGCGTTCCCGTGGCCGGCTTCATCTACTCCCTCATCTTCGCGTGGGGAGAGTTGAGGCAAGACCACGACACTGAGTCAGGCGATTCCTCAGCGGAAGAGGACACGACAGCCGACGCGCAAACCGCCCCCGAAGAAGGGGCAGTCGAACTATCAGGCGCACCCGCCGAGACCGGGAACGACCGCGTCCGCGTGAACGGCGATGGAACGAGGCTGCGAACACCGGAGCGGATAATAGCCACTATTCGCAGTATGCTTTCCCGCTAGCCCCTCAACGTTGTCCATCTTTGCATGCGGATACGGCCTGTTTGCCTAAGAGTCAAACCCCAGCCGCATATCCCGCATGCTGGCAAAGCGGGCCCCTTCATTGTGGGCGACAACGACGTGGTCAAGCACCTTGATGTCCAGCGCTTTGCCCGCCTGAACGAGTTGGCGCGTGGTGCTTTCGTCATCCGAGCTTGGGGTTGGGTCTCCCGACGGATGGTTATGGACAACGATGATGTTCGGCTGGTTGCGGCGCACCGCTTCCCGGAATACTTCCGCGGTCCTCACATGGGACGAGTTAACTGTCCCGCGATACAGGCTCTCCGCATGCACGACACGGTTCTTCGTGTCGAGCACGAGAACGCACAGTTCCTCATGGTCCAGGAGAACCATGTCTGAGCCGACCACGTTATAGACATCTTCCGGGCCGGAGATGACAGGGCGCTGCTCCGGCGACTCACCCTGGAGCCGCCGTCCGAGTTCCAGGGCCGCCTTGATCTGCGCGGTTTTGGCGACGGCCATGCCGGGCTGGCGAGCAAGTTCGTCAAATGTCGCCTGCTGGAGTCCTTTGAGTCCACCAACGTCGCGCAGCAGTCTCGTTGACATGGTGACGACGCTCTCATTGCGCCTGCCGACACGGAGGAGGATTGCAAGAAGCTCAGAATTGCTCAGAGCCTGCGCGCCCCGGGTTTGCAGACGCTCGCGCGGCCTTTCATCGGACGGTACGTCACGGATCAGGAGGTTGTATGAATCGGTTGCAGGCGGCTCATAGCGGCCGTTTGTGGTAGCCATGGCTCAGTGTAGCACATTTGAGCCAAT
>DAOUKW010000164.1:0-4208 GCA_034420915.1 Dehalococcoidia bacterium
CCGTCGCTCAGGGTCATACCATTGAGACAATCAATCCTGACCTCACAGGAAGCCGCATTCCTGTCACTGCAGTGCGACTCCGCTATGAGGACGGTCAGAAGATTACTCGCGGCGACGTTGCTCTCTGCGCCCGGACAGTCGCATCCAGCAGCCATACTAATTCTGCCGTCGTATTCGTCTACGAGACCGCGCCTGACGGGTCTATGACAGCCCGCATGGCCGTTGCGGCGGCCGGGCAGGTCAATATGACTGCCCCGTTTGATCCTGCTCTGCCCTCGCCGTCCGCACGTGCCTCAATTGACCAGCAGCTTCGGCTCATCCGGGACACGAGCGGGCCGCTCAATGCAGACAGGCTGCTTTCACCTTTTGCGGTGGCCAACCTTCGACAACAGTTCTATCGCGAAGTGGCGGAATGGACGGCCCGGGTCCAGCGGGACAAAGATCAAACTGGACGGGAGACCGTCCTGCGACATCTGATTCGTGTCATGTTCGCGTGGATTCTGAAAGAGGAGAATCGCATCCCGCCTGAACTCTTCGAGTTGGCCTTCGCCGATAGCTCACTGAATGACCTCGACGATTATCATAACGAGGCACTGCGATACTTATTCCATCAGCGTTTGAACGTCAGGCACGACGAGCGCGACGACCACCCAGTTGCCGCACTCAACCAGGCGCTTAAGCAAGCACCATTCCTCAACGGCTCTCTCTTCGCATACCAGCCTGGCGATGACAACTTGAACTTGACTTACACGGATTATTGGAGCGTCGACAAGGACACGCCGGGGCTCTTCACCATTTTGTCGCGCTATCACTGGACGATGGACGAGCACCGCCCCGGCGAGAGCGAGCAAACGCTTGACCCCGAGCTGCTGAGCAACCTGTTTGAGCGGCTAATCGCGTCCACCGAAAAGGGCGGAGAGGAGTCGCCTTTACGCCAGCCCAAGGGCACGTACTACACCCCGGCCGACGTTGTCGATGAGCTGGTCAAAGACGCGCTGTCGGCGGCGGTCAAAGACCATGCCGGGGCGCTGACCGATACTCAACTGCTCGACCTATTTAGCGACTCTGATTCCTCGTTGCCAGAGATTGAAGTTGCTCAGAAGCGCCGTCTGGCTGAACGCATTCGGGCGCTGAGCATCTTCGACCCGGCGGTTGGGTCCGGCGCGTTCCTGTTCAGTATGCTGCACGCCATAAGCAGGTCGCTCAGGAAACTGGAG
This sequence comes from Dehalococcoidia bacterium, assembly GCA_034420915.1. GTDB lineage: Bacteria > Chloroflexota > Dehalococcoidia > UBA6926 > UBA6926 > VXMO01. The sequence continues at coordinate 1,218 of DAOUKW010000164.1, forward strand.
GGCGTGGAAGAACTCCCCGAGGACATCATCAAGCGGCAACTGCGGGGGCAAGATATCAGCCCCCTGGCTGTGCAGATTGCGCGCCTGCGCCTGTTCATCGCAATCGCCGCATCACGCACGGGCGCACTCGGTGCGCTATCGGGAGAGGGTGCGGCACTGCCCAATTTGGAGGCCGTCATCGTTTGCGCGGATACCCTGCCAACGGTCGCCGACCCCGAATGGCGCTCTGCGCAACTGGATATGACCGATCCTGCGATTGCGAAAGCCGTGAGAGCAATCGGTGAGAATCGCGCTCACTGGTTCGATATCCATGAGGACAAGCAAAAGAACGACCTGCTAGGAACAGACAAGGAGCTGCGGGCCAAATTGGCCATCTTGCTAGAGGACAAGGGAGAGTTGGCCAGTCCGGAATTGCGAGCATTCACGGAAGCTGCATTGGTCATGCCCGAACCGGCGCGGACAGACGCACGGTTGCTGTTCTATGAGAACCCATGGCGCGGATTCGACATCGTAATTGGCAACCCTCCATACGAGGCGCTGCGCAAGAGTATGTCGACGGCTGACCGGAAGAAATTGGCGCAGGAAAAGCGATACCAGACTCTCGGCGGGGGAGACCTCTACAACCTCTTTTGTGAGACGGCCCTAGCCTTGGCAAACCCCGAGGGCGGAGTTGTGACCTTCATCGTGCCGCTGTCAGTTGCCTTTGGGCAGAACAAGCAGGCCTTAAGGGATTTGCTCAGCAGGCGTAGTACGTTCATCAGCCTGCGCCACTATAGCAATCGCCCAGACACCGTATTCAATGTCAGTCCAACGGTTTACGCACCAGAGAATCGTCAACGCGCAACTGTGCTCACAGCATTGCTTGGACGCTCGCGCAACACAAGAATTGAAACCACCGGATTACAGAGTTGGTCAGCGGAGGAACGGCGTCAGTGCCTTCAGCATAGGCAGGCCGTGCAGGCTCCTAGTATCGACAAACCCTCTGCAGACAAACGTATATCAGGACAATGGCTCCGAACGCCTACGAGGGAAACGGTGGCCTTGGTTGACGCTCTACTAGAGCAATCCCGTACTATTTCGAGTTACCAGTATTCAGGCGAAAGCGACATCGCTCTGGCATTCCCGGAAACTGCTTACCAGTTTCTCAGTTCAATTCCTGCCAATTCCGTCTCACCCAGGCGAGAGAATCTGCTCCCTGTTGAAGATGAGGACACACTATATATGCTAATGGCGGCGCTAAATGGGCACGTTGGTCATGGATGGTGGACAATAGTCGGCGACGGCTTTCACATCAAAGCCGTCGCCGACCTCGGATTATTGACAATTCCGAACTCTTGGTCTAAAAATCCTAGCGACGCTATAGTGCTTGGCAAAAAACTCGTGGATGCCATCCCAGAATCCATCACTGTATGGCGGCAAGGCAAGAATATCTTTAGAAATGTGGACTTCCACACGCACGTCCCAGACCTAATCGAAGAAATTGACCACCTTCACATCGAGGCGCTTGGGTTGCCGATGGAACCGTTGCTAACGCACCTGAAAATCATGCGCTCCAGTAGCAGTTGGGACTATTCGCGGAAACTCTAGCCTCACCGCACCCCGAAGACGGGGGAGGCTCTTCTGGACTCCGGCTTCCGCCGGAATGACGGGATAGATCATTGCGCGTTCGCGTTAGTACCGTTGCCCCCTTGCCCGTTGCCGGTAGTGCCGCCAAGCGTGTCCCGGCCCCTCAGCAGGGCCTGGTAGTGGCGGCCCCACAGAGGATCGTTCTCAAGTGAGCTGAAATCGTCCTGGCCCCAGATCCAGCTCCGGACCTCCTCGTCAGATGCGACGGCGGCGCGCAGGGCGTTCAGCGCCAGTTCCGCCCGCCCTTGCCGCCCCAGCACACGCGCGTACCAGAACAGGGCCTCCGCGGCATCATCCGGTCGCGCTTGAACAGACTCGTTCAGGGAGTCCAGCGCCTGCGTGAGCATCCCCACGTCCGCGAACGCGACGCCCCTGTTGTAGAGGGCGTCCGCGTGATTGGGGTCAACTCGCAGCGCGGCATCGAATGAATCGATGGCCTCCATGGTGCGGCGCATCTGCGCGAGCGCGTTGCCGCGGTTGTTCAGCGCGTCCGGGTCATTGGGACGCAGCGTGAGGACGCGGTTGTATGACTCCAGCGCCGCGGCGTAGTCCTGCAGCTCCATGTAGGCGTTGCCGCGGCTGTTCTCCGCGTCTGCATGGCGAGGCTCAATGGCCACGGCGCGATCAAACTCGCTCAGCGCGTCGCCCAGCAGGTCCTTGCGATAGAGGATGATGCCGCGTCCGTGGTGGGCGTCCGGGTGTCGTTCCGCCAATTGGAGCGCGAGGTTGAATGTGCCAAGCGCGTCATCGAGCCGATCGAGCTGATTGAGGACGAGGCCGCGATAGACGAGCGCTTCGATGTGATCAGGGCGTCTGAGCAATGCGTCCTGCAGGGCAACCAGGGCGTCCTCCACCCTGCCGACGGCCAGCAGGGCGCGGCCCTTGGCGGAGAGGGCGCGGGCGTGACCGGGCTCGAGAGCGATGGCGCGGTCGCACGCCTCGATCGCCTCATCGTACCGTTCCAGCTCCGTCAGGGCGGCGGCAACATTGACGTGCAATACCGGCAGGGATTCATGCTCGCGCAGCGCCTCCTGGAACGAGACCAGCGCCTGCTGGGGTTGGCCGGCCAGCATGAAGACGTTGCCGGAGTTGACCTTGGGCTCAATCAGGTTCGGGTCGATTTCAATCGCCCGTCGATAGGTGGCAAAGGCAGGCTCCATGCGCCGGAGCCGGACGAGGGCGTTGCCGCGGTTGTTGAGGACGCGAGCGGGATGGGGAGCGCCAAGCCGGAGAACCTGCTCCAGGGCCTGCAGAGCCTCGTCAAATCGGTTCAGTTCCGCCAGCGCCGCCGCGCGCCCCGCAACCGCATCCACGTGATCGGCATCGACAGCGATAACCCTTTCGAATGAGCGCAGGGCATCCTGG
>DAOUKW010000165.1:0-3070 GCA_034420915.1 Dehalococcoidia bacterium
TCCGGCGAATACACAAGGCGGTCGTAGATCTCGTCCGCGATGATCAGCAGATCGTGGCGGGCGGCCATCTCCGAGAGTTCCTCTGTCGTCGCTCTGTCCAGCACCGCGCCCGTCGGATTGGACGGATTATTGATCAAAAGTGCCCGCGTCCGCGGCGTGATGAGCTTTTCAACCTCCTCAGCCCGCAGTCGGAACTCATCCTCCATCGTCGTCGGCGCGGTGATAAGCGCCCCGCCGGCCATATGCACAACGGGGAAATACGCCACATAGCATGGATCCCCCGTGATGACCTCATCGCCCGGGTCAAGCGTGGCCCGCAGCGCAAGGTCTAGCGCCTCTGAGACACCCACTGTGATGAGCAGCTCCGACTGCGGATCGTAGTGAGCGCCGTACAGCCGCTCCAGGTACGCTGACAACTCCTTCCGAAGCTCCGGCGTGCCGTAGTTGGACGTGTAGTGCGTGTGCCCTCGCTCCAGCGAATCAATGGCGGCCTCGCGTATATGCCACGGCGTGACGAAATCCGGCTCGCCAACGCCCAGTGAGATGATGCCCTCTTGCCCGGCAATCAGGTCGAAGAACTTGCGGATGCCGGACGGCGGGATGTCCTCCACTCTCTGCGCGATGCGCCGCCGAGCGGCCTGTTTCTCTGGCGGTGGGGCAGTATCGTGCTGTGTTGAATTGGTCATAGAAACCCGCCTACATGGACACCGGCAAGCGCCGTGGAGAATCTTCTTCTGTATCGAACAGCGAGCCGTCCTCCTTGTACCGCTTGAGGACAAAATGCGTCACAGTTCCCTGCACGGCATCCAGCACCGCCAGTTTGCTCGCCACGAAATTCGAGATGGCGTAAATGCTCTCGCCCGTTACCTGCACGGCAAGGTCATAGTCGCCCGAGACGAGGTGCATTGAGCGCACCTCCGGGAATCGCGCGATGCGCGCCGCGACCGAATCGAACCCAACCTCGCGCTGCGGCGCAACGCGCACCTCGATGATCGCGTGCACGTCGCCGCGGCCCAGCGCGTCCCAGTTGACCTGGGATCGGTACGACAAAATGATGCCGTCTCGCTCAGCCTTCACGATGGCCTCGCGCACGTCATCGATCGACCGTCCGGTCATCTCCGCGATGCGTTCCGGCGGCGTCCGCGCGTCCTGTTCAAGAATCCGAAGAATGTCATCCATCACATCAAATGATACCGACTCTGCAACTCCGCTGTCGCTAATGAGCGGACGGTCACACGGACGAGGGATTAACGATCCTTGCGCCGGTCGGCTCAAAATGCCGGACATTGCGCGTCACCACGGTCAAATCATGCTCCAAAGCCGTAGCGGCAATGAGCAGATCCGGGTTCGTGTTTCCGATATCAATAGTCAACTGCCCCCAGCGCCGGGCTACGCCTAAATCAACCTGCAAGATTCGGTCATCAAACTCTGTGACAACTCGCTGGAACCATTGGGCAAGGTCATCTGCGAACTCGGAATTACGCCGTAACTCCTGCGAAACGCCTCTTTGGATCTCGCCGAGAGTGATAACGCTTATGTGGAGGTTCGAACTGTTCTGCCTCTCGTACCATTCCTCAATGGCCGGGTTCCGTTGGCGACGGCGCAATACTGAAAGTACGTCCGTATCCAGGAGATACATCAGAATTCGACATCTCGAGGCTCTATTGGTATGCGCTCGAATTCTCCGTCGTCTTGTGGTATCGCCAGCAACAACTCGACGAAGCGCTTATTCTCCATCCTCTTGAGACGCTCATACGCGTCGCATGACAAAACAACCACCGCCGGCTTCCCGCGCCGCGTTACGTGTTGCGGCTCACCGCCCATGGCGGCGTCCACCACGGCGCTGAACTGGTTCTTGGCATCTTGCAGCTTCCACTCACCCATAGTCGCTCTCCCAAACTGGCCAGTCTGTCCAGATTATACCTGTCCTAACTCGCCCCGTGCGCGACTATTCTCGGTAACCCCTCACCCCAACTCCGGCCGCATCGTGTGCCAATCCGTCGCCTGCTCATACGTGTAAGCCGCGCGGATGATGGCCTCCTCCCCGAGAGACGGCCCTATAAGTTGCAGCCCCACCGGCAGCCCGTCGACGAACCCGCACGGCAGGCTGACGGCCGGCACTCCCGCGATATTCACCGGAATTGTGCAGATATCCGCCAGGTACATTGCGAGAGGATCGTTCGTCCGCTCTCCCAACCCAAACGGCAAGGTCGGCGACGTGGGTGTCAACAGGACGTCAAACCGTGTGAAAGCGTCCTCGTACTCGCGGCGTATCAGCGTCCGAACCTGCTGCGCCTTGCGATAGTAAGCGTCGTAGTAGCCGGACGAGAGCGCGTATGCGCCAAGAAGAATGCGCCGTTTCACTTCAGGCCCGAAGCCGTGCTGCCGCGTACGCTCCATCCCCTCCCACATGTCCGCCGCGCCGTCCCATGAGTAGCCGTATTTGACGCCGTCGTACCGCGCAAGGTTGGACGATGCCTCCGACGGTGCGAGGATGTAGTAGACGGGCAGGGCATACTCCGTGAGGCTAAGCGAGACCTCCCAGTCGACGATCGCCCCCGCCTGCTCCAGCACACGCGCCGCCTCAAGAACCGTATCCCGCACCTGCGGCTCCACGCCTTCCCCGAACAACTCCTTGACCACACCGATCTTCATGCCCTGTACGTCCGGCACAAGCGCCTGGGTGTAGTCGGGCGTGTCGCGCTGAATGGACGTTGAATCCATCGAATCGTAGCCGGAGATCGTGTTGAGAGTCAGCGCCGCGTCCGTCACGTTCGACGTGAGCGGCCCGATCTGGTCCAGCGATGATGCAAACGCGATGAGTCCGTAACGACTCACGGTTCCGTAGGTTGGCTTGATGCCGACCACACCGCAGAACGACGCCGGCTGCCTGATGGAACCGCCCGTGTCTGAGCCGAGTGCGATGAGCGTCTCGCCCGCCGCAACTGTCGCGGCGGAACCCCCCGATGACCCGCCCGGCACACGGCCCGCGTCCCACGGGTTATGCGTCGGAAAGAACGCCGAGTTCTCCGTGGACGACCCCATCGCGAACTCATCCATGTTGGACTTG
>DAOUKW010000166.1:0-3968 GCA_034420915.1 Dehalococcoidia bacterium
GAGTTCTTGTGCGTCTCGAAGCTCGCATCGGCAGGCGGCCTGATGACGAGTTCGCCGCCCGCCATGCCCTTGCCGACATAGTCATTCGCCTCGCCCGTCAGCGTCATCCGCACGCCCTCATTCAGGAACGCGCCAAAGCTCTGGCCGGCGGAACCGGTGAATGACAGGTCGATCGTGCCGGGGGGCAGCCCCTTCACGCCGTAACGGTGCGCGATGGCTCCCGAGATGCGCGCGCCGACCGTGCGCTGCGCATTCCTGATGTCATAAGACAGTGAAACGTGATTCCTGCTCTCGATTGCACCGGTGATCTCTGAGAGGATGCGGTCGTCGAGTTTCTCGTCGTTCGGCCTGTCGTTGCGGTCCTGCTCATTGCTGACCGGGCGCTGGAATGTGGGGTCGGCCGGGGCAATGAGCTTGAGCGCATCCACGAACCTGGCCCGCTCGAACTCTTCGATATCCGGGCGCAGCGTCAGGAACTCCGGGTGGCCGATGATCTCATTCAGCGACCGCACGCCGATGCTTGCCAGGATTTCACGAACTTCGGTTGCGACGAAGGTGAAGTAATTCACGACCGTCTCGACGGAGCCGTTGAACTTGGCGATCAAGTCGTCCCGCTGCGTGGCCACCCCGACGGGGCAGCTGTTCAGGTGACACTGACGCGCCATTTCACAGCCCAGCGCGAGCAGGGCAACCGTGCCAAAGCCGACTTCATCCGCGCCGAGCATCGTGGCGATGACGACATCACGCCCAGTGCGGATTCCGCCGTCCGTGCGCAGCCTGACGCGGCCGCGCAGGTCATTCATTACAAGGACCTGCTGTGCTTCCGTCAGGCCCAGCTCCCACGGCGTGCCGGCGTTCTTGATGGATGACAGCGGGCTTGCGCCCGTGCCGCCCTCATGGCCGGAAATCTGGACCTTGTCGGCGTAGCCCTTGGCAACACCGGCGGCAATGGTGCCGACGCCCGCCTCCGCCACCAGCTTGACGCTGACCTTGGCGCGGGGGTTGACCGTCTTGAGGTCATAGATGAGCTGCGCCAGGTCCTCGATGGAGTAGATGTCATGGTGCGGCGGCGGTGAGATCAGCGTGATGCCCGGCTGGGTGTGTCGAATATAGGCGATGTACTCAATGACCTTGTGGCCGGGGAGCTGTCCGCCCTCGCCGGGCTTGGAGCCCTGCGCCATCTTGATCTCAAGTTCTTCGGCCATGGCAAGGTATTCCGGCGTGACGCCGAAACGGCCTGACGCCACCTGTTTGATCTTGGTGTTGGCGTTATAGCCTCGTGTAAGGCCGCGGAATCGCCGCGGGTCCTCGCCGCCCTCTCCCGTGTCCGACGCGCCACCGATATGGTTCATGGCCATCGCCAGCGTCTCGTGCGCGGGCGGGCTCAACGCGCCGAGCGACATTGCACCCGTCGTGAAGTGCTTCCAGATCTCTTCGATCGGCTCCACCTCGTCGACGGAGATCGGCTCACGCGTCTTGTTGAACGTCAGCACGTCCCGCAGCGAGGAAACGGGGCGATTGTTGAGGGCGTCGCGGTAGGGCACATAGTCCTCGTAGTCGCCGGATCGAACCGCTTTGTGCAGCGTTCGTACGACGATGGGATTGTTGGCGTGGAATTCGCCGCTCTTGCGGTAGCGGATGAATCCGTGGTCTTCGAGCCTGGATTTCGGCGTCAGTTCCGAGTTGAAGGCGCGATCATGCCGGGCGAGGACGTCCATCGCCAACTCGCGGAACCCCAGTCCGCCCACCTGCGACGGCGTGCCCGCAAAGCATTTCTCGACAATCTCGTTGCTGAGGCCGATTGCCTCGAATATCTGGGCGCCATGGTAGGACGTGACCGTGGAGATGCCGATCTTGGACATGATCTTCAGCACGCCCTTGTTGGCCGACGCCTGGTACTTGGCGATGGTGTAATCCTCGTCCTCTTCCTCGCTGAACTCGCCGCGTTCGAAGAGTTCCCGCAGGCTCTCCCATATGAGGTAGGGATTGACCGCGCTCGCGCCGTAGCCGATGAGCGCCGCGAAGTGGTGTACTTCTCGCGCTTCGCCGGTATCGCACACAAGGCTCGCCTTCATGCGCTTGCCGCGCCGGATGAGATCATGGTGGACTGCCCCGAGGGCCAGCATCATCGGGATCGGCGCGTGCCGCTCGTCGACGGCCCTGTCCGAGAGAATGACGATCGAGTGCCCCGCGTCCACCGCGGAGACTGCCTGCTCGCAGAGATCGTCGATCGCCCGCTCCAGCGCGTCCGGGCCATCCTCTACGGCAAAGACCGCCGGCAGGGTGACGGACGAAAGAGGCGGTGAGTCGACAGCGCGAATGGCGTCCAGTTCGTGGTCGCGGATGACGGGGCCGGGGATGGCGAGCAGATGCGCCGCCGCCTCCCGCTCCCGCAGCATGCTGTCGCGCGGTCCGAGGTATGTCTCGGCGGACATGACGATGGCCTCGCGGATGGGGTCGATGGCCGGGTTCGTCACCTGCGCGAATCGCTGCTTGAAATAGTTGAACAGGGAGGGCTGCATCCGGGAGAAGACCGCCAACGGCGTGTCGTCGCCCATGGAATACGTGGCGTCCTTGCCCTCCTGCACCATGGGCTTGATAACGATGAGCAGTTCCTCCGCCGTCATGCCGAAGGCCTTCTGGCGGCGCATCAACTCCATCTCAGGCTCGATGTGGTGCCCCGCGCCGTTCTGCATGGCGTGGATGGGCACGTTCAACTGGATGTACTGCCGCTCCGCCCACTCGCGGTACGGCTGCTGCACGGCGATTTCGCTCTTGATGTCGCCGTTCTTCATGATTCGGCCGCTGCGCGTGTCAACGGCGATCATGTGCCCGGGGCCAAGCCGCCCCTTTTCGACGATACGATCAGTAGAGATGTGCGGCAGAACGCCGACCTCTGAGCCCATGACCACGAGGCCGTCGTCCGTGATGATGTAGCGTGCAGGGCGCAGGCCGTTACGATCCAGCGATGCGCCGACTGTTTCGCCGTCCGACCACGCCAGCGCGGCGGGGCCGTCCCACGGCTCGGTCAGGGATGCGTGGTATCGATAGAACCCGCGCAGATCCTCGTCCATGTGCGGCATGTTCTCCCACGCCTCCGGCGTGAGCATCATCATCGAGTGCAACAAGCTCCGACCGGATACCTGCAGGAGTTCAAACGCGTGATCCAGAGAGGCGGAGTCGGAGACTCCCTGCGCTGTCACCGGCGTTATGGTTCGCAGGTCGTCCTTCGACCACACATCGGAGCTGAGGTCGGCCTCACGGGCACGCAGCCAATTGCGGTTGCCCTGCAGTGTGTTGATCTCACCGTTGTGGGCCAGGAACCGGAACGGCTGAGAGAGCTGCCAATTGGGGAACGTGTTGGTGGAATAGCGCTGGTGGAAGACGGCGAGCGCCGACTCAAAATCCGGGTCATCCAGGTCCTTGTAGAAGCCCGACAACTGCGTGGCGACAAGCAGGCCCTTGTACACAACCGTCCGTGACGAAAAGGACGGGATGTAGAACTCGTCGTCACCCCGCCCGATCATCTCCGCCTCGACGGCGCGCCGCACCAGATACAGCGCGCGCTCAAAGGCATCTTTGTCCATGCCAAGTGGACAAGCAATGATTGCTTGACGGATGTCCGGCAGTGTCGCAAGCGCCTGCTCGCCGAGCACGGACGGATCGTTCGGCACGTCGCGCCACATGAGGAAGCGCAGGCCTCGCCGCTCCGTCTCCTGCCCAATGGTCTTGGCGGCGTGTTTCGCGCCCTCAGGGTCGGCCGGCGTGAAAAACACCATGCCGACGGCGAGGTCGTCGCCGGAGACATCGGAAATGCCTTGTGAGGCCAACTCGCGGAGGAGCAGCTTGCGGGGGAGTTGTGTCAGGATGCCCGCGCCATCGCCCGTGCGTGCGTCCGCGGACACCGCGCCGCGATGCGTGAGATTGGTAACGGCAGTGATCGCCTGCCTGACGATGTCGTGCGACGG
>DAOUKW010000167.1:0-6203 GCA_034420915.1 Dehalococcoidia bacterium
CCCATGAACGGGCCGTCCGGGAGCTTATCCAGCGCCTGCGCGACGATGGAAATCGACTGTTCAATCTCCAGCATCCGCACCATGTAGCGGTCGTAGCAATCGCCCGTTTGGCCGGTGGGGACACGGAAATCCAGTTCCTCGTAGACGGAATAGGGGTCGGCTTTGCGGATGTCGTAGTCGATGCCGGCCGCGCGCAACAGCGGCCCCGTCACGCCGTAGTCAAGCAGATCCTCCGGCGGAATCGCTCCTATGCCGGCGGTGCGTTCGATGAATATCTCGCTCTCCGTGAGCGTACCCCGCGCCTCTTCATACCCAACCTTGAGTTGATCCAGAAGGGCGCGAACGGCGGGCACGAATCCGTCAGGCAGGTCTTCCTTGACGCCGCCGATGCGGAAGTAGTTATGCATCATGCGCGCGCCGGTGACGCCCTCGAAAATCTGCTGAATCCGCTCGCGGTCCCGGAACCCGATCATCACAGGATTCATCGCGCCGGTATCCAGGCCGTATGTGCCGTAGAACAGCAGGTGGCTTGCGATGCGGTTGAGTTCCGCAAGGATCAGGCGGATGTAGTCGGCGCGCTCCGGCACCTCAACACCCATCGCCTTCTCAACTGCGCGCACATAGACCCACTCGTTGTTAAAGTTGGCCACATAGTCGAGGCGGTCGAACAATGTTGTTATCTGTTGAAAATTCTCGCCCTCGGCCAATCGTTCGGAGCCTCGATGAAGGTAGCCAATGTGGGGGTAGACATCAACGACTCGCTCGCCGTCGAGCGTGAGCACCATGCGAAACACGCCATGCGTGGCGGGGTGCTGCGGACCCATGTTGATGCTCAACTCCGCCTGCTCCGTGACGGGGTCGCGCACGATGTTGGCCGACATTCCGGTGTCAGTCGCCATAGAACGTCACCTGCTCCGGAATTTCATAACTTTTGCGGCCGGGGAAACCCTCGAACCCCTCATACAGAATCAGCGGCGACAGGTCCGGATGGCCGCGGAATTCGAGGCCGAACAGGTCGTGCCCCTCGCGCTCATGCCAGTCCGCCCCTTTCCAGACACCAATCATCGTTGGAATCCATGGATCGTCGATGGGCGCTCGCGTCTTGACCACCACCTTATGGGGATGGCTTAGCGAGGTGAGGTGATAGACCGCCTCCAGCTCGTCCTGCCAATCAACAACGGACAGGCAGCGGAGGTAATTGAAATTCAAATCCGGGTCTGACTTGAGCGCAGCGCAGACGTCAATGACGGACTCGCGGGAGACGCGCAGTTCAAGTTCATCGAACGAATACTCGATGGACTGGGCGTTGTCGGCGGCAATCTCCCGCACACGCGCCTCGATTGGTGAGGGCGCGGCGGAGTCCTCAGGTCGGTCTGTCGACGTCACTTAGAGTCCCCTCTTGAGCCGCGGCTCATCCTGGATCTTGCGCTGGAGTTCAAGGATTCCGTGCTGCAAGGCCTCCGGGCGCGGCGGGCACCCCGGCACATACACGTCCACCGGGATGATCTGATCCACTCCCATCACGACCGAATACGAGCGGACGTACGGGCCGCCGCAGGTCGCGCAGGACCCCATCGCGACAACCCATTTGGGCGCGGGCATCTGCTCATACAGCAGCTTGATTGGCTCAGCCATCTTCTTTACGACCGTTCCCGCCACGATCATGACGTCGGATTGGCGCGGCGAGGGCCATGTGACGACGCCGTAGCGGTCAAAATCATGCTTGGGCATGTAGGCGGAGATCATCTCGATAGCGCAGCACGCTAAGCCAAATGTGAGCGGCCACAGCGAGGATTTTCGCGCCATCGCGAACAACTCTTCCGTCTTTAGGGTGATCACGCCGGATAGGCCGCTCTTCTGATGCGCCGCAATGTTCTGCAGCGCCATACGGGATTCAGGCGTCGAGACGACGGGGCCCTGCCCCATGCCGTTCTGCCCTCCTGCAGGTTCAATATTCATCGCCAGGACAACACCCCCTTGCGCCATGCGTAGACCAGTCCAAAAAACAACACAACAAGAAAGATAACCATTGAATAGAACGCGGCGGCGGGCAGATCAAGGAACACGAACGCCCACGGAAACAGGAAAACGGTCTCCACCGCAAAGATAAGGAAGAAGAGGGCGAAGAGGTAATAACGCACGTTGTAACGGGTATTGCCCTCACCCGTTGGCAGGATGCCGCACTCATACGCGATGCCGCTTAGGCTTGTGGCGCGACGCGGCGCGAGAATCCATGAGATGACAAAGAAGGATGCAACGCCGCCAAAGCCGAAAATAGCGGCAATTCCCACAGCGGCCCAGTTGAACGCATACTCAGCCGGCATTCCCCTGCACTCCTGTTGGCAAGTCTATGTGCGCCTCAAACATAGTGTCAACGAAACTCCGGGTACTCATCCGATGCGCCCCAGTAGAGCCGTCACGTCGCCGTCGATCAATTCAAGCCACGGGAACGGCCAGATACCAATGGCGACGATGAATGCGATGAGCAGTCCGCCGGCTGCGAGCTCCACACGTGATGCGTCCGTCAGTCCCTGCCATCTCTCACTGACGGGGCCAAAGAAGACCTTGCCCAGCAGCCGCAGGACGTAAACCGCCGTTACCGCCGCTGCAAACACACCGAGCACGCCTACGAGTGGATACGTATTGAACGCGCCGATGAAAACCAGCAGCTCTGCAACGAATCCGCTGAGGCCCGGAAGCCCCAGCGAGGCTAAGCCGGCAATAGCGAAGAATGTTGCCGTGCCGCCCATCCGTTTGGCCAACCCCTCCAGGACGCCGATGTCGCGGATGTGCGCGCGGTCATAGACTGCGCCGACGAGCACGAAGAAGAGGGCGGTCATGACGCCGTGAGAGAACATCTGCAGAACCGCCCCGTTCACGCCTAACGGGTCGAGCGTCGCGAGACCCATGATGACGTAGCCCATGTGGCTGACACTGGAATATCCGATGACGTACTTGAGGTCGCGCTGCCCCAGGGCGGATATCGCGCCATAGACGACATTGATCGTGGCGAGGATGATCAGAATGGGCATCCACGCCTCTGCGCCCTGCGGGAACAGGTCCATACCGATGCGGAGGATGCCGTATGCGCCCAGTTTCATGAGCACGCCGGCGTGCAACATGCTTACGGACGTGGGCGCTGCGACGTGCCCGTCCGGCGACCATGTGTGGAACGGCCACAGCCCCGCCAGCACGCCGAATCCGACGGCGACAATCGGGAAGAAGAGCAACTGGAATTCGCGCGAGTATTCCTCGTTATCGCGCAGGCTGAGGAAGTCGAACGTCGGATTATCCGCGAAGATGTAGAGCGCGATCAGAGCAACCCACACCAGGACGCTGCCGAGGCTGAGCATGATGGTCAGCTTCATCGCGCTGTATTCCTTGGTGCGGCTGAACAGCAAGGGCGGCACGTAAGAGCGGAAGTCTGTTGAGCTACCCCACACGCCAATCAGCAGGTACATGGGAATGACGGCGAGTTCGTAGAAGAAGAAGAAGAAGAACAGGTCGAGGGCGACAAAGACGCCGTAGACGCCTGCGATGAGCAGCAGGAAGAGGACAAAGAATTCCTTGGTTCTGTCAGGGAGACGCCATGCGACCAGGGTTCCGGCAAAGGCCACCACGCCGTTGAGAAGTACCATCAGTACGGAGATGCCGTCCACGCCCAGCGTGAATCCGATACCGAGACTTGGCAGCCACTCGACACGGGTCAGCGGCCAGAACTCCGCCCCTGCCGGAGCGCTCAAATAGTGACGCAAGGTCAGATAGATGGAGAGCGCGAAGGTGATGCCGGTGACGGCGGTGGCGATACCGCGGATGGTGTTGGGTTGACGGCCCGGAACGAGAATAAGCGCCAGGCCGCCCACGAACGGCAAGAGAACTAACAGGCTTAAGACCAGTTCGTCCGCTTCAGTCACCCATACTCCTCCGACGACAAAGGGTCAGCGGCCCCTACCCGCCAATCATAACAGTCCCTCAGTTAGACTTGCCCTATGGACTTCTTGAACGTTGGGGGGCTTGAGCTTCTCTTTCTCGCCGGCCTTGCCATCATCATCGTCGGGCCGTCACGGGCCGCCGAGATGGCAGGCGAGATTGGCCGCCTCATCGCGCGCGCGCGCCGCACCATCAACTCCATGACGGAGGATTTGCAGACGCAGGCTCGTGAGGAGACGGAGCCGCTTCGCTCAGCCCGCGAGTCTATCCGTGATGTGCAATCGGAACTCCGGCGTCCCTTGAATCTGCGGGAAGGTCGTTCGAATTCAGGGCGGGCTGAGCCACCAACGGAGGGAACGACTCCGTCCGAAGAGAGTGAAGGGCCTGCCGACGATCCCCGGCCGGAGGACGGCCAGTGACAACACCCGAGCCGGAGGGCGTGTCAAGCACGACGATGCCCCTGTCCGCGCACCTGCGGGAGCTGCGTACGCGGCTGATGTGGACGTTCATCGTGGTGGGCATTGGCGCCGTCGGCGCGTTTGCTATCGGAAATCAGCTCATTGACGTGTTGCTGATTCCGTTCCCAAACGACATCGAAGTTGTGCAGATCGATGTTCTTGAGGGCGTGCGCGTCCGCATGAAGATTGCGCTTCTGGGTGGAATCATCGTCGCATTCCCGATGATTCTCTATCAGGCCATCATGTTCGTCCGTCCTGCGCTGACCGGCTCCGAGAAACGCTTTGTCTATATCGCCCTGCCAATCGTGAGCGCGCTGTTTGCCGCGGGAATCCTGTTCGCCTTCTTTGTGCCGATCCCCGTGATGATGCAGATTCTCCCTCAATTCCTTGGAGAGGATATTGAGCCGCAGATACGCATCGACAGCATCGTCGGCACAACGGTCTGGCTCATCTTTGCTATGGGGTTGCTCTTTGAGCTGCCCGTGATTATGTACCTGCTCGCCCGCATCGATATCATCGATCCTGCGAGCCTGCGGACAAAGCGCAAGGGTGCGATCCTGCTGTCATTCGTTGCCGCCGCAATCATCACGCCGACAGGCGACCCCATCAACATGGTCATCTGGGGCATTCCGATCTGGGTGCTCTATGAAATCGGCCTGCTCATGGCCCGATTTGCCGCCTGGCAGCGGAGAAGGTCAGAGTCCGGTTAGCCCACCGCCCTTAAGGTCAGGACACCGTGGAGCAAACAAAAACGAGGAGGCGCCGCCAGTTGGCGGCGCCACACGTTTTATCCGGTCAGAACGAGAAATCAGGTCTTCGCGGTTGTTGAATCCGATTCCGAACTTTCCTTGGCGTCCTCGGACGGCTTGCTCTCTTCCAGTTCGGCTCCCTTGCGGAATTCCCGAATCGAGCTTCCCATCGAGCGGGCAAGACCGGGGAGTTTGGCGCCTCCAAATATCAACAGGATGATCGCCAGAATCAAGATCAATTCGAGTCCACTTGGTATCGTCATGCTGCCTCCCTGCCTCTGCCCACAGTATACGCGATGGGTCTACTCTTGCCGCACTACTCAAGAATCAGCGTGCCGAACGCGAAGATGAAGAATGTCGCTATGGCTATCAGGCCCGCGCCGAGTGGCACCATCAACATCGTGAGGATCGCCTGCGTGCCTACGAATCGATTTGCCTCACGGATGGCGATGTAGGTAAGGCGGATAGCGGCCAATGAGGTCAGGATGATGCCCAAGGTCATCACCCACGGCTGCGCGTCGCCTACAACCAGCCACAGCAGCGCGGTCGGGACGAGCAGCCACAGAGACAGGGCGGCGTATGTCATCGCCGCAAACTCTTCCGCGATGCTCGCCTCGCCCTCGAACGCCTTGCCAATGACGTGCAACAACGCCATGAAGAACAGGAACACGGTGTACCCGCCCAGGGCGAACCCTACCGCGCCAATGGCCGCTCCCGTTACGCCCTCGTAGTCCGCAATCAGACCGCCGAGGCCGAACAACGCGCCCGCCACAAGCAGGCCGGCAAGCAATAGGGCCGTGCCTCGCAGTATCGGCTGGTCGATGGCGATATCGCTGAACGAGTACGTCGGCGTCCGCACGATGCCGCGCAGATAGAACGACATGGGCCGCTTGCGTTTCTGCGGGCCCGGCACGCCCACGCTTTGGGCATCTCCCCCGGCCGACGGATCAATGAACATCAATCCATACTACGCGGGTGGCAGCTTATAGAGTGTAGGCGGCGCAGTTGCGCCGCCCACGAATCTTTTTCCGTGCGGCGATGTGCCGCTTATCAGACGCGCTAACCC
>DAOUKW010000168.1:0-10039 GCA_034420915.1 Dehalococcoidia bacterium
GGCGATATCGACGAAATCGACCGGGAGCAGGTGGAGAACCTCATCGGTGAGGACGCCGCGCGTGATCTTGATTGGCTCCGCCAACTCCAGGAGCAGCTCGAAAAGGCGGGCTACATCCGCAAGAACGGCGACAAGCTGGAACTGACTCCTCGCGGCATCCGCAAGATCGGTGAAAAGGCCCTCAAAGATATTTTTAACAGGCTGCGGAGCGCGGGAATCGGCGCGCATGAGATGCGCAAGAACGGCCTCTTCGGTGAAAAGGACGAGGAGTCCACGAAGATCTATGAGTTCGGGGACCACTTTGACGTCCACATGTCGCGGACGGTGAAGAACGCGGTGATGCGGAGCGGCCCCGGCACCCCGCTTACAATTGCCCCCGATGATTTCGAGGTCTATCGCGACGAGGCGCTGACGCAGGCGAGCACGGTGATCCTGCTCGACCAGAGCCGCTCAATGGCCATCAGCGGCAGCTTTGATGCCGCCAAGCGGATGGCGCTTGCCCTCCACACGCTCATCAAGATGCAGTTCCCCCGCGACAACCTGTACGTGGTGGGATTTGCCGACTATGCGTGGGAACTCAAGGGCGATGAGCTGGTCAAGGCCACGTGGGGCGGCTATTCCCCCGGCACGAATATGCAGCACGCGCTGATGATTTCACGCCAGCTGCTCAACAAGCACCGCTCCAGCACGCGGCAAGTGATCATGGTCACGGACGGCGAGCCGACGGCCCACCTTGAGGGCGGCACGCCCTACTTCACGTACCCCCCCAGCCAGCGCACCATCGATATGACCCTGCGCGAGGTCAAACGCTGTACGCAGGAGGGCATCACCATCAATGTCTTCATGCTGGAGATGGCGTACTACCTGGTCAACTTCGTGCGGCAGATGACACGGCTCAATCGCGGGCGCGCATTCTTCACGCAGCCTGACAAGCTGGGGCAGTACGTGCTCGTCGATTACCTCAACAACAAGCGCAGCGCCATCGCCTCCTGATGCCCCTTTTTACCTCGGCAACTACGGCATGACCAGCGGCGTGGAGTCTGATCTGGGCCGGATTGCCGCCGCGCTGGAAGAGTCCGCCGAGCTTGCCAGCACGTTCTCGCCGTCCTCTGTCTATGTACAGCACAAGGGTTGGGACGGCCCGGTCACAGAGGCCGATCACGCCCTCGATGAACTGCTGCACAAGGCGCTCGTTCGCCCCGGCGAGGGGTGGCTGTCTGAGGAAACCCATGATGACGGTCACCGTATCGGCATGGAGCGCGTGTGGGTCGTCGATCCCATCGACGGCACGCGAGGCTTCCTGGAAGGACGGCCCGAGTGGTGCGTGTCGGTCGGGTTGTCTGTGGCCGGTGAAATCACTGCCGCAGGAATCCTGAACCCGTGGGCGGATGAGGCCTATCTGGCAGAACGCGGCGGCGCGACCACGCTAAACGGCGAAACCGCGCGTGTGAGCGACCACGAGGAATTGACATCCAACGTCACCGTCCTCGCCTCGCGCACCGAAGTTCGATGGGGCATGTGGAATCGGTTTCGGGGCGAGCCGTTCAAGGTGCGGATGATCGGCTCCATCGCGTACAAGATGGCGCTCGTTGCTGCGGGCAAGGCGGATGCCGTTATCAGCCTTGAACCAAAGAATGAGTGGGACGTTGCCGCCGGCGCGTTGCTTGTAGAGGCGGCAGGCGGCGTTGTGACAGACGCCGATGGACACCCCATGCAGTTCAATCGACGGGACACGCTGATTGACGGTGTGATTGCGGCGGGGCCGAATACTCATGCCGCAATCCGGGAGTTGATGACCCGCCGCCCCACGCCGCCCACGAATCTCTGGACGCCGGGGCAATACTAGGACACGCCCGCACGGGGCGTTAAGCGACTAGTGTCAAGTGGTTCAACCGGGGCCGTGGTTATGCCCTGCGTGACCGCCGTCACCGCCACCGGCCATGCCGGGGAATCCAAAACCGAGATCCGAACTGCTGCTTGTCATCCCGAACATTGAGATGACCTTCTGCGTATCAGTGGAGCCGCAACCCGGGCATTCAACCTCGCCCGGCTCTGCGTTGATGTTGCGGGTCAGTTTCTCAAAACGACCGTTACAGGCGTGGCATTCGTATTCAAAGATGGGCATTGCTCAGGCCCGTCGTATAGCCGGAAAAGATCCCGTTGCGTACCGACTTAGGCGATGCAGCGGAACGGGTCGTCCGGGCGCAGGCGCTGGGGCTTGGGCATCTCGAACTGGGGAGCGTTGCTCTGCCAGACGCCCGTGACGCCGACTGCCGACATCTTGCGCTCGACCTCTTCACTCTCGCAGGAGGGGCAGGTTACCCCGACGGGCGTGTCGTACCCGCGAACGAACTTATCAAAGCCGTTGCCGCAGGTCTTGCATCCGTATTCAAAGATAGGCATTTTGCTTGTGCCTCCGTGTAGCGGATTATAGTCCCCACAATTGGCGGGGGCAACTCACGTACGCGGAAAGACGGGCAGGGGATGGCCTGCGGCAATGCGAAGACTCACCCGCGCCCCAATCTCGATAACAGTCGCGTGGGAGGCCAGGGCGCGGCACACAACCCCGGAATCCAATTCCACGCTGTAGGCGTAGAATGCCCCGCTGAAAACCCGCCCAACAACGCGACCATTTCCAATATCATCCGCGCTGATAGACAGGTCTTCCGGCCTCACCATCAATTCCATGTCAGCCTCGCCGTCAAGTGTCAACGCGCTGCTCACCTCCGCCTCCCCCAGCTCCGTCAACACTCGCGATTCAATTGCCGTCGGCTCCGCCGGAATGAAGTCGGCCTCGCCGAGGAACGCAGCGACGAAGCGGTTGACGGGGCGATGGAACGCCATGTCCGGCGCTCCGACCTGCTGGATGCGACCCCGATCCATGACGGCGATGACATCACCCATGGACAGCGCCGCTTCCTGGTCGTGCGTCACGAAAACCACCGTGATGCCTGCCTCATGCAGGATTTCACGCACCTCCAGTTGCAAGCGGGCGCTCAGGTTGGGATCGAGGTTTGAGAACGGCTCATCCATCAGGAGAATCTTGGGCGCAGGCGCGAGGGCGCGGGCAAGAGCCACCCTCTGCCGCTCGCCCCCGGAAAGCTCATGCGGGCGGCGGCCCCGGCGGTCAGAAAGATGGACGAGATTGAGCAACTCATCAATGCGCTCCTCGCGGTTGGGAGCGTCACGCTCCAAACCGTAGGCGATGTTGGATTCCACCGTCATGTGCGGGAAGAGGGCGTAGTCCTGGAACACAAAACCGACGCTGCGGTATTCCGGCTGCACGAAGACGCCTCTCCCCGTGACGGTCTTGCCGTCGACCTCAATCATCCCGTCGTCGGGGCTTTCAAGACCGGCAATGACGCGCAACAGCGTCGTCTTGCCGCAGCCGCTTGGGCCGACGAGCGCAAGGATCTGCCCCTCCGTGACCTCGAGGGAAACGTCGTGCGCTCCCGCGCCGGAGGGCGCGTACTGCTTCGTTACCCCAACACAGCGGAGCATGACGTGGGGTGACCGTTCGATGCTTGTCATGCTTGCCGGCTCCTGCCTCGGCCGATAAGGAAAAACAGTGGAACCGCGGAAATCGCGATGAGCAGCAGGGCGGGCAGGGCGGCCTGGGCGAAGTACGCCTCTGAGCTCGCGGCCCAGATCGTCGTTCCCAGACTGCTGAAATCAAGCGGGCTCAAGAGCAAAGTCGCAGGAAGCTCCTTCATTGCTGTGAGGAATACCAGCGCGCCTCCGGCGAGGATGCCCGGGCGCAGCAATGGCACTGTAATTGTACGGAAAACCGTGAGCGGGCGATGGCCAAGCGTCCGCCCCGCTTCCTCCACACGCGGATTGACCTGCAGCAATGATGTCCGCAGGGGCCCCATCGCTATCGGCAAGAACAAGATGACGTACGCCAGGATGAGCATCACATGCGTCTGGTAGAGGGCGGGAGCGACCCGCGAGCCAAAGAATACCAGGGCGAGGGCAATGACGATGCCCGGCAGGGCAAAGCCGACGTGGCTGATACGGTCAATGAACGTGCTGAATCGCCCGGGGAATCGCACGGCGAGAACCACGACCGGCAGGGCAACAAAGACCCCGGCGACCGCCGCCAACGACGATACCAACGCGGAATTGATCGCCGGGCCCCACACCGCGCTTAGTTCTTCTCCCGCGCCGATGCCGCGAACCAACCAGAACAATAAGACGGCCATCGGCACAAGCAACGCAAAGACGCCCACGAGCGAACACAGCCCCAACGCCGGATATTTCCACGGACCGAGCGGGACGGACGGCGAGTCCGCTCCGCCCATCTCCGCCTGGTGCGTCTCCTCCATCGGGCGGTCGCCATGCGCCGTCGTTTCCGTCAGGAAAAGCACAACCGCAAGTCCGACGAGGACGAGCGAGAGAGCCGCCGCGGCGGTGCGGTCAACGTAGCTCGTGTACTGGAGATAGATCGCCCACGTAAACGTCTCATAGCGCATCAGGGACACTGCGCCGAAGTCGCTGATTGTGTAGAGAGCGACCAGCAGGCTGCCGGAGGCGAGCGCGGGCCGCATCTGCGGCAGGGTTACACGGAGGAACGTCTCCCACGGCCCCTTGCCCAGGGTTCGGGAGGCTTCTTCCAGCGCGCGCCCCGAACCTCGCAGCGCCGCGCGAACCGTTAGCAGCGTGTACGGGTACGACACAAGAATCAGCACGATAGCCGCGCCGGGCAGGCCATAGAACGACGGTATCTCCTGGATGCCGAACGGTTCCGCGAAGATTCGCTGGACCATGCCCCGCGGCGCGTAAACGGAAATGAACAGGAAGGCCATGATGTAGCTGGGGATGACGAGCGGGAGCACCGTCACGATGCTCCACAACCGCCTGAACGGCAGATCCGTGCGTTCGATAAGCCAGCCCAGGGCCAACGCGAGAACCGCTGATCCGCCGGAGACAATGATGACGAGCGCCATGCTCCGCACGATGATTGCCGCCGTTCTTGGCCGAAACAGGAGGTCTGCCAGCGAATCCAGACCTGCGTCAAGCGTCCGAATGAACAGGTAGATGATGGGTAGGAGCAAGGCAAAGCCGATGATGGACGTCGTGAGACTAAGCGTGAACGGCGGCCAGCGTCGTTGACGCCGGATCGCCCGGAGCCGCTGAATGCTGGCCGCCGTTGCACTCATTAGGGAAGGATTCCCGTGTCGCGCAGCAGGTCGACGGTGCCCTCGAGGTCTCCGAGGTCTGCCATGTCTACCTCAGGCGCATTGATCTCATCCAGCGGAGTCAGCAGCCGGTTGACGTTGACGCCCTCGACGAGCGGGTACTCATACGTCGAGCCGGCGAAGTACTGCTGGGCGACGGTTGACAGCATGAACTCTATGAATTTGATCGCGTTCTCGCTGTTGTCTGCGCCGTCCAACACTCCTGCTCCGGCGACGAGGATCATCGCGCCGGGCCCGCCGCCGGTGAGGTGCGCGTTGCGCGCGGCAAAACCCTCACCCTCTTCTGCCAGGAAGCGGTACAGGTAGTAGTGGTTGACGAATCCGACGTCGATTTCACCCGCGCCGGCTGCGGCAACCGTGGGCGTGTTTTTGGGGTAGATTGTCGGCTCATTGGCCTGGATTCCCTCAAGCCATTCTCGCGTCTCGTCCTCGCCCCACATGACTCGCATGGCGGTCACCATCGCCTGGAACGATCCGTTGGTGGGAGGCCAGCCGATGCGCCCGCGCCATTCCGGGTCTGTGAATCCACGCAGGTCACTCGGCAGGTCGTCCGGCGAAACCCGCTCCGTATTGTAGACAATGACACGCGCACGTCCGGACAGGCCGATCCATTTGCCGTCAGGGGAATGGAAGTTGGCGGGAACGCGGCTGAGAACGTCGCTTGGCAGTGTTGCGAACATGTCCTCGACCGCAGCGAGCCCGCCGGGGTCTTGCGCAAAGAAGATGTCAGCCGGTGTGTTGGCTCCCTCTTCAAGAATGGTGGCGGCTATTTCCGATGTGCTGCCGTACTTGACGCTAACATCGATGCCGCTTGCCTCAGCGAACTGCTCGATGATCGGGCCGACAAGGCTCTCGCTGCGACCGGAGTAGACAACAAGCTCGCCGGGGTCGGTCTCCTCAACGATGACGACAGGTGTAGAAGTTGGCCCGGTCGATGGGGCCGCAACAGTGGCGGCAGCGCCAACAGTGGGTTCAGGCGCAGTTGTGGACGCCGACGTGGCCGTGGGATCGGGACGCCCCTGGCACGCGGCAGATGTAATCAAAAGCAGGACTCCAATGAGTCCAATCAGTAACCGAAACATGGTTAACCTCCAATTGAACGAAGAAAGGATTTTCAACGCCAATTGGAGCGTCTGGTAACCGGGGCAGTCGATAAACCGACCGCCGTCTTAGTCGGCTGCGTCTATGGGAATGGCGGATGACGGTCGGTCCATGGACCGCCGTCTCGTGGGATGGCGTGAGTTGTTCCGGAGTGGATGATTCGTGGTTTGAGCACCCCTTCTCCGGGTTGTACTGCCAACTTCCGACTTGTGAGGGGACACAAGACTCTGGTGTGGGTGGGGTTACAGGCCCATTCCTGCGCCTGCGTGCAAGCGAGGCAAGGGCGACTATGGTCCTAACACAGGCAGGTGTGACAGCGGGAGGAGCGTCTGTCGGGGTCTGATTGTCGGTCTCCAGGCTGAGAACGACCGGAGCGATGCTATGAGAGTCTTCGGATTGTTCCGTGGCGCGCGTTGTGAGCAAAGAGGACGCGCGCAAGCGTAGAAGAGTCCGCGAGCAACTGATATTCAACCCACCCGCCCCCTGCGGGGCAGCGTGGGTGGAGATGCGCTCCGGCGTGGCGGTGAGATGTAAGAGACTCATAGCCCGCCGTTCCCTCTAGCGCAGATCATGAACTCTTTTCCCGCTCTTCTCGCGCCTTGGCGGAGCGGGGACCGAACGGTTCAGGCTGGAACGGCTCATCACGCTTGCGGATGAACGCCCGGAGGCCGCCCTCCTTGCGCGCCTCCTCAAGCGGAGCAGTGAAATCCTCGCGCTTGGAGACAATAACGGCAGCGGCAAGCTCGGAATTGAGCCGCATGACGTTGTGGAGGCCCATCGTTTCAAGGCCGCGCATAGCGACGGCGAGGTTGATCTTGACTGTCTCAGGGCTCACGAGAGCGAGCCGTTCCACCAGTTGGAAAGCCTCTTCCAGCGCGTCGTCCTTTGTCGGGACAACTTTATTGACGATGCCGATGCGGAGCGCCTCCTGCGCGTCGATGTGGTCGCCGGTGAGGGCGTAGCGTAGGGCGTTCTTGTAGCCGGCGTGGTGAATCCAGATGTAGTTATCGTCCGAGATCATGCGGACTTCAACCTGCCCAAAGACGGCGTCCTCCGCCGCGATGGTGATGTGTGAGGTCAGCGCGTACCAGGAGCCTCCGCCCATGCACCAGCCGCTGACGACGGCGATGATCGGCGTGTCAATCTCGTCGATGACGCGGGCGATGCGGCCGTGCTCCTTCTTCCAGAAGCGCGTGCGCCAGCGGTCGATCTCTGCGGCCACGTTCGAGCCCTTGGGGAGACCATACGGCCATTCGTAGTCTGCTCCGCCGCCCGCGATATCGAATCCGGCGGAGAAGGCTTGCCCCGCTCCTGTGAGCACGATGGCGCGGACCTCGGGATCGGCGTCGGCGGCGTCGAGGGCATGGTGAAGCTCGATATCCAGTTCATCGGAGATGGCGTTCATCACCTCAGGGCGGTTCAGCGTGATGAGCACGCCGTTGCGCTGCTTCTCATAGAGCAGATTCTGGTAGTCCATATCGCCCTTCCCCCATGAATCCCTTAGCGCCTAAAAATCGCTGCCCGAACAGTCGGGATGCTCAACGTGGATAGTGTACCCGATTGGGGAGTTGCAGAGTTAGTGTCCATTACTCTCTCCTTCTCCCACGCTGCCCCAGCGGGCGACGCCGAGACGCCACAGAACAACCATGTTGGTCAGGACGGCGATGACGGCGAGTGTCGCGACACCTTGCCCGATGATCGCGCCGATCATGATTACGAACAGGCGCAGGTCGCGTGACGCGAGCGCGCCGGGCAGGCCCTCAAAAGGCTGGCCGAAAGTAGCCTCTGCCCGCGCGCGGCTGTAGCTGATCATCAGTGAGCCAATGATGGCAACGCCGGCGAGAATTGTGGTCGTCGTTTGATCGGCCCCGGCCTGGAATTTGAACGCCCAATAACCGAGACCAGCGAGGATGACGGCGTCCGCGTATCTGTCCAGCAGGGCATCGAAGAACCCGCCGAATCGGCTCGCCATGTTCTTGGCGCGTGCCAGGTCGCCGTCGACGCCGTCCACGATGGACGATGCCTGAACGAGAACCCCCGCCCAGATATTGAGGTCATAGTAGAACAGCGCCGCCGCGCCGACGGCCATCAGGAACGCAATGAACGAGACCTGGTTCGGTGTGACCGGGGTATGGGCGAGCACCCGCGCGATGGGGCGCGAGAATCGTCGGTTCAGGTACCGGGAAACGAAGCCTTCGTGCATGCGTCGGCGCTACGTGACGTACCCGAGCGCCTCACGCGCCAGCTTCAGGTCTTCCCACGTGTCCACGTCGAACCAGAATGCGCCTTCAACGTCGTGGGCATGGAGAGCGTTGCCAGAGAGGATCATGCGCGTCACGGCCTGGCTCAACTCGTCGTGGGAACTGTCTTCCACGAGTTTGGCTTCTATGGCCTCAAATATGGCGGGGGTGAACCGGAACACGCCGCAATCGATGCCGTTCCAGTTCGGCAGATTCTTGCCGATTGCCACGATGTGGCCATGCTCATCCACGCTGACGCGCGTCCCTTCCTCAACATCGCGGTCGTCAGGGTCGAAGTCTACGGCGAGTGCATTGAGATTCCACCCGTTTTCCTTTGCCCCGTCGACAAGCCCAATGATGATATCTGACGAGGGCATGTGATCGGCCATGGAGAGAATGAAGGGTTCAGTGCCGACCGTTTCTTTCGCGGTCAAGACGGAAACGGCGTTTCCCCGGTGGTGCTCCGTGTTCATGACATACGTGATGTCGACGCCTCGCGTTGACCCGTCTCCAAGCACGTCCTGCAGCGCCTGGCCCTCATGGCCGATGACGATGCAGATATCCGTTATGCCGGCCTGTTGAATCCCGTCCAATGTGTAGTCGATAACCGCCTGCCCATTGACGGGCAGGAGCGCCTTATGGCGGACACCGTATTGGCTAAAGCGAGAGCCATGTCCCGCTGCCAAAATGACAGCCTTCATGCGAGTCTCCTTTGTACGGCGGCGAGGCTCTATTCCCCACTCGAGCCCTTCGCGGCCACGAATCGTCGGCTAACGCCGGATGGGTTAGTCTATCACGTTATCGCCAAGAATTTCGCAAGTCCCTGAAAATGAGACTTGACCCACGGATGGCCTATCGGCGGGAGGTGCCGCCGCTACGGCTGACCTGCAGCTAACGCGCCGTTACGAGCGCAGCGCCCTCAACCTTCTTGAGTACCTCGGCTAGCGAGAGATTCTTATCGCGCAGCTGTGCCGGAAGCGCCTTCCAGAACATCGAGCGGTACCTGGACCAGTCGGCCAGGATTTCCGCGGAGCGCTTGCTGCCGGTTGTCTCGGCGTGGCGCTCAATGAGTTCCAGCACGTGCCGCTCGTCGTCATCGTCTTCAAGCCTGTCCAGGACCAGCAGCTCCTGGTTGTACAGCGATGGGAAATCGCCGGTCTCGTCCAGCACGAACGCCGCGCCACCGGACATGCCCGCGCCGAAGTTGCGCCCCACCGTTCCAAGCACCACGACGATACCGCTGGTCATGTACTCACAGCCGTGATCGCCAACGCCCTCCACAACGGCCTGCGTACCGCTGTTGCGCACTGCGAACCGTTCGCCCGCGCGTCCGGCAACAAAGAAGTACCCTCCTGTGCCGCCGTAAATACAGGTGTTGCCGATGATGGAGTTCTTGTGCGTCTCGAAGCTCGCATCGGCAGGCGGCCTGATGACGAGTTCGCCGCCCGCCATGCCCTTGCCGACATAGTCATTCGCCTCGCCCGTCAGCGTCATCCGCAC
>DAOUKW010000169.1:0-15865 GCA_034420915.1 Dehalococcoidia bacterium
TCGTCAAGGTACTCTCAGATCGGCGAGAGATCGACTCCCTTCACGGTCGCATCGCGCTCGGCATCCTGATCGTGCAGGACATTGTCGTCATCGTTGCCCTCACGCTGCTGTCGGGTCTCCAAGGGGCGGAAGGCGCCGGGGCGACTCTTGAGCAGTTGGGGTTGAGCCTGCTGCGTGGAGCGGCACTGGTCGCGGCCATGATCATCGTGGCGCGATTCCTCATTCCGCTCATTGAACCACGGATGATTACGACGCCTGAAGTGCTGGTTTTGGGCGGCATCGCGTGGGCAGTGCTCATGGCGGCAGGGGCGACGTGGGCGGGGTTCAGCGCTGAGATGGGCGCGTTCGTGGCCGGTATCGTGTTGGCGACCAAGAGGCCGCGTCAACTGGTGGCCGCCCGCTTGACGACGGTTCGAGACTTCTTGCTCCTGTTCTTCTTCGTGAGCCTGGGAGTCCACCTTCAGCTTTCTGATTTACAGGACCAACTCCTTGCCGCTATCGGGCTTTCGCTCTTCGTGCTGGTCGGCAACCCGCTCATCGTCATGGGCATTGCCATCGCAATGGGCTTCCGCGCCCGCACAGGCCTGGTGGCCGGCATGGCGCTCGCCCAGATCAGTGAATTCTCCTTCATCTTGATGGCGCTCGGGCTGGATCTGGGCCACGTGGACGAATCCAGTCTCGCCCTCGTCACACTGGTGGGGCTGATCACATTCGCCGCGTCTACGTACATGATCACATACGCCAACCAGATCTATCGATTCTTACAGCCCGTGATGAACAGGATTGAACGCCCCGTCGCGCACAGGGAGGATGAGATCATTGACGAGGCAGATCAGCCAGTTGAGGTCCTCGTATTTGGAACGGGGCGACTGGGCACCGTCATCTTGTCTCGGCTACGGGAAATCGGCGTTGAGGCGATGGGCGTCGATTTTGACCCTGTCGCCGTGCGCCGCCTGCAAGACCTGGGGTTCCACATGCGATTCGCGGACGTTGAAGCACCAGAGTTCCTCCAGGGGCTGCCCCTGGCATCTGCGCGCATCGCAGTGTCAACAATCCGCGCGCCTGATATTGAGGTGGGGCTGCTGGAAGCACTGCGCGAGCATGACTTCCGTCGACCCGTTCTCCTCACGAGCCAGTCCGCTGCCACGGCCCATCGCCTGGAAGACCTTGGCGCGACACTCGTGTTACTTCCATTTGAGGCCGCAGGTGAGCGGGCATCAGAGATGATTGAAGAAACACTGCGAGACCCGACATACCTGGAACGCGCCCGCTCCAGCCCGCGCGCGCCGGTGGAGGACGAGACCCTGGAGGAAGAATAGCTAGTCGATGACGCCGCTGCGGGGCCGTAGACCCCGCTCGCGGCGTGTCAGTCTGAATCCGGCCCGTGACTCCGTTCGTTCTCGCTGTTTCGATGCGTCCGCCCGTCCCTCATGCAACAAGAGCCGTTCCTTGGTGGCAAGTCCGCCGCCGAAACCGGTAAGGGCGCCGTCCGCGCCCACGACACGATGTCAAGGGACGACGATTCCGAGCGGGTTGGAGCCAACGGCCTGTCCAACAGCGCGGGCGGCTTTCGGTCTGCCGATGGCGTGAGCAACATCACCGTATGTCCACACAGCGCCGGCAGGAATCTGTGTGAGGGTTTGCCAGACAGCACGCTGAAATTCCGTGCCGCCGTCCATGTCCAGCGGGCCGGAGAGTTCCATCGTTTCTCCGTATGTGTAGCGTGAAAGGGCATTCGCCCAGTGATTGAGAATCTCGCCGGTGGGGTCATCCTGTAGGGGGGAGCGGATGTCTTCTCGCTCCTGTTCGACAAGTTCCCGTTCATCATGCGGCCCCAGGACTGCCTTAAGGCCCTTTTGAGAAGCGACAAGACCGAGGAATCCCAGCGGTGTTGAAATAACCCTGTAACTATCAGCTTGCATCTGCGGCTCTCCTCCTCACCCGGGCGCGACCCCTTGGCACGAATCTCAAGAAAGTCAGCGCCAGCAACCCAAATACGATAGCGCGCCATGAGAACGGTCTGTCCGGCGGGGCGTCTTTATCAGGGCCGTACAGGACATGGTCGTACCACTGCACTACACCGTAAAGCGCCCATGTTGCGCGAGGCCACGCAGCGGAGAGGCGACTGATATATTCCGTCGGTGTTTCGTCCGGCCTGGTCTTGATACCGGCCAGTCGCCCCAGGCGGACGGTTTGCGTATATGCCCTCCACGCCGTGCGGGGGCGCGCCAAAGCCTGCCACCACAAGAATACGAGAGCTGCCAGACCCGCAACACCAAGCCCGGCGCCGACCACATACCAGACTCTTGGATCGATGGCCTCCACGCCAGGGATTAGGCCGCCCCCAGTGATTTCAAAGGTTTCGTCGCCGAATTCGAGAAAATTATCCTCTTGAAGCAGATCTGCCTCTTCAAATGCGAATGCGCCAAGATCGCCGGCGATTTCAACGTCAACGTCCGGAACAAGGGCGGAGAAAGTACCCGTCGGGCCTCCTGGAGCGTCCGGCTCAACGTTCGGTGTCGGTTCAAACGGGATCCATCCGTATCCCGGGAAATAGGCCTCTGCCCAGGAATGGAGATCAGATTCACGGACGACAAACACGCCCAACTCGTCGCTGTACTCGCCGGGCAGATAGCCGACCGCCATTCGCGCCGGAACGCCTGCAGCACGCAGCATGACTGTCATGGCGGACCCGAAGTATTCGCTGTAGCCTGCCTGCTCGCGGAAGAGGAAGTGCTCAAGGCCGTCGACTCCGGGAGGAGGCGCGTTGATGTTCTTCGAGTAGTCGAGTGTCCGCAGGTATTCGCGGATTGCGATGGCCTTGAGGTACGGCGTATCGGCATTTCGAGACAGTGCTTCGGCAAGCAGCCGAACGCGCGGGGGAAGGTCCTCCGGCAGTTGCAGATACTTCTCCGCCACCCAGTTTTCATATTGGGGGGTAAGGGTGCTGATATCCTCGACGGTTACCTGGGGAACATAGCTTTGAACGGTATACCGCTGGTTGGGCTGCAAAACGTCCTGGCTTTCCAGCTTGACCAGCCGATGGCCCTCGTCGACATCAAGATCGGTGAATTGGGCCTCGACGGGCAGCGTGGTGCGGAGAGGGGTGGCAGCGGTAAAGACCGTACTGGCCGGAGCCTTGAGTTCAAAGGTCACGTTCCTGATGCACTCCGCGCAGCCGGTGTAACTGTTTCCGGCGATGTCCTCAAGGCCGCGTCGTTCAGCGATGACGAGCGGGCTGTTGCTCCAGCCCCAGCCCGCGTAACGGTCATAGGTGCGCGCGCGCCAGTACAGCCGCTCATCACTCTCGACGTGCATCAATACATCGGTAGGGAGGTTGATGTTGCCCCTGAACGGCAGCTCATCCGTGAATCCGAAGAGCCCCATCGATCTACGAGCGGGCAGTGAGGCAAAGATGCGGGTGAACGTGCCTTCCGCGTCTCCGATAGGAGATCGAAGCTCCGTCCACAATGAACGGACCACTCGCGGGCCTGAGCCGAGCGACGGGGTCACGGTAACGACGAGGAATACGATGAGCGCGAACCAGATGCCAGCGTGCATGACGTGGACGGGCAGCCATGATCCCTGCGTGGTCGTCGTTTCATTCCATCTGCGGCGGCGCTCAAGATGCACAAGGCGGACGATGAGCAGCGCGGATGCCAACAGGAAGGCCATGAAGAACGGGAGGGTGCTCGGCGGCAGGTAGGTCAGGTTGGTGACGATGGCAAACCCCGCAGGCAGGGTGGCCCAGATGTTGCGAAGGAGCAGTGTTAGGTAGACCGTGACATAGGCGACGGCCCATGCACCGAGCAGCAGGAGGAAGACGAAGGTCAGCCGGTCCGTGCTTGCGCCCCCCTCCAGGAGGGCCTGTGCCCACAGAGTTATGCGGTAGCCAGCGCTAAGCGCCCTGCCCTCGAGGCTTGCCGCGGTAACGACCGTGAGAGTTTGCGCGAACGACTGCGCCAGTGCGATGAACAAGGCCGTTGCGTGCTGGGCCACATAATTACGACGATGCGTCGCATTGATCAGCCCCGCCGCACCCCCGATGAGCACGGCAAACGCCACGCCCGGAATCACGGGCACCCAATGGGCATCCTCAACGCTCCAGACAACAGTGACGGCGACCATAAGCGCCAGGAGGACTGTCAGCCATCCGCTGTCCGGGTATGTCAGCAGGCGATGCCACGAGCGGGTCAGCCACTGCGGCATGACGACGGGCTGGGCGGGCGGCATGCGCCGCTCTGCCGTGCTCACGCTCCCCACCTCTCAGGCCGTGTAAAGCTGCGGCGATTGCCGGGCTGCATGGCGATGGGCCCAAGGGCATTGAAGCTCAGCGCCCGCGCAATATCGTCACCGAGCCGAACGACGTAGGCGGCGATGCCCATGGAGTAGAGGCTCGCCAACTCCGTAGTGTAGTCCCCGGGCGCGCCGAAACTTGTCGGCTCCAGGAGGACGACTGCGCCGGGAGAGTTTCGCTCCTGCAGAACCCCGGCGGCGGCCATGGCGTCTTCAACGGACGGAGTGATGGCAATAACGCCGGTTCGTCGGCTGAAACGGGCCTCGTGGAGGCCAAGCAACTCGCTCAGACTCACCCTGCCCTCGGCTTTGCAGAGCGCCAGCGCTTCCAGGATGCGCCACATGTGTTTATCGCCGGTGCCGTTGGGGATGGTGTATTCCGTGTCGCCAATCGCGGAGAATCCAACACCGTTGTCAAACTCAAGCAAGTATCGCGCAAGGGATGCGGCGACCGTGACGGCAACCTCCTCCGTTCCGGTCAGGCCCTCACCCACCTGCACGGCGGCGTTGAGGTCGAGCAGAATGGCGAGATCGGACTGCACCTCCGTCTCGAACTCCTTGACCATCAAGCGGTTGAGCTTGGCGCTGCTCTTCCAGTGGATGCGGTTGAGGCTGTCTCCGACCGTGTAACGTCGAACAGAGACGACGTTGGGAGTGAATTGAGACGTTGCGCGGTAATCCGGCGCGTCGCCGGTCTCCTCCGCGCTGGAGATGACGAAATCGTCCAGTGGAAACGGGGCCGGGTAGACAACCAGCTCGCGTTTTTCACCGATAATCCGTGTCGTTTCAAAGAGACCAAAAGGGTCGGAGGCGGTGACACGCAACGGCCCCCAGTGAAAGCGGCCGCGTTTGTCCGCCCGCGTTCCCAGCTTTGTCCAGTTCCGCGAGCCGCGCGTGGGCACGCCCATGACCTCTGAGGCAAGTCCGGGAACGTCACCGATGTCCTCAACATGCAGCCACGGACGGGGCAGGAGGGATGAATTCTCAAGCCAAACGGACTCTTCGACGCGTTCTCCCACCTGGGCAAGCGAGGGCTGATCATCGGCGCCGGTGGAGATGCCTCTCATGCTTAGTCTGGTCCAGAGCCATGCCAGGATGAATACGCCGATGACGGCGCTGAGAAGATAGGACATGACGTAAAACCCCGACCCGAGGGTCAGGAACAGCGCCATCAGGATCAGCGCACCGAGGTAGAGGCGGCGGCTCCGCACGGTGTTCCCTCAGTTCCGCAGCCATCCTCGCGGCACGGCTCCCGGCACAGGGACACGCTCCAGCACCTGCGACAACACGTCGTCCGTGCTGACTCCCTGCATCCGGGCGTTCGGATTGAGAATGATGCGATGCCCCAGGACCGGACCGACCAGGTATTTGATGTCGTCCGGGAGGACGTAGTCGCGTCCGTCCATCACGGCACGAGACTGCCCGCCGCGGAAAAGTGTCAATGCGCCGCGCGGCGACGCGCCAACGTAGACGGAGCCATGTTCCCGCGTGCCGTCCACGATGTCGACGATGTATCGCTTGATGAGGTCATCCACGTACACCTGCCGTACCGTCTGTTGGAGGTCCAGCGCCTCTTCCGGCGTGGTAACGGGCTCAATACTATCGATGGGGTGCTCAAGGCGGGTTCTGTCCATGATTTCCATCTCGGAATCGATTGTCGGATAGCCCAGCGACAGGCGCAGGAAAAAGCGGTCGCGCTGCGCCTCAGGCAGCAGGAATGTTCCCTCATGCTCCAATGGATTCTGCGTGGCGATGACGTGGAAGGGATTCGGGAGAGGGTGTGTCACGCCGTCCACCGTCACCTGCCCCTCTTCCATGGCCTCCAACAGCGCGGATTGGGTCTTGGGGGTGCCGCGGTTGATTTCGTCAGCGAGGAGGATATGGGCGAGAACGGGGCCCGCGCGGAATTCGAACTCGCCCGTGCGCTGGTTGTAGAGATTGACACCGATGACGTCCGTGGGCAGCAGATCAGGCGTGAACTGCACACGTTTGAATGATGCGCCGAGGGAGATTGCGACACTGCGGGCCAGCATCGTCTTGCCGACACCGGGCACATCCTCAATCAGGAAGTGGCCTCCGCCCAATACCGCCGTGATGGCAAGCTCCGCTGCCGCGCGCTTACCTACTATCACCCGTTCGACGTTCTCCAACGTCTTGTCGACAACTTCGCGCGCGCGGTCAACCGTCGCTACCAATGTCTACCCCCAGCCGGTTCCCTACTCTGCGACTGATACTAGTATAGGGTGACGGGCGTAAGCGCCCAACGCCCGCACAATCAAACGACAATACCACAGCGAGCCGATGAGTACCCAAAATTCACAGTCGAACGGGCCACTGACCGCCTGCATCGTGGCGGGAGGCGATATCACGCCCGGCGACCGCGTGATGGCCGCGCTGCGAGAGAGCGATATCATCATTGCCGCCGACCGCGGGTTGAACACCTGCCTGGAGTTGGGCATTACGCCGACCCTGTGCATCGGTGATTTCGACTCAGCGTCAGAGGATGCTCTTCGGACGGCACGTGAGCGTGGATGGCTGCTGCTGGAGTACCCATCGGAGAAGGCTGCCACGGACGGCGAACTGGCGCTGGATGAGGCGATCGCGAGGGGCGCGGAGAGTATCCGAGTGCTTGGGGCGCTGACCGGCATCGACCGTTTCGACCACGGCATCGCCAACTTGCTCTTGCTGGCGAGGGATGATCTGAGCGGCGTGGACATCCGCCTCATCGACGAGATGCGTGAGGCGTTCATGATTCAGAAAGGCGAAGCGGCGACCGTTGGGGGGCAGCGCGGGGATTATGTGACACTGCTGCCTCTCTCAGAGACAGGGGCAACCGTCACGACGTGGGGGCTCAAATATGATCTGCTCGGCATCTCTTTGAGCTATGGCTTAACACGCGGAGTCAGCAATGAGTTGGCGTGGCAGCAGGCGAATATCACCGTGGAAGAAGGGCGGTTGCTGGTGCTGCAGGAGCGGGTAGGCGGTGGCGAGTGAGGGGATGATCCTTCAACAGGCTCAGGGTGAACGGGGGTGGGTTACTCCACCCAGTCCAGCAGCCGAGCCTGGTTCCAATCAATTGAGGCTAAGACGGTTGTGTTTGAGAGGGGTCGGTAGCCACCGACTGTGACGGGGACACGGGCACGGAGTTGCTCGCTTTGAGTATTCAGCGTCACATCGTAGGTACCGCCCTGGAGAGTAACGTCCACGATAGTTGCCGCTGCGCCGTCCTGATCAGGAGCAGTGAGAGTTACGGCTTCCGGCGGGATAAGGACGGTGCAATGCGGGGCTGTGGGGATGTTGTCAGGCTGCCATGAGCCGAGCACGCAGCGGGCCTCATTCGTGCCATCGGCGCGGGCGGAGATTTCGCATCTAAAGAGGTTCTCATGGCCGAGGAATCGCGCGACGAACGGTGTGGCGGGGTTGAGCCACACGTCCTCCGGCGGGCCGTGCTGAACGGCTTTGCCCTGTTCCAGCACGAGAATATCGTCGGCGACGGCGAACGCTTCATCGTGGTCGTGGGTGACATAGATGAGGGTCACACCCTCGTGATCACGGATATGGCGGATTTCCTGCGCAAGCTCCTCCCGCAGACGGCGGTCGAGCGCGCCGAGCGGCTCATCCAACATGAGAAGTCGAGGGCGGGGAGCGAGAGATCGCGCGAGGGCGACACGCTGTTGTTCGCCGCCGGAAATCGCATCGACGGAGCGGTGCGCGAGAGGCTCAATACGCATCAGTTGAAGGAGTTCATCGACACGTCGGTCTATCAACTGTGCCTCCCATCTTTGGCTGCGGAGACCGAAGGCGATGTTGTCCCGGACGTTGAGATGAGGGAACAGGGCGAGATCCTGGTGCATGAGTCCAAAGCCACGGCGGTGGGGGGGCACGTCGTTCAATGATTCGCCATTCATTGCGGCGTCCCCGCCATCAGGCGTCTCAAGCCCTGCGATGAGGCGGAGAAGCGTGCTCTTGCCACAGCCGCTCGGCCCCAGCACGGCCAATGATTTTCCCTCGCCCAGGTCAAAGGAGACATCGGACAGGGCGTGGGTGCGGCCTCCGTCGTAGCTCTTGGTGAGTCCATTTATCTGCAGCATGTGACGTTCCATGGGTTATGAGTTTTTGGATTCTTCGCTGCGCTCAGAATGACAGTCTCCTAAAATTCGCCCCAGCCGCGGTAGCGGGCACGCTCGATGAGGAAGAATCCGGCGCCAGCAACCACCATCAGCACCGTGCTCATGGCGAGGGCGCTTGCCAAGTTGATTGCGCCGGGGCGGGTCAGGTAATTGAGGATGGCGACGGGCATCGTTGTGTATTCCGGGCGGTTCAGGAGGAGAGTCGCGCCGAACTCACCCAGGGAGACCGCGAACGCAAAGACGCTGCCGACGAGGATGGCGCGAGAGAGGATGGGGAGATCGACACGCATCGCGGCAGCAATCGGCCCCGTGCCCAGAACGTGGGCGGCCTCTCGCAGATGCGGTCGGATGGCTCGCATGGTGGAGAGGACGACACGGATGACGAACGGATACGCGATCAGGGTATGGGCAAGGATGATGGGCACGACGGTGGTGCGAACATCAAACGCGCCGATTCTCAGACTGAGCAGGTAGCCGAGACCGAGCGTGACCGCGGAGACTCCGAGAGGAAGCATGTAAAGGGCATCAAGGGGGTTTCGCCACCACGCTCGCGGATTCCGCAGGCCGTAGGCCGCAAGCACGCCGAGCGGCACGGCGAGAATAACCGTCACGGCGGCGAATGCCAGCGAGTTGCGCATGGCCTCTACTGGAGAGATATAGAAGTATTCGTTGCGGTCGTTGGACATGATGGCCGTGTACCCGTCCAAACCGAGTCCGTCGGGCGTGATGAATGAACGCAACAGCAGGGCGAGAGGCGGGGACAGGACGAGGAGCACTGAGGCCAGCGCGCCAAGCCGCATGATGTAGTCCGCCGGGGAGCGGCTCGTAAATGCTGTCGCGCCCTGAGCGCGGAGACGGATGCGGGTCACAGCCGCCGACTGCAGCTTGACGTATGCCCAGAGCATGCCGAACGTCGCGATGAGCTGGGTGAGAGCGAGCGCGGCAGCGATGTGCGGCCTGAACAGCTTTGTCATGAGCGTGTAGATTTCGACTTCCAACGTTGCGTGCTGCGGCGCGCCGAGGATCAGGATGATGCCGAAGCTCGTAAAGGTGAACAGGAAGATCAACGCAGCAGCAGCTGCTATGGCCGGAAGCAAAAGCGGCAGTGTCACGTTGAAGAAAACACGGCGGGGCGATGCGCCCAGCATGGAAGCGGCCTCCTGGACGGCGGGATCCATGTTCGACCAGAAGGTGGAGATAAGCCGCACAACGATCGCGTACTCATAGACGACATGGGCAATCAGGATGATGGCAAAAGTGTTCAGGAGTTTGATAGGCCCCTCATTCAATCCGAAGAGGCCAGTAAGAGCGTCGTTGACGAGACCTGACGGCCCGAGCAGGGAGAGCAGCCCGAGCGCCATCACGATTGGTGGAAGGATAAACGGAATGGTAATCGCGGCAAGAAGCGCGCTCCGTCCCCGGAATCGATGTCGGGCGAAAACATAGGCAGACGGGAGGCCGAAAGCGAGCGCGAGGATGGTGGAGAGGGCCGCCTGCCACGTCGTGAAGATGAAGCGGCCCCTGAGATAGGGATCACTCGCGGCGTCGACGAACGGCGCGAATATGCCCTGCCCGTCCCAACCAAGTCCGACGCGCATGACGCTGAATAGAGGCCAGGCGAAGGCTATCACCAGGAAGATCAGCGGCAAGCCAATCCGCGCAGTGCGCCAGACATTCACTTGACTGTTCTTCATATCAGCAGCGCGTTCTACGAATTGGTGCGCCCATTAGAGGCCAGTCGTCTATCCGGCACGGATGGCTTGCTTTCGTCAGGCAGCCAGAAAATGGGCGGGGGACCGCTCTCCAACCCCCCAGTAAAGCGGCCCCCCACGTCAATCTGCGTCAATTTGACCAACTCGCGCGCGGCGGCGTTTAGCTCCTTATCAATGCGGTCCATTCATCGATCCAGCGTTCGCGGTTCTCGGCAATGACCTCGGGATCGAGAGAGGCCGGCCGCTGCGGTATGGGAGCGAACTCGAATACGTCCGGCAGCACTGCATCCCGGTTGGCCGGATAGACCCACATCATCGTGGGAAAGTCCTCCTGGAAGCTGCGATCCATCACGAAATCAACGAATTGCCGGGCAAGTCCCTCATTTTCGGTTCCGTTCAGGATGCCGATGCCCTCAATCTGGAGGAAGGCGGAATTGTCACCCAACACGTTGCCCGTGGGGGGAGTCGTGTAGGCGCCTTCAGAGTAGAAGACCTCCGCAGCGGGGCTGGTGGTGTAGCTGACCACAACAGGCCGATCACCATCGTAGAGCGAGAACGCAGTGTAGTAAGCGTCCGTCCAGCCGTCCGTGACGAGGACATCGTTGGCGATCATGTCTTGCCAGAAATCCAGCCAGGTGTAGCTGCCCGACTCGCCGAAAGCGGCGACGGTGGCAAGCAGGAACGATAGGCCGGGGGACGACGTTGCCGGGTTCTGCACAACCACTCTTCCGCTGAATCGTGAATCAGTGAGATCGCGCAGGTCAGCCGGCGGCTCGACTCCGTTCTGTTCCATCCACGCGATGTCGTAGTTGAGCGCCACAAAGCCATAGTCGACGGGCATGACGTGGTTTGTGGGATCCAGACGGTATTGTTCGGGGACGTTGTCCAACATGGGCGACCGATATTCGATGAATATACCCTCATCGAGCGCTCGTCCCAAGAATGAGTTGTCGATACCGTAGAGGAGATCGGCGGTGGGGGCATCCCTGGACAGGATGGCCTTGGTGAGCGCCTCGCCCGCGTCGCCGGACTTGAGAATTGTGACCGTGGCGTTGTGTTGCGCTTCAAATTCGGCGATCACGTCTTCGCCGATATTGAAGCTGTCATGGGACGCGATGGTCAGCTCCCGGGGCTCCTCATGCAGGGCCTCAATCGTTGCCGGCGATGCAGTCGGCGTCTCAGTGCTGATGTCGATACTGAAGCTGTCACAGGCCATGCCGAGCGCCGAAAAGACGATAACGAGCGCAACTGCTACCGTGCGGAGCAGCCACCCTCCACGTCCTGGCCGCGAAAATCCTGTCATCGCACGATCCATGATTACCCCCAAGACCCTTATCAAAAGAACAAAGCCGCTGAACATGTCAGCGGCGCTCATTGGAATTGGGAGACGCATGGGCATCTCCGCAGCCTCTTCCCTCCGCTGGCATTACCCAGCTCAGGTTCCGACGGTCGCCCCGATCCCATTGTCGGGGCCTCTCAGCCGGGCACACCCAGCTCCCGCAAGACCCTATTCAGTTGTTACTGGCGCGAAGTATACATACCGCCACGAGCGCTGTCCATCACCCCCGCCAACCGTTCGCCAAATCGTTAGAATGTTCGGTAATGGACGGAGCGCATATAATCTTGCTGTACGCGGTCTGAGACATGTTCAAGGGAGCCCGACCAACTGATTTTGCCGGACTGCTCGGGCTGGCATCACGCCCCACAGCCGACCACGCTTTCCCGTATACACAATTGGGGAAAGACAGGGGTGTTGAGCGATCAATCGCGCGAATCGTGGGCACAGCATCCCTGCCACGGAAGGGCGAGACGCTCGGCCTTCTTCTGAAAGATGGGAGGAGGCCGGGCGGACTAGCCGTTGTCCGGGGCGCGGAAGGCGGTTCTTCCTGGGAAATCGAGCATCTGCTGGTGCCCCCGGATGCAGAAGGACTGTGCGCGGACCTGTTGCCACAACTCGACAAGATGCTGCGTCCAAAGAAGGGGACGACGATCTTTCTTCGAGTTTCGGACGATAGCCCAATCCTGGAGTCGGTGGGCAGCGCCGGTTTTCGGGGTTATGCAGAGGAAGAGCTTTATGTGCGGCCCGCCGGAGATCGAGAGCCGCGTGAGATTCCGGCGGACGTCAGCATCAGGGTACTGACAGAACCCGCAGATTTCCGGTTGTTTCGTCTCCATACATCGTGGGCGCCCGTTGAGATGCGCGCGGCGGACGGGATGACCGTGCGCGAGTGGCAGGAGTCATTGGCGACGCGATGGATAGACGTGCGAAATACGACAGATATTGTGGCGTCGGTCAAAAATGAGCAGATTGGGTGGGTGAGATTCGGGCAGGTAGGCTCGAACGCGGTGATAGCCAGAGTAGCCGCAGCGCCGGAGCAGCCCGAGGCCGTTGAGGCACTGATTGAATCGGTCATCCAGTCATCGGGCCGTTCACGAACAATCATGTTCCTGACTCCTACTCACGATGCCGCCACTGCCCGTGCGTTGGCGTCCCGGGGGTTCCGCCTGGAGGCGACGTACAAGAGTTTCGCGTGCCAAATGGGGCAGCGGGTTCTTGAGGGCGCATTCGCGCCCGTTGGCCTTTAGCTAGCGCGGATAGCAGAATTTCTGGCCCGCGTGCGGTAAGCTCAAAGCAGTATCTTCAAAGGCGAAAGGGGTACGCATTTGGAGCGGCAGGTCTACGTTGCCAGCGAGTCGGAAATCGACGATATGGAGGCGCTGTTCTCCACTCTTCCCCCGCGTATCTCAGCCCCACTACGCGCGCACGGCAATGCGGATCAACTCCTCGAGATTGTGCTGGACCTTGGCCGCAAGCCGGAGGCCCGCTTCCTTGACGCCGAGATCGAGTTGAGCGACGCGGAGATCACGTCAGAAGACCTCGATTACATTGTCGAGCGCATCGGTGAGTTCAACGACGACAATCGCGCGGGGATCGAGCGAACACTGCACCGGATTTCAGCGATCAAGAATCGGCAGGGGCGCGTCGTCGGGATCACGTGCCGTGTGGGACGGGCGATCTTCGGGACGATCAAGATAATCGAGGACCTTATCACGGACGGTAAGAATATCCTGCTGCTTGGGCGTCCGGGCATCGGCAAGACGACGATGCTCCGCGAGGTGGCGCGCGTTCTGGCGGACGATGCGCTGCGGCGCGTGATCATTGTCGATACGTCCAATGAGATTGCCGGCGACGGTGATATTCCGCACGCGTCTCTGGGCCATGCGCGACGGATGCAGGTGCCGCAACCGCATCAGCAGCATCGGGTGATGATCGAGGCGGTGGAGAACCATATGCCGGAGGTCATCATCATCGATGAGATCGGGACGGAAGCGGAAGCGGCTGCGGCGCGCACGATAGCGGAACGGGGCGTGCAGCTCATCGGCACCGCTCATGGCAACCGGCTGGATAATCTCGTTCAGAATCCAACGCTTGCCGACCTGGTGGGCGGGATACAGGCTGTGACGCTTGGGGATGAGGAGGCGCGGCGGCGGCGGACACGCAAGACGGTGCTGGAGCGCAAGGCGCCGCCAACGTTCAACGTGGTCGTGGAGATTCGCAGCCGCACCGAGGTTGCCGTGCATGCCGACGTGGCGCGGACGGTGGACATGATGCTACGCGGCGCGCCGCCGCGGCCGCAGTCCAGAAAGATCAGCGACGAGGGAGCGGTTGAGGAAACCGAGGGCGACCAGGAATCGTTTGGGATAATCGGCGCGGGCCGTCCGGCCTACCAGATGGATGAGGAACGGGAGCTGGACGAGACGCGCGAGGCGGACTACCGGCGAACATCTGCCGATGTCTTTGCGCACGGCATTGGGCGGGGAAAGCTTGAGGAAACGTTGTACACCCTCAGCCTGCCGTTCCGTGTGGTTGATTCGATCAGCTCCGCGGATGTCATGCTGACGACAAAGCAGTTGTACCGCCGTCGCACTCCCGCCGTGAGGTCGGCGGAGGAGAACCACGTTCCCGTTTACGTGCTTCGGAAGAATACGCCTGTACAGCTTGAGCAGGCATTGCAGGCCATCGCGCATTCACGCGGCATGGCAGAGGACATTGAATCGATCCTGGAGGACACGGAGGAATCGCTGGAGCGGGTCCTGGCCGGGGACGTGGATGAAATCGAATTGAGGCCGCAGAACGCTTATATCCGCAGGCTTCAGCACCAGATGGCGCAGGAGGCGAGCCTGCAGTCGCATTCAAACGGCCGGGAGCCGAACCGGCGCGTTCGGGTCTATCGGGCGAGCGAAGCCGTCGGGGCCGGGCGCTAACGCAGCCGTGGGTATTTTCATCACGTTTGAGGGCTGCGACGGCGCCGGCAAGACGACGCAGGCGAAGCTGTTGGCGGACAAGCTTGCGGAATCGCACACCGTAAGAACACTACGCGAGCCGGGGGGGACTGAGCTTGGTGACTTCATCTATTCGTACGTGAGTCACCAGCGTAATCCGTCCGCCAGTCAGAACTTCTTCCCCGAACTCGGCAGCCCCGGCTTCCCGGGCAAGGTGGAGCCGATTGCGGAACTGTTCCTCTTCGCCGCCGCCCGAACACAGTTGGTAAACGAGGTCCTGCGTCCGGCCCTGGCTGCGGGCGAGGTCGTTATCTGCGATCGTTTCGCCGATTCCACCACTGCGTATCAGGGCTATGGTCGGGAGTTGCCGTTGGATCAAGTTAGAGAGATGAACAATGTTGCAACAAGCGGCCTCAAGCCGGACCTAACAATCCTCCTGGATATCAGAGCGGAGGACGGTCTGAAACGCGTGCCTGACAAGAGGGACCGCATGGAGAAGCAGGCACGTGAATTCCACCGCCGCGTGCGGGACGGGTATCTCGAAATTGCCAAAGGAGACCCCGACCGATTCTTCGTGCTTGATGCGACGAAACCTGAGGGCGAGTTGCAGGAACAGATCCTGAGCCGGGTTGAGCAGTTACTCAATCCTGCGCAAACACCGAGACTCCTCTAGGCATTCCTCATCACCATGACGTCTTCCAACAACCTGCACCATCTCTCCGCTCATAAGGCTTCACGGCTACTGGCCGCGAGAGAGATAAGCGCCGTTGAGCTGACCGAGGCGGTGCTGAGCCGCATTGAGGCGGTTGAACCGCAGGTGCGCGGTCTGGTGACGGTGACAGCGGAGCAGGCGCGCAGCGCGGCGCAGGAGGCGGACAAACGCATCCGCGAGGGCGCCACGACTCCGCTGACAGGCATCCCGCTTGTGCTCAAGGACAATATGTGTACGGCGGGGATATCGACGACGTGCTCATCCCGCATGTTGGAGGGCTTTGTACCGCCCTACACTGCGACGGCGGCACAGAAGCTGCTGGACGCGGGGGCGGTGCTCGTTGGCAAGTCCAACATGGATGAGTTCGCGATGGGGTCGTCCACGGAGAACTCGGCCTTCTTTCCGACGCATAACCCGTGGGACGCGGGCCGTGTGCCGGGCGGTTCATCGGGGGGTTCTGCCGCGACGGTTGCGGCGGGTGAGACGCTCATCGCGCTGGGCTCTGACACGGGCGGCTCCATCAGGCAGCCGGCGTCGTTCTGCGGTGTGGTCGGCATCAAGCCGACCTACGGAACCGTGAGCCGTTACGGACTCATCGCGTTCGCGTCATCGCTGGATCAGATCGGGCCGCTCACGTCGAACGTTACGGACGCGGCTCTGACTCTCAACACAATCTCCGGCTACGATTCGATGGACTCAACGTCCATTCAACGCGACACGCCCGACTACAC
>DAOUKW010000170.1:0-7908 GCA_034420915.1 Dehalococcoidia bacterium
GTCGGCAAAACCGACTGCCGGGGCAAGGCTGCTGTTCTTCGTCAGATTCAGACACTGGCTGATAAGAGGCGGAATGATCACGCGCAGCGCCTGTGGGAACGTGATATTGCGGAGCACACCCATCGGCGTGAGGCCCACTGCCAGCGCTGCCTCCGTTTGTCCCCGACCCACGGACTGGATGCCGGCACGGACGATCTCGGCGATAAACGCCGCAGTATAGATAACGAGACCGATTAGCATCACGATTGCGCCGGACCGAACACGCAACCCACCTTCGAGCCGACCAAATCGCTCGTCCGGTTCCGGCGTGCTCCAGCCCATCGGCGTGTCCCCGGACATGATCCAGACGACCAGCCATGCAATCAACGCAGTCCCAACTGCAACAGCGAAACCTGTGGCGACCGGATATGAGACCTTTCCTGTCAATATCTCGCGTCTGGCGAGATAACGTTGCACCGCAATTCCGATCACGATGCCTGCCACAGCTGCAGTCAGCCAAGCGAGGCCCTGAGTGATTCCGTGATCTAAGGTCGGCTGCGGTATCGCTAATCCGGCGTTGTTCAGGTAAACGGTGTCGAGGAGATTGTACGTCTCGGTGATCGGCGGCAGGATCAGGATGAAGTAAAAGATGAAAAGGAGCTGCACAAGCAGCGGCACGTTGCGAAAGAACTCCACATAGACGAGCGCGAGCCGTGACAGAAGCCAGTTTGACGAAATACGCGCGATTCCGATGAGGATGCCAAGGATGATGGCGAGGATGACACCTGCGACCGCTAGCAGAACCGTATTGGTGGCTGCCACCAGCAACGCATACGCGTAGCTATCATCCGAATCATTGAAGGGCAGGGCGTGTTCAGGAACCGGCGTTCCGTAATCCCGGGAGAAGAACCGCCATCCGAAGGGAATGTCTCGATCACTTATCGCGAACGCGACGTTGGAGAAGAACCACAAGACAAGGGTGACCACCATGATGGTGGATACAATCTGCAGCGCCCATTGAATGAGCACCGCGTGACGCCATACGGGAATTCCCTGGTACGTCAGAAACCTTTGCGGTCGGTCGGTCATCTTCCGATTCCGTCCCCTACCCCTAAAGCGGCGCTGCCCGTTCAGTTCTGACTATAACGCAAGACGCCGTAGAGACGGGTCATAAAGGAGGGCGGGGAGTTCGCTGCCTCTCAACAGCGAACTCCCCGCCCTTGTATTTCGATCATTGCGTCTGTGAGACGCTCTACAATCGAGTACTTTCCTTACCGCAGAGGCGCGGCGTAGATCTCTCCGCCCTTGGGGCACATGCTGCATGGCGCAGAAACCCATAGCGCGTTGCGGCTGCCTTCTCGCGTGACACCCAGCGGCGTCAGGTGGCGATCGTAAATCTCACCGTAGTTGCCAACCTGCCGGATCACCGTCTGCGCCACTGTCTGGTCCAGGCCCAGGTCCGCCTGCCCCCAGTTCGTGTCGCTGAGGCCAAAGAGCCTGTCAATGGCGGCATTTCCTGTTGCGGATGACGGGACATTCATCGAATCAATCTCGAACGCCTCGGCGTAGATCAGGATTGCG
The DNA here is from genome assembly GCA_034420915.1 of Dehalococcoidia bacterium. Lineage (GTDB taxonomy): Bacteria > Chloroflexota > Dehalococcoidia > UBA6926 > UBA6926 > VXMO01. The sequence continues at coordinate 1,561 of DAOUKW010000170.1, forward strand.
ATGACGGACTTCACGACGTCGTACCACTGATCGTCACCGTGCGGAACGACGGGCCCGAGCGGCTCCTCGGAAATCGTTGCGCCCAGGATGACGTGATCATCCGGGTTGTCGTATGTCGTTCGCAGTGAGACCAGGCCGGACTTATCGGTGGTCTCCGCCTGGCACTGACCGGCCAGGTATGCCTCAGTCAGCGGTGGCTGCTCACTGAACGTGATCACTTCAATGTCGAGCCCGTTCTGGCTGATGAAGTCCTGCAGGTTCTGCTCTGTCGTCGTTCCGGACAGGACGCAGATTGATGAACCGTCCAACTCAACAGGATCGCTTACTCCCAGGCTGGCAGGAACCATGAATCCCTGGCCGTCATAGAACGTGGTCTGGGCGAAGTTGCCCCACGTTGCATCACGCCCGGATGTCCACGTCGTGTTCCGAACCATCAGATCGACTTCGCCGGACTGCATGGTCGGGCCACGCTGTGCGGCGGTTGTCTGACGGAACTCAACGGCGTTGGCATCTCCAAGAACTGCTGCCGCCACTGCGCGGCACTGGTCAATGTCAAAGCCGACGTTGTTGCCGTCCGCGTCCAGCGCGCCGAAGCCCGGCAAAACGGTGTTGATGGCGCAAACAAGCGTCCCCCGTTCCTGCACCGTCGCGAGACGACTCATCTCCGGCACCTCGGTGCCGTCAGTTGGCTCAGGAGTGTCCTCCTCCGTTGTACAGGCCGCGAAGATCATCAGGCCTGCGACGACAGCTAAAGCGAGTAGAAACAGTCTGCCCGTCATGTGCTCCTCCCGGTGGTTCCTTGTCGACTCGTTAGACTCACCGCATATTGTGCCACGAATCGGATAGAGACGCCAATGAATCCCCCTTCAATTCGGGCATTTCCGCGCCACGCCGAGCAGCAGTTTTTTGGGGTTCGACGGGCGATTGGACGACTGCGGGCTAATCGGCTACAGTGGGTTGTCGCCGACAGGGGGGGGATGAACGGCGTGGTTGACTTGCAGTCAGTACTATTGTCCCGCGTCGATCCACCGAAGAAATGGGTGCTATGACTGAGACCGAACATCAGATTGAGGTCAAGAACGTCTGGAAGGTATTCGGCAACCATCCTGAACGGGCGCTTGATTCAGAGCACGCGGAGAAGTCCCGCACCGAAATCCAGGAAGAGCTGGGGTTGGTTACTGCTCTTCGAGATGTCTCGTTCACTGTCGGACACGGCCAGGTCTACGTGGTTATGGGTCTTTCCGGGAGTGGCAAGTCGACATTGGCGCGCATGTTGATAAGGCTGATGGAGCCAAGCAAGGGAAGTATCCTCTATGAAGGGCAGGACATCCTGCAATTCTCGCTCGGCGAGCTCAACCAATTCCGTCGCACGACTGTCGCAATGGTGTTCCAGAATTATGCGCTCCTTCCGCATAGGCGCGTCCTTGAGAATGTCGCCTATGGTCTTGAGGTACGAGGCGTCGAAAAACAGGAAAGACTGCGTACGGCGCAGGAGGCTGTTGAAACGGTCGGGCTCAGTGGCTGGGAGAGGTATTATCCGCGGGAAATGAGCGGCGGGATGCAGCAGCGTGTCGGCCTTGCCCGTGCTCTCGCTGTCAATCCCTCCGTCCTGATTATGGATGAGCCGTTTAGCGGCCTTGACCCCCTGATACGCCGGCAGATGCAGGACGAACTGGTCTCACTGCAATCTGACCTGCATAAAACCATCGTCTTCATCACGCATGACCTCAATGAGGCCGTGAAATTGGGCAACAGGATTGCCATCATGCGAGATGGGGAGATTATCCAGGAGGGCACGCCGGAAGAGATTGTGTCGAATCCGATTGACGATTACGTCGCGGAATTCGTTCGGGATGTATCAGAAACCGAATTTTCCAGGAACGGGTCGTCGTGAAGCAACCGAATGATGTGCCGCCATCTTGCGGGGTTGGTGGCTCACCGCGGGACCCTCAACGTGCAGTGGTGACAGGGGAAGACGATGGAACGAACTGAAACCAATGTGCGGGCTGTGGCCTCCGACTCTACGGAAGAGACCACTTATCAGGCGCCGGTCGCGTATAGTGCCCGCCGCCGCTGGTTAGGAGGACTTGGGCTTGTTGTCCTCGTCCTTGTTGTTTGCCTCGCGGTATGGGGGCCAAACATGGAATTCCCCACGACCGTCTCGCGCGAGTTGTCCAGCGATGGCTCAGTGATGCTGGAGAGATCCGTTCGAGAAGTTGTCGCAGGCGGCATCGACAATACGATTTCATGGGTGACAGTATCCGGGTCTTGGGCCTTTGACGGGATGAGCGACGGCGTAACATTCGCCCTCGTTAGAATCGAGGGGGTTCTGTCTTGGCTCCCGTGGCCGGCCATCGTTGCTGCTCTGGGCCTTTTGGCATTCGCGGTTGGCCGCTGGCCGCTTCTGGGTTTCACGGCGCTCGCCCTCCTGTTCATGGGATTTATGGATCTCTGGGCCAACACGATGGACACGGTTGCTCTGATGGTCGTTGCGGTGGCCATCTCTGTGTCGATCGGTCTCCCTGCGGGTATCATCGGGGCCCGGAGCCAAGTGGCGGATCGCCTTATGAAACCGATTCTTGATGGCATGCAGACCATGCCCAGCTTCGTGTACCTCATACCCGGAATCCTGGCTTTCGGACTCGGCAAGCCCGCGGGCATATTCGCGACAATCCTCTACGCGACTCCTCCTGTCATCCGTTTGACAAACCTTGGCATCCGACAAGTCTCGCCGTCTGTCGTGGAGGCTGCCCGTGCTTTTGGTTCATCTCATTGGCAGATCCTTGTCAAGGTTCAGGTGCCGATGGCGCTGCCCACAATTATGGCGGGCATCAACCAGACGACCATGATGGCGTTGGCAATGGTAGTTATCGCAAGCCTCGTTGCGGCGGGTGGTCTCGGAGACAACGTGAACAGGGCCTTGCAGAAGAACGAGCCGGGGAACGGCCTCATCGCGGGCCTTGCAATCGTGTTCCTTGCGATCATCATTGATCGGCTTACTCAGGCTATTGCCGCCCGCAGAGGTGAAAGAATGACGGCCGGTTGAGTCGGCCCAGCAAACTAGTTAAACATCGAGCGAAGAGATTCGCTATTATATGTACTGCTGTATTTAGGGAGGGAAGAAAATCATGAGAAAACTGGTATTGGTTGTTCTTGCCGTGTCCGTACTGGCGGTAGCGGCAGTCGCTGGGTGTGCTGAGGAGGAGAAGGACCCCATCATCTTTAGCGATCTGAATTGGCCTAGCGCTCAGACTCAGAATCGCATTGCTCAGTACATCGTTGAAGAGGGTTACGGATACCCAACGGAAGTCGTCTTTGGCGCAACGCTGCCGCTGCTGCAGGGACTTCGCGCCGGGGACACTCAGGTGACCATGGAGATCTGGCTGCCCAACCAGGAAGACGCCTGGCAGGGGGCACTGGACGAGGGTACCGTACAGCAGATCGGCTTTAGCCTGGGCGCAGATTGGCAGTCTGCATTCGTGATCCCGAAGTATCTCCAGGAGCAGTACCCTGAGCTGGATAGCATTGAGGATCTGAAGGACGAGCAGTACAAGGCACTGTTTGCGACCACTGAGACCGGCGACAAGGCTCGCCTCGTTTCCTGTGTCATCGGATGGGCGTGTGAAACCGTCAATGCTGCGCAGATCGAGGCCTATGGACTGTCGGATCACGTTCACATTGTGAACCCCGGTGACGGCGCTGCCGCCAACGCGGATCTCTATGGCGCGTATGAGCGCCAGGAGCCGTGGCTCGGCTACCAGTGGGGCACTAACGATCCGGCGTTGCTCCTTGACCTTGTCCGCCTGGAAGAGCCCGCGTTCACCCAGGAATGCTGGGACACGGACATGGGCTGCGCGTATCGCGACGCTGAAATCGTCATCGCCGTGCGCACCGACACGGTGGAGCGGGCACCGGAAGTCATTGACATGTTCGAGAACTGGACTTTCGACATCCCGCAATGGGGTAGGGTCGTCGCATGGCAGCAGGACAATGACACATCCTCCGCAAATGACTCCGCTCTGTGGTGGCTCAATAACAACGAGGACATCTGGAGCGCGTGGGTTCCGGACGATATCGCTGAAGCCGTCAGGGAATCCCTTGACGCCGGCGTGACCCCTGCGGGCTGGCCAACCGAATAGATCCGATTCTTAGCGTCCCCCGATGCCGATTAGCACACAATCGGCATCGGGGGACACTTTGTGCTACTCTCCGCGCAGCGCGGTGGTGAGCCGCGTGATGGGGAATGAGAGGCGGAGGGCTTATGGGCAGCATCGACTATTCCCGTTTTTGGACGGTGCCTGAGAGGCCCGTGCCTACGTGGCAGGAAGAGGTCTTTCAGTACGACTTCGGCGGCGCGAATCCTGGCCCGGATGTCATGCCGATCGAGGAATTGGCGGAAGCCGCGCGGGCAGTCATCCACGAAGAGAAGGAAATCATCGCCCGCTATCCGCCCACATATGGCCCAGTTCGCACGCGTGAGATCATCCTCCACAAGATGGCGGCACACCGCGGCATGACCTGGCCGACAATCACTGAGGTGCTCACCACCAACGGTTCTGCGCAAGGCATCACGCTCTGCCTTGAAACCCTCACCAACCCGGGCGACACGATCATCACTGATCGGTTCTTCTACCAGGGCGCCGTGCGCGCGTTCATCGCTCGCGGACTCCGCATTGTCACCATCGATAGGGATGAAGACGGGATGCGGATGGACCTCCTTGAACAGAAGCTCGGCGAGCTCAAGTCCGAGGGTGTGACTCCCAAGTTCATCTATACCATTCCAAGTCCGCAGAACCCGGACGGGTCCATCATGCCGTCCGACCGTCGAGAGAAGATGCTCGCCCTCGCGCAGGAATACGACACGCTGATCCTTGAAGACGACTGCTACGTGGACCAGATGCTGGACGTGGACGAGATGCCCCCTGCCATCGCGTCGCTTGACGGAGCGCAGGAACGCGTCATCTACATCGCCACGTTCTCCAAGATCCTTTCCCCCGGCGTCCGCGTGGCCTGGGTGGCGGGGGACGAGCGCCTCATTGAGCGAATGGCGGCGTACAAGCAGGACGTCGGCAATGACTACCTCTCCGGCCTCATCGTTGCGAAGTTCATGGAAGACCATATGGATGCCCGCATCAGCCATCTGAACGACCGGATGCGGCATAAGCGCGACACGATGATTGCCGCGCTCGGAGAGAACTTCGGGCCACTCGTAAGCATGACGATCCCCAAAGCGGGCATGTTTGTGTGGGCGGAATTTCCGCAAGGTACGGATATGCAGGCGCTTGAGCCGGTCACGCAGGAGCGGGGCGTGCGCTACCTTGGCGGGCACCAGTTCTCGCCCATCGGAGAGGGCTCGCAGCGGGCGCGACTCAACTACAGCTTTCCCACGCCCCAGGAAATCCAGGACGGCATTGGCCTGCTTGCCAATGTGATGCGGGAAGAGGGAACCCTGCCGGACTAGCGCCGCCCGGACGCTAGATAACCGGCCAGCGGGGCGGGAATGACGTATTGGTGCGCTCCAGCATGGACTCTCCGTGACGCTGCACCTGCTGCGCCAGCTCCCACTCATCGACGAATATCGCCTCTCCGCCCTCGACGACGGTTCGCCCGTTCACAATCACCGTGTGGACGCTGCGTCCGTCCGCGTTGTACACAAGGCTGTTTACCGGATTAAAAAGTGTTCGCCATTGCGCCCGGCGCGTGTCGAACATCACAAGATCGGCCTTCTTGTCCGTCTCGATGGAGCCGATTTCATCATCCAGGCCGAGAGCCGTCGCCCCGCCAATCGTCGCCATTTCCAGCGCGGCCTCTGCGGGAACCATCCGCGTGTCCGTCCGGGCGTCCTTGAACAGGATGGCAATGAGATACAGGGACCGGAGCGTTTCAATGAGGTTCGAGTTATTGCCGGCATCCGTGCCGAGTCCCAGCGTCACGCCGCTCCGAAGCATCTCCGGCGCCATTCCCTGTTGTGAAAGGCCGGAGCCCATCTTCATCGCTGCGGTTGGGCACAGAATGCCGCGCGTATTTGTACGCGCCATGGAGGCAACCTCTTTGTCATCCAGTCCTATGATGTGCGACAAGACCACGTTATCCCCGAGGATGCCCTGATCCTCCAGCCATATGGTTGGGCGGACATTGTAGTTTTCAAGGAACGTGCGCACGGTGCCCGGGGTGTTTCCGTGATGCAGAGTGAGCCGCGTGTCCATGGAATCGGCCAACGCCTTGAGCTCCCGAAGCAGCGCCGGTGAGCAGTAGTCCACGGAGAATGGCATGGCCCACGCGTGAACGCGCCCCTCAAGGCCGCCGTCGTAGGCGTCGATCGTTCGCCCCGTCAGCGCGACGGCCTCT
>DAOUKW010000171.1:0-4861 GCA_034420915.1 Dehalococcoidia bacterium
CGCGTCCAGCACGAGTGTCACGTTGACAGGAATGTTGTCCTCAACTAGGGGCGCCTGGAATCCGAGACGCACCATCTGGAACGCGCTGTCCAACGGATGCTCGAACACGTCGGTTGTGATGCCGAAGGAATCGTCGTGGGACGGCCGCGGATATTCGTAATTGAACGCATTGATCCACTCTTCGGCACGAACGGAATCCGGGTTGATCTCATACCCCGACTGCGCCCAATTCAGCGCGAGCGCGAACGACGTGCGGTCCGTGTCCAGGCTGAATGTGGACATGTTGTCCTGGTCTGCCCAGACCCATCCGGACTGCACATAGTCGTCAAACGTTATTGGACCGCCGGGAACGATTGTTGTGCGTTCGTAGGTTGTGCCTGGTCGTGCCGGAATGGCCGTTGGTCGCTGGGATCGACTCGATGAAATCGATGAGTACGAGGAGCCATCATTCATGGCATCCTCTGAGTATTCGTAAGATGTGCTTCGAGCCGGCGACGCCGTGGCTCCCATGATGACAACGGCCGTGTTGGTGGGGCGAACCTCATACGACCTTGACGGTTCGGTGTATATCTCCTCTTCCTCATAGGCCGTTCCGCACCCGGCCGCCATCGCAATCATGGCGACGATGGCGATGAGCGCCAGCGCCGTTGTCCATCCAACTCCGCTGAAGAATCCACCGAAAGCTGTGCCTTCGGGCTTTGTGGTGAACCTGCTGTCTTGTGTACGCATGACGAGCGCCTCCTGCGTCTGTTGCCTCAGGCCCGGCGGTCGCCGAACCCACAGCTACAATCGCTTTGGCACACATGCACATCCGACTACAACACTGCTACATTCAGGTTGAGTTAAGCGCCAAAAGTGTCACATTCACGCAGGCCTGTCCCAAAAATGAAAAGCCCCCGGCAACCACCGGGGGCTTTTGTGCCTCAGTAGAGGTCTACGACGGAATCTCCGTCGCAAGCACAAGCGACGACATGTCGCTTATATATCCCCGTCAAGTGTTCACGAACGCCACGTCGTGCTTCGGAACCTGGTGATTCTCCGCGCGGCCCATCAACTGTCGCACCGCCTCGACAACCTGCGTTGTTCCGGCTGTGGATTGTCCGTTGGAGAGCTGGCCGCCGCCGGTATTGACGGGGAAATCGCCGTTCCACTTCGTGTCATGTGCCGCGTAGAACGGGCCGGACTCGCCTTTGGGGAAGAAGCCGGAGTCCTCAAGTGTGATCATGACCGTGATGGTGTAGCAATCATAGATCTGGGCCATGTCCATGTCCTGAGGCCCAAGCCCCGCCATCTGGAAGGCGTTCTTGGCGGAAACGACGGCGGGAGACGTGGTGATGCGGTCAACCCAGTCAACACCGTGTTCGGCCCGGAAATTGTGCTGCGCCGCGCCGAGCAGATAGACCGGCGGGTTTCGGAGCGTCTTCGCTCGCTCCGGCGTGGTGACAATGGTCGCCGCCGCTCCCTGGGCGGGCATAACGCACTCAAGCAGATGCAGGGGGTCAGCCACGAGGCGCGAGTTTAAAATATCCTCCTCGTTGGCGGGCTGGCCGTTGAAGAAAGCGTTCTCGTTGCCCTGCGCGTTGAAGCGTTGGTCGGCGGCGACGCGCGCCCTCTGGAAGTCCGTGGTTCCGTACTCCCACGTGTGACGCCGCGCGATCTGCGCGTACCAGCCGTTGGCCGCGACAACCGGGCCGTAGGGCTCAACGAACTGGGGATCCACATGGTCCGGCGCGGGGGCGTACATGCCCGGAACGGCAGAAACAGGCCCCGCCCCGTTGATGCACAGCACCGTATCCGCGTATCCGGCGTTGATTGCTGCTGCGGCGACGGCGATGAACGTCGCGGCGTTCTCATTTAATGCAGTGGCGAAATTGGGCTGGATGCCGATGTACTCAGCGTAGTCATAAGCGAATCCGAGGCTCGGCAACCCGAATGGCGGCTCGGCGACAATGCCGTTGATGTCCTCTTTGCGAATGCCTGCGTCCGCGATGGCCTTTGCCGTCGCCTCCGCGTACATTCCCATGAAATGACGGCCGGCGTAGGAACGGCGATGCTGCAATTCATGGAATCCGACGATTGCGGCCTTTCCTCGAATACTCATCTGCTACTCCTCGGCCACGCTATGCGCAAAGCGCGGCATTGCTCGACGTATCCGCTAAAGCGTATAGTGCGCGTCCAACCCGCTACTGTCAATGCGCTCCTCCATTCACCCTGAGCCTGTCGAAGGGCGCCCCGCCTCCCTTGCGATCCCCCACTCCCTCGTGTACGATGCCGCCACCCACACGAACGCATGTCTTACCATGACATTCAAGCGAAATAACGAAACTGATCTCACCTACGCGCTCAAGTGGGCGGCGTGGGAATGGTTGTATAGCGTCGCGCGCTGCCGGGTGATCGGCTTTGAAGTTGCCTTTGAAGGCCCGGGTGGCCGAATCGTCGACGTTGCCGGGGTCAGCAAGGACAAGGAACTCTACGTTGTTGAGGTCAAGTCCTCGCTTGCTGATTTCCGTCGTGACGACAACGATTCCCGTGACCGTGACCGCCTCCGAAGAGAGGAAGAAGCCCTTGATCGGATGGCGAACCTTACACAGGACATCGCGGAGAGCGCGCAGGATGATGATTCCGCCACGCAGGCAACGCTTGACGTCGAGATGCTCTCTCTCCGGTCAACGAAACTCAAGAAGCGTGCCGGCCGACTGAGCACCAAGTTTCACGACCCCCGGTTTATCCGTGTGGCGGACTATAACTACCTGATGGTCCCCGGCAAGGCTGTCCGCCGTAATCAGCTCCCGCCGCTGTGGGGTCTGCTTGCTCCAACCCCGAAGCCCCATGTGGTCATTGAAGCGCCTCGTGTCGGCGGCAGCCGTCCCACACATATGTATGCCGCTGTCCTCCGCGCCATAGCCCGTTCAAACACCCGCGACATGATGCGAGTCCGTGGAGGGGAGTCCGAGCTGCCGTCTCCTTAGCGATGTCCGCTCGTCGCTTCCTCGTGGTGCGTCACCTTGTATGCCTCGCGGTATGCCCGGCGGGGCAGGGCGATAAGCGCCCGTCTTTGCTGCCCGCTGAACGCCACAATGAGTATGACAACGCCGAAGTAGATGAATGAGAAGATCAGGCGCACCGCCGCAAACGGCAGCACTAACTGTGCTGTGAATAACACGAAAAGCGCCAGCGCCCCCCGCGGTCCAAGATGTAGTGTTGCAAGTAGGACAACGGCAAATAGTGACTGCGCAGCGGTCAGCAGGACCTCCTGCGCCTGCCGGTCATCCAACGGCAGCGCTGCCGGGCTTCCGACTGACGCCGAATAGACGATCGGCAGGCTGCCCACCAACAACGACCACTGGTTCACTTTTGCGGAAACCAGGAGGCCGAGTGCGGAGGACGCGTCGCCCCGTATCGCAAAGATGCACGCAACGACGATTTCCGGCGCTTCCGAGGCCAGCGGCGCAACCCACTGGATCAGTAAGAACTCATCGATGCCGATGCTCTTTCCCGTCTCAATCATCCCCTCGGCGAATGGCTCAGCCGACAGGAAGATAACGACCGCCGAGAAAACGAACGTCACCAGCACGACAAGGCGTCTGCGCGAAGGCTCGAGGTTGCCGATCAAGGCCGCCGGGCCCACCAGATCCGGCGTCACCACTGCCGCCCGTGAACTGAGCCACATGTACGATCCGAACAGCCCGATGAGCACCACCGCGTCTAAGAGATCGATCTGCCCTTTGAATGGGATTGTGAACGCATAGATTGTTGCCGCCGTCAGGAATGACAGCTCGATCGTCTGGCTCCTGTTTAGCTGGACCCGGCCATGACGGTCCTCCAGAGTGCCGACGCCGGGAATGTGGCTCGCGAGGCGCGCAACGACTCCCGGTGGGCGAAACGTGCTGCCGCTCCTCTGCCCTCGTATCCTGCGCAGCCCCTTGAACCAGACGATTCCCACAATGAGCGGCCATGCAAGGCCGATCAGCAAACGATTCGCCCCCGTCATGTTCGCGACCGCATACCCTGCGTATTCAGGGTCGGTTCCCGCCTTCCAGACGAGGCTGAAATCGACGGCGTACTCCGGTAGCACCGTGATGATCGCCACCAGCGCCAGCGCCAACCCGTGGGATATATCGTGCTGGAACGCCTCCGCGGCCCATGAAAGCAGGAATGCGGCGCTGAGGATGCCGAAACCATAGACGAGTGAGTTGAGCAGTGGATGGAGATGCGTGTCCTGCGTGTGCCCCAGCGTGAACAGTACGATGGCAGGGAACGTGCCGACGATGGCGGCAACGATGAATAATCGGTTGTGGTCAGACGTAAATGACACGGCGCTGTTGCCGGCGATTCCTTTCGCGGGCGTTCCTGTCTATCACAGCGCGCGCCCTATCGGAGTATACTAGGCTCAAGGTTGGGGGAATGCCGCGCAGTTCCTCTGGAGGGAACCTTTCAGAGGCCGGAGGGAACGGCAAGACCCTGACATTGATGATAGTGGAAACGCATACGAAGTGGTGAAACCAGGCGCGAGCATCGAATGAACCCCCGGATCTTTCGGAATAGTTTTATTTGGGTGCTGGTCGCCGTCGCCCTCGTTGCCATCCTCTTTACCCTCCTCCAGAGCTCCGGAGGCCAGGGAAACCAGTCGCTGGGCTGGCTCATTGATCAGGCCCGGGGCGGCAACATCACATCAATTGAGGTCTCCAACGACTCGTTGAAGGTGATGACGGTGGACAACCGCGAGGTCACCGTTAACAAGGAACCGGACATTTCCGTCTTTGAGATGCTCACGGCAAGCGGTGTTGAGGTCGGCGAGGGCGCGGGGCAGGTGGATCTGCGGCCACGCGGCAGCAGCGGCCTCGGCAGCCTCTTCGGCCTG
>DAOUKW010000172.1:0-8740 GCA_034420915.1 Dehalococcoidia bacterium
ACTCAATGGAAAAATGTAGATATGGATATTACACACATCCGCACTGTGCTGGAGATCATCAAACACGGCAGTTTCTCTGAAGCAGCCGCCGCCTTGAACATCAGCCAGCCTGCCGTCAGCCTCCATGTACAACGACTGGAACGCGAACTCGGCGCGCGTCTGCTGGATAGAGGCGGCCCCCGAGCGCGCCTCACTCCCCACGGCGAGGCCTTTCTTCGTCACGCAGAGCGCATCGCCGCCGCAGACACGGCGATGCGAGAGGACATCGCGCGCCTCGCCCATGACCTCACCGGCGCTCTGCGCCTCGCCGCGAGCACGATCCCCGGCGAGTTCCTGCTCCCTAGCCTCTTGGCCGATTTCACCACCCTGCATCCGAACGTCACCGCAACACTCAATGTAAGCGACACTGAAGCGGTGATAAGTGAATTGGAGGGCGGCACCTGCGACGTGGGCTTTACCGGCGCCCCCTCCCGCCGTTCAACTTTGATTCAGCAGCCTATCTACAAAGACACCCTCGTCCTTGTCGTGCCCGCCGGTCACCCATTCGCCAACAGGACATCGATCGGCATCAATGAATTGGCAGGCCAGCGGCTCATCGCCCGCGAGGCAGGATCCGGCACAATGGCCTCGATCCAGCACATTCTCGCCGACTCCGGCATTGATGCGAACCAATGGACGCCCAGCGTGGTTCTGGGGTCCACGCAGGCCGTCATCAACGGCGTTGAGGCCGGTCTGGGCGTTTCGTTTGTCTCCGCCCTTGCTGCGTGGCACGGCGAGCAGGCCGGCACGATCTCCACGGTCGCGTTGAGCGGCGCGACGTTAGAACGCGACCTGTTCATGGTGTACAAGCAAGACCACATCACAACGCGCCTGCTTGAAGAATTCACTGAGTATGCGCGGGGGTGGCTCGCCAACGCCGACGCGCACATCTCCGGCGGGGTCGAAACCGCATGACATCCAACGGACACCTCCAAAGTCCGGAGGAGCGCGAAGTTGGGGTCGTCATCGGCGGCTCCCTCAGCCGCGGCGTGGAGGTCAGGCTGTCGCGCTCACGGTCCGTTGAGGACATCGCCGTCGGCGCGTACGTGTCTATCGGAGGACAGTCCAACCGCTCATTCGGCATGATCACGGATATCAGGCTGGAGTCTATCGATAAGTCGGTTGAAACGATCGTCCCTGACCTTGATGACCCCTTCGTTTCGGACGTGCTGGAAGGCACTGCATACTACGGCATCGTGGACGTGCTCCCCACCCTCATCATCGACCCCGCAACCGGCGAATCACGGCCTGTCCGAACAGTGCCTCGCCACTTTTCCCGCGTCGTCGACGCCAACATGGAAGACATCCGAAGCGTTTTCGGCGAAGAGGACGAATCCCATCTCGGCATCGGACAGCCGCTTGCTATGGAGAATGTCGACATCGTTCTCGACCTCAAGAAGGTTGCGGAGCGTTCCGTCGGCGTCTTTGGCAAGTCCGGCACAGGCAAGACGTTCCTTGTGAGGCAGCTGCTTGCGGGGCTCGTGAAATCCAGGGAGGCCGGGGTGCTCGTCTTTGACATGCACAACGAATACGGCTGGTCGGGTACGGACCGTGAACGCGGACGGCAGGTCAAGGGACTCAAGCAGCTCTTTGGCAGCAGAATTGTCGTACTCACACTGGACAAGGCGGCGTCCGACCGTCGCGGCGTTCCTACGGACGGTGAGATTCGGATAGGCCGCAGCGAAATCGAACCGGAGGATATCGAGGCGCTCTCCGAGGCGCTGGGATTAACCGACGCGGGGCGGCAGCTGCCCTACCGCCTCCATCGCAAGTACGGCAGCAAATGGTTCACCGAGTTCCTTGCGCTGGACGGCGACGCTATGACTGAGCTCCGCAATGAGATTGGCGAGCACGAGGGCACGATGCAGGCCCTGCAACGACGTCTCCGTGCATTTGAACGGTTCGGTTTCATCACGGAAGACTCCGGCAGCGGCTCAGTGCGGAGCATCGTCGACTACCTTCAGAAAGGGATGTCCGTCGTGCTGGAGTTTGGGCAGTATGGCCGTCATGAACTCGCGTACATGCTTGCCGCCAATCTTCTGACGCGCCGCATCCATGAGCAGTACGTCAGCCGCTCCGAGCGGGCCATGGGCGAGGCGGGCGAGGAGCCGGCGCCCCTCGTCATCGCCATCGAAGAGTCCCACAAATTCCTGAGCCGCAACGTGGCAAGCCAGGCGATCTTCGGAACGATAGCGCGCGAAGACCGCAAGCACGGCGTCACGCTCCTGGTTGTTGATCAGCGGCCGAGCAGCATCCATGACGAGGTTCTCTCGCAGATCGGCACAAAGCTCGTCTGCCTGTTGAACAGCGAGCGCGACATTGAGGCAATCCTGGCGGGTATGTCCGAGCGTGCCAAGCTGCGCAACGTCCTTGCGCGACTAGAGAGTCGCCAGCAAGCACTGCTGATGGGCGATGCACTGCCAATGCCGGTTGTCGTCCAAACACGAGAGTACGGTTCAGCAGAGTCATACGCCGCGTTCTCCGTTACGGACGCCATCGAATCATCTGCCGCTTTCGCACAGGAACGCGACGAGCTGTTCAATTAGGATGCGGAAAGAAGAATAACGTTGGGGAGTTGAGAAATGATCGAAGCAGGAAGCCTAAGCATCGACCTTGGAGCCATCAACTGGCTGGCGGTCGTGGCAGCGACCGTCTTTGCGATGGCCTTCGGGATGTTGTATTACATGCCGTTCGCAGTCGGAAACGCATGGATGAATGCGCTTGGAACCACGGTTGAAGAGATCAACGCGCGCGGGGGGCATGTAAGAGCTTTCGCCGTTGCAATCATTGGCGCACTCCTCAGCGTCACCACCATCGCCATCCTTGTTCAACTCACCGGCGCAGACACCGTTGTCGGCGGGCTGGTGATTGGAGGGCTGGCCGCCGTGGGCCTTGTTGTCGCGCCGATGGCCACCGCGTACATCTTTGAGGGACGTCCATTCAAGCTCTACATCATCAACGCGGTTGAGAATTCCATATCCCTTATTGTCATCGCGCTCATCCTTACCCTCTGGCAATAAGCCCCGGCGGGCCGCGGCGCGTGAACGCCATAATGGTTTCATGCGCCGTATAGAGTTTGACGTCACTCCGCTGCCCCCCTACCGGCTTGATCTGACCGCATGGGCTCTCAAACGCCGTGAAGACAACACGTGGGATCGCTGGGATTCAGGCGCCGGAACATACAGCCGCCTGCTCGTCCATGACGGCAGACCCATCGACGTTTCGGTTTCGCAAACAGGCCCCGTCGACACTCCCCTGCTTCATGTCATCGCCTCTATAAGTGCAGATTTCGCAGACCTCACAGACGACGCTATTCGAGGTGCGGCGGAACCGGTTATACGCAGCCTGTTGGGGACAGACGTTGATCTCTCCGAATTTCACCGCATGGCGTCGACAGATTCCGTGCTTTCCTCCTTGGCAACCGGGTTGTTGGGCCTAAAACCTCCGCGCTATTACACGCTATTCGAAGCGCTGACGAACGCCGTCACTTGCCAGCAGATCACCCTGACTGCAGGGCTCCGAATCCTTGGGCGGCTTGCCAACGCGTGCGGTGCGCGTATGGGTGACACCGTGTCCTTTCCCCTCCCCGAGAAAGTTGCGCAGTTGTCTGCTCAGGACCTCATCGACCTCGGTTACAGCCGCCAAAAAGCCCGCGCAATGGTTGAGCTCTCAGCCCTTGCCGCAGATAGTGAGTTGGAAAGAGCAATCATCGCCGACCTCAACGACGACGAAGCCGTTGAGAGGCTGCGTCGGTTGTACGGCGTGGGACGCTGGTCAGCCGAATACGCCCTGCTTCGCGGAGACGGTCGTTTGGGCATCTTTCCGGGCGATGACGTGGGAGTCCGGAAACATCTGGAGAAGTGGCTCGACCTGAGTCACCGTCTCGATTATGACGGTGTGGGCCGTATCCTAGAGACGTGGCAGCCATTTGGTGGCATGATTTATCTGCACCTTCTTACTGCATCCCTTGTAGATTCAGGCCGTGTGATGCAAAGCGAGGCGATAGAGGCCAATTGATGTTGCCCACCGTGCGTACTCTGGTACTCCGGGAATCGACGGAGATTATCGCTCCGCCGGAGGCCGTTCGCGCAGCCTTCGACGATCTGGAGTCGTGGCCTAAGTGGAATAGCGTCTGCCGCGATGCAGCCTGGATGAGTGGCGAGCCGTGGGCAATCGGCTCCGGATTCCATATGACACTCCACATGGCGGGTAGGCCCATAGGATTCAGAGTCTTCGTCACGGAGTTTGACCAAGACGCCGTGACGTGGGAATCGACAGTGCTGTCCGTCACGGGAACGCGGCGATTTACATTTGACGAACAAGCCGGTGGTTCGACAACGCACGTTACGGATCACAAGACTTTTCGCAGCCCCTACCTGCCCGTGCGCATCTTCTATCCCCGGCCGATTATTCAAGCTATGTCACGGCGCTGGTTGGCGTCCCTCAAGCGACAGGCCGAACTGACAGATGTGGAGCGTGGCTGATGGCATTAGAAGTCAAGCATTTCAACCGGATTGCGGCCCCGCCTGAGAAGGTGTGGGAACAGTTTGCCGATGTCGCTGGGTGGCCAAGCTGGATCCCTACCTTTCGCGGCGCGAACTGGGTCGAAGGAGAGGCCTGGACCGACGGGGCGCGTTTGCGCATGACGATGGGCCTCGGCCCGGCAACCCTGGGCGTGGATGTCACGATTGTCAACGTTGACCTGCCCTATAGTATCGCGTGGACAGGCCGGCGATTCGGCGTTACCAGCATCCACACGTGGACGTTTACGCCGGATCGCGACGGCACGATCATGACTTCTGAAGAGGTCTTTGACGGGCCTGCTCCCCAGTTGCTTGGTGTTACCGGACTTAGCCCCATGATCAGTCGCATAACGGAGTCCTGGATGGACAGCCTGCAGAAGAGAGTTGAGGGCACAGAAGACGCTGGCCCTTCCTGACTCCGGGGACGCCGTATGGACGCGGCGTGGCGCATTCACTACGATTGATTTGGCCGTATGACTAGCATGGCCGTAGAGCAACAACATCCATTGGGGGGAGAAACACAATGGCGCGCACAGACACACAGGCACTAATTGACCGACTGGCCTCCAGTTACGCCGCGCTGGCAGAAGCCGCGGTGAATCTGACTAACGAGGACCTCGACAAGGAGATCCCGGGGTATGGCGGCCGGCCAACTCCCGTACGCAACCTTCTGTACGGAGCAGCCAACCACACGCGTGAGCATGTAAATCACATCAACAAGATCCTGGATGTCACCGGCCATTCCGGGCAGAGCGAGGCTCTCGCCATCCTAGAGCAGGGCGCGCAGGCGTTCGGAGCGCTCAATGGAGCCCTTCTACGCGTCGATGACGACGATCTCACGCGCTCACACGAAGATCAATCCATCAAGGATGTCCTGGAGCACGTCGCAGGCTCGCTCGACAGCTTTGTCAATTTCGTCAGCGAAGGTACAAAGGCATAGATGACAATACGTTTCCGTTATGACCGATTGGTGATTCACACCCGAAAGGGCTGGCGACAATGAACGATTACGTCAGCTACATGGAGGAGCATGGCCACGAGCAGTTGATGGTGTTCGGGGATGCCTCCACCGGCCTCCGCGGCGCAATCGCCATACATGACACCACCCTCGGCCCCGCGCTGGGCGGCCTCCGCATTTGGCCGCACGCCACGGAGCAGGACGCGATCATGGACGTGCTGCGGCTGTCGGAGGCCATGACCCTGAAGTCCGCCGCCGCCGGGCTCGACCTTGGCGGCGGCAAAGCGATCATCATGCGCAATGCCGCCCGGGACAAGACAGAGGCCCTCCTCCGTTCTTTCGGCACCAAGGTGGATTCCCTCAACGGGAAGTACATCACCACGGAGGATGTCGGCACGACGACGGCGGACATGCAATGGGTGGCTCGGGAAACAAGCTACGTTACCGGCCTGCCCTCGGAATCCGGCGGCAGCGGCGACCCGTCTCCCATGACATCGTACGGCCTCTATCAGGGTCTGCTGGCCACCGCGCAATACCTCTGGGGCTCGGATGATCTTAGTGGGATGCGTGTTGTGCTCATGGGTCTGGGAAAGGTCGGGAACTATCTTCTACCCTATCTCAAGGGCGAGGGCGCCGTTATCTACGGAACGGACATTGACCAGGATCGAGTGGAGCGGGCACAGAACCAATTCGGCCTCGTTCCCATCAGCCCGGATGAAGTGTTCAACTACGAATGCGACATCTTTGTGCCATGCGCCCTCGGCGGAATACTGAACGACGAGACGATCCCACAGTTGCGGTGCACAGCCGTTTGCGGCGGGGCGAACAACCAACTCCTTGAGCCACGCCACGCGGATGACCTTGCCGCGCGGGACATCCTGTACGCGCCCGACTACATCGTCAACGCCGGCGGCGTCATCAACGTGTTCCATGAGATTGGGCGCAGCTATAGCGCAGAGGAGGCCCGCCGCAAGACGGGGCAAATCTACAACACGTTGACGACGGTCTACGAGAACGCCAAGGCGGAGAGCATCTCCACGGATGAGGCGGCGCGGCGCATCGCCATCAGCCGCATTGATTCCGTGCGCAAGATACGCCGGGCTCGCTGATTTCCGGTTCACCCCACTCTCTCTGTTACGATGAGAGTGACACCTGAACCGGAGGCCGCACCGCATGGATATCCTGTCGCGACCCGGCAGGCCCACTCTCATTCTTGCCATCGCGCTTACGCTCGCGGCCGTCGCATATATTGGGTGGAAAATCACCGAGTCTCCCGACCAGGCCCTGCAGTTCACCATCAACGGCCTGAACGTGGGCGCAGTGTATGCCCTCCTCGCGCTCGGATTCACGCTTGTTTACAGCACAGTCTGGTTCTTTGACCTCTACTACGGCGCAGCGGCGGCAATCGGCGCGTACGCCGTCTTCTATCTCAGGGCCGGACAGGCGACCGACACTGCCTATGATCCCGCAAACATCGGCCTGAACATCGCGCTCGGGGCCGTGGTTGCTGGAGTCGTCGCATGGGCGCTGCACACGGCATTCTTTGAACGTCTCCGTTCACGGTATCCCGCGCGTCTTATCCGGGCGTCCTGTATCCTTGCGGCGCTCATCTCCGGCATCTACACATCAGTGCTGCTCCAGTATCCCGACAATCTCCATCAGACAGGCGCTCCGCTCATTGCCCTCATTATCGCCCTCGTAATTGCGACGGCCATGTTCGCGGGGCCGGGGCGACTGGCCACACCTATCATTGCCCTGACTGCGCTAGCAGCCGGGATAGCCGCAGCTATCGCGCTCGCTCAAACTCCGGAATCGCGTCTCTACATCAGTTGGCTCGTATCCTGTCTCCTTGCGGGAGCCGTAAGCTTGGCGCTCTATCGCGGGCTGTACGCATTCATTCTTATTCGGGCTCGCTCAACCTTGATTATGCTTGTCGCAACTCTCGGCGTGCTGCTGACTATCACGGCAATTCTCGTCATGGTTTTTTCCAACACGACTCACCCGCTGCCCGCTTCGTTCGGCAACAACCTGCTTACACTGGGCGGCGCGACGTTCAAGGCGTTTGCGCTGTTCGCCATAGGCTGTGCATTCGTCGGTTTTGTCTTGCTGTGGTTCCTCATCCACAAATCGCCGCTCGGCAAGGTCATCCGCGCCATCGGTGACGACGAACAGGTTGCGCGCGTTGTCGGCATCAACACGACGGCGATAGTCGCAATCGTCTTTTTCATTGGAGCGATGTACGCGGCGTTCGCCGGAATACTCACCGGCCAGGACATCGCCATACAGCCGCGCATGGGCCTGGAGCTGCTGCTGAAGGGTTGGATCGCGTCCGTCGTTGGGGGGATTGGCAATCTCTACGGTGCAATCCTTGGCGGATTCCTGTTGGGCATCGTGGAGCAGTTTGGCATCTGGGACATCCCCGGAGAGTGGCAGGACGGCGTTGCGCTCATCCTCCTCGTTCTGTTCCTTTCGTTCTGGCCGAGAGGCATCATTCCGAGGCGGTAGGAACCAACAATGCAGACACGTCAACAGGAAATCTCTCAGAGCCTCTCGCGGCTGCCGCAGACGCTCTTATTCTCGCTGCGCAACCACCTTGAAATCTGGGCGACGATCATCGTGATATTGGCTGCGGCATCATTCATGCTGACGCGCGGCATGGGGTTCTCCATCACCTTGATGACGGTATTCGCCATCTGGGCAATGCTGGCCGTCAGCCTGAACCTCGTTCTTGGCTACACCGGCCTGCTCTCCGTCGGTCACGTGGGCTTCTACGGCATCGGCGCATACACGGTGGCCGTGTTGACGGCCAACCCCCGCCAGGAGCTGTTGGAGGGGGAGATCATCCAGATCTTCGCGTGGCCGTTCTTCGCCGCGCTGCCCGTGGCCGTGGTGCTGTGCGGGGTGGTCGCTTTTGTTGTTGGTGTAGCGTTCAGTCGGTTCCGGGACGATGTCTACGTGCTCGTGTCATTCGGTTTCGCCATCATCGCCTATAACGTTTTCGTCAATTGGCAATGGGTCACACGCGGACCTTTCGGCATTCACCAGATTCCGAAGCCCGTCATCTTTGGCTACACCATCAACGACGACCTGGAATTTCTATTGCTCGCACTGGCATTCCTCGCCATCGTCGTCGGCATATCGTGGGTTATCGTCACGTCCTCATTCGGTCGGGTGCTCAAAGCCGTGCGCGAGGATGAAGACGCCATTGAGGTGTTCGGCT
>DAOUKW010000173.1:0-13703 GCA_034420915.1 Dehalococcoidia bacterium
GGTGGAGGCGGCGGCGCGCGGGGCCGGGCTACACGAAATCATCATGCACATGGACAACGGCTACGACACGGAGCTGCAGGAGCGTGGCGCGAACCTCAGCGTAGGCCATCGACAGCTTGTCAGCTTCGCCCGCGCTATCCTTGCCGATCCTCGTATCCTGATCCTAGATGAAGCGACGGCCAACATCGATACACGCACCGAGGCCCGCATTCAGGACGCGCTGCGACGGCTGCTGCCGGGCCGCACCTCGTTCGTCATTGCCCACAGGCTCTCAACCATCCGTGAGGCATCACGCATCGTGGTGATGGACAACGGCTCGATCGTGGAAATCGGCACGCATAATCAACTGCTGGCCAATGATGGCATCTATGCGCGTCTCAACGCGATCTCTTACGGCGCGGGAGAGTTCGTAAACGGCCACGCCGCCCCGTCGTCTACCCCGCTCCCTGCCCCCGCAGGCGGCGCAGACGAGGAGTAGGGCTACACCCTACCCCGTCAGATACTCCGCCAGACGTTCCAGCGCCGCTTTCCAGTAAGCCCGCCGCGCCTCCACATCTTCCGTGCCGGCGAGCTTTGACTGCATCACCGTGATGCGGCTCTTACTATCGCCGCTCGCGTAGTAGCTGACATCGAGACTCGTTTCAGCGCCGTCGCCGTCCATCCACGTCGCGCGGGTCGTTTTCTCGGGCGTGTCCTTGCGCACCGTGATCGGCGCTTCCGGCAGCCATTGGCCGCGTCGCGAGAGATCGGCGAACGCGCCATAGAGTTCCGAGAGCGGCACGGGGAGTGTCTTGCTCACGCTGACCTGGTACCCGCGCGTGGTCTGATAGCGCTCCCGCATCCCGCGCGCCCGCTCATAGTCGACGGTCACGTGCTGGCTCCACCATGGGGAGACGCCGTGCTCCTCCCGGAGCATCGTCGCGATCTCCTTGTGCGTCAGGTCGCGCGCCCCCGCCGCGTCCAAGATGGAGTTCCACTCCTCCATCGTCTTACCGGTGGCCTTAACCACAGCCTCCGGGGAGGCTTCAGGGCGTGGTTTACGCGTCGTCATCTTCTGGCTCTTCCTCGCGCGTGTAGTAAACGTACTCAGCCAAGACGGCGACAGTCACATGCCCGGTTTGAGCGGTGTGCGCCTGGCATGCCACTTCGGGGCGGCTGCCGAGGTCAGGCGGCCTCCAATCACATTCCTCGCACTTAGCCAGATGCCTCATGAAGGCAGGATCCGTATCGATCTCGACGACGTTCTCGTATTCAACTCCGTAGAGGCCTGGCAGTGTTATTACCGGCCCCTGTTGCTCTGGCCCCTGAGAGGCAAAGGTCATGCCATCACCCCCTATCCGTTCATGTTTCCGCTGTTGAACTCAACGAGCTTGGGCCAATCGATCAGGCCACGATCATTGCAGAAATTCGTGAAGAACTGTGGAGTAAGCCTGTTGACTAGCGCCGCCTGTGCCGAGGATGTTTCTGAGGCCAACTTCTCGGTCAGCAGCACATGGGCTCTTGCGGATGATCCAAGCTTGGCAGCCGATTTGTGGATGTCTTCTTGGTAGGTCAACGCCAACCACTGGGCCGCACTCGTACGTAGTACTTCACCAACGGTGTAGCGTCGGTCAAGAAGAATCGGCATGAAGTCCACTGCAGACAAGAGTTGGCTAAGTTCGACGCTGAAGCAGGCTTGGCTCATCTCTTGTCCCAACTGCTCCGCTTCAACGGCAATTTTAGGGTCATCTTGTCCCGTCAAAAGGTAGTCTGAATCTATCATTGGATCACCTCTTAGCTACTCGGAGATGGAAGAACAATCGGCAATACGCTGCGGAGGCCGACGGTCTCCGCGTCCACACTCTGTTGTCGGGCGAATCGAGCTTCGACATCAAGCTGCCGGTTAGCTTCACGCCTTACTAGATCGAATACATCAGTGAGCCACTCCCCTTGACGAACTAGCGAACGTACGGCATGACCCTGCTTGGCTTGCCCATCAAAGTACTCCACGACCTGAGGAATCACCAGATTCATGATGTCTGAATCCCATTCGGACATAGATTCCACGAGCCGCTGTGACTCCAGCACTCCAAAGTACTCTTCACCCTCAATTCCCAGTAGATACCGCAACAGTTGGGCAACGTTCGCAACGATTGGAAACCGAATGTACTGAAGCGACCAAGAGTATGGCTCACCTCTATCCGCGGCCTCTCGTTGCACATCCCGAACCAAAAGGCTCACCTTACTGAATAGCACGAACGGTAGTAGCAACTGGTGCGCGGTCGCGAACTCCGGAAAGAGATTGGCGTGGAGCTCATCGGACCTGAAGTACTCCCTTACTCGGTCACCTGCAATATGGGGCAGATTACGGAATGCCAGGCAGGCTTGGGCCAGATCCTTCATTTTTATGACCCTTAGACCGAATTCGCCCCCCCGGTAAGGTGCTCTGGCCCGGGAGCCGCTCATGTCCGTATTCCACGTTCCTCGTTTGTGTTCGTAATACCATCTGGGACTTAGGCGATCAAATTGAGCATGCAAGTTCTCATGGACGGTATCGCCGGAATGAAAATCCTCCGATTTCATTGCGGTCTGACGATTAGTTCGTGTTGCCACAAATTTCGCGGTGTGGGCAGTCTGCTGTGTCTCAATGATTCTGATTGGAACGAGAACTTCCTTGAGCTTGTCCCCCAGTATCCCTTTCCGCCAAATCTCGTGAATGGTGACTGTTGTCTGGCAGCCATTAACGATCTGAAAGTCTCTTATCCGCAGTTGTCTCTCGTCGCCATTACCCTCCACTGTCACGCCTGAGCAAGTCGCGGTAAGTCCATTGTTATACAAGTAGAAATTGGCGGGTTCTGTTCGCAGCGTTTCATACATTTCGTCGTTCACGCTATTACGCATTCCCAGGTAATAGCGCGGGTTCTCCCTAAAGAGATTTGTTCGATTCTTGCTATAAAGCAAGGCAAGTTCCGAGGCGGATATAGCAGCCGAAACAGTCTTTGCCGCGTTCTTTGGTTCGAGAACGAAGTGCCCATCATTACTTACGGTGAAATCGGCCTCGATCGGTTGAGTGTCAATAACCCGTAGGCTCTGTGCAAGCGACTCCACGTCATGTACGAAACTAGAAAAGGCATACCTTGTACCCTCTATCTCGATGTGGCCATCATCCAATGATTCTCCATCCGTCTTGAGATTCCGCTGAACGAGCTGAGACGAAACGAGGTGGAATTCAATCGCGAGTCCGGGAGCGATTCTGTCTCGTAACTCTGCGGCCCTCTCTTGCAGAGCACGATTTGCCATATAAGCTTTTGACGGATCCATAACGCTGATGAACCCTTCACGAAGCTTGGTCAGGTCTTCTTTCGTCGCACGCTTATCCTTGGATTGAATCAAGTACAGTTTTGCACCTGATTCATCGGCTGCGAGCCACCAAGCATCTATGCCCATGTCGCCTGAGGCATCCATCGCGGTAGCTTCTTCTATTTGTTCGTCAGTGAGACCTTCATCCCAGAGAACTTGCCCCACCGCAAAGTTTCGGAAAGCTTCCCATTCGTTTTCAGTCCGGCCTGCCCAATCATCGATGAAAGGTTGGATCACATGCCGTGCGTCTTCTTCTCTTCTCTGTCTCGTAGCCATCAAGAACCTCGAATTCAGCCAGTCGTCACAACCTCTGCCCAATACTACTCCATAGCTTACGTTCTGTTGCCGTAACACGCCCCCATTGACCGCCTGCGTGGCCTCTCATAGAGTGGTATGAGCTACCGACCGACTGGTCAGTCGGTTGTGCGCGGAGGACGATCATCTCATCGACGGTTTCTGAAGACTCGCGGGGGCGCGCTGATGGCGCGTCCGGCGGCCCCGTGGACGCGGGAAAGGCCTCCACGCGGGAGCGCATTCTTGAGGCGGCGGCGCAGGTGTTCGCCAAATCCGGCTACCACGGCGCAAGCGTCGATGACATCGCCACCGCCTCCGGCGGCTCGAAGGGCGGCATCTATTTCCATTTTCCCGGCAAGCGCGAGATCTTCTTTGCGCTGGTCAATCGATTCGCCGATCGGTTGCTGTCCGATGCTCGCGAGTCAATCGAAAGCAGGCAGAGCGGCGCGCATAAGGCGGGGGCGGTTATCGAATCGACGCTGGAGACGTTCGCCAGCCACGCGAAACTCGCCAAGGTGCTGCTGGCCAGCGGCGTTGGGCTTGGGCCCGCGTTCGATGAATCACTGCTGCGGCTGCATGACCGCTTTGCCGGCCTGATTCGCGAGCGGCTGGACGCCGCCGTGGAGGACGGGTCTATCCCGGCGCTCGATACAACCCTCGCCTCCTACGCGTGGATGGGAGCGCTGAACGAGATCATCCTCCGGTGGCTGTATACGGGCGAGCCTTCGCCGCTCACGTCGGCAGCGCCGCAGTTGAAGTCAATCCTGCTTTCAAGCGTGGGCGTGAGCAATGCGAGCATGATATCCACCGGCGCGGAGGCCGACTGACCATGCCACAGGCGTATCGAGACCTCGGCGAGTTCATCAAGTTCCTTGAGGAGCGCGGTGAACTCAAGCGCATCACGGCGCCCGTGACGTGGGACCTTGAGATCACGGAGATTACACAGCGCGTCCTGCGTGAGGGCGGCCCTGCACTCCTCTTTGAAAACGTCGAGGGTTACGAGGGCACGCCGGTGCTCATCAACCTTTATGGAACGGAGCAGCGCGCGGCGTGGGCGCTTGGCGTGGAGAACCTGGACGAGCTGCCCGCACAGATCGAAAAGATGATGGCGATGGCGCAGGGCGGCCCGCCCGAGGGCTTGATGGGCAAGCTGCGCATGCTGGGCGACCTGGTAAAGCTCGGCCGCATCGGCCCGCGCACCGTCGAGCGTGAGGACGCGCCGGCGCAGGAGGTCATCATGCAGGGCGATGACGTCGATCTCCTCTCGCTGCCCATCCTCAAGACGTGGCCGCAGGACGCCGGACGCTACATCACCCTGCCACTCGTCATCACCAAAGACCCTGACACGGGCACTCACAACCTCGGCATGTATCGAATGCAGGTCTATGACAAGAACACCACCGGGATGCATTGGCAGACGCACAAGGTTGGCACGCAGCATGAGCGGGCGTCGGCAGAGCGCGGCGCGGGACGCATGGAGGTCGCGGTGGCGCTGGGCGGCGATCCGGCTCTCATATGGGCCGGTTCCGCCCCGTTGCCAGGCGATGTGAGCGAGTATGTGCTGGCGGGATTTTTGCGCGGCCAACCGGTTCCTGTTGCCAAGGGCGTCACGGTTGATCTTGATGTGCCCGCGCAGGCCGAATACATCATTGAGGGCTATGTCGATCCGTCTGAGCGGCGTCCGGAGGGCCCGTTCGGCGACCACACGGGCTATTACTCCATCCAGGATGAGTATCCCGTGTTTCACGTGACGGCTATCACGCATCGCCGCAATCCGATCTACCCGACCATCGTCGTGGGGCGGCCGCCGCAGGAGGACTATTGGATGGGCGTCGCGACGGAGCGGCTCTTCCTGCCCCTCATGCGGCTGATGCTGCCGGAGATCGTTGATGTTCACATGCCAGCGGAGGGCGTCTTTCATAACCTTGTGCTCGTCTCCATCAAGAAGGAGTACCCCGGCCACGTGCAGAAAACGGTAAGCGGCATGTGGGGGCTGGGGCTGATGTCATTGGCGCGCGCCATCGCGGTTTTTGACGATGACGTGGATATTCATGACCCGTCTGAGGTTGTGTGGCGGCTGTCCAACAACGTTGATCCGCGGCGGGACATCTTCTTCGCCGACGGGCCGATTGACGACCTCGACGTTGCCTCACCCACGGCGCGGGTCGGCAGCAAGATCGGCATCGACGCCACGCGCAAGTCCGGTGCAGGCGAGATGGGCGAGCGTCAATGGATGCCGGACATCGTTATGGACGATGAGGTCATCGAAAAGGTGACACGCCGCTGGACGGAGTACGGCATCTGATGGATTCCATCGGCCGCCCGCCTCTCGCCCGCCCCTGGTCCTATATGGGCCGGCTTGGCATCATGCTCGATTCCATCCGGTTTGAGCACTCCATCTTCGCCCTGCCGTTCGCCTACCTGGGCATGATCCTTGCGGCAGGCGGCTGGCCAACTCTCTCACAATTCATCTGGATCACCGTGGCGATGGTCGCCGCGCGCACCGTCGCCATGAGCGCGAACCGCCTCATCGACCGTGAGATGGACGCGGAGAATCCCCGCACGGCAATGCGGGCCCTGCCCCAACGGCTCCTCCGCCCGTCCGACATGCTCGGCATGCTGCTTGTCAGTCTTGTGATCTTCTTCTTTGCCGCATACATGCTGAACACTCTTGCGCTCATACTCGCGCCCGTCGCGGCCATCATTGTCATCACGTATTCCTATGCCAAGCGATTCACATGGACGGGGCACTATTGGCTGGGGTTCGCGGACGGCATCGCACCAGCGGGCGGGTGGATAGGCGTGGCGGGAGAGCTGCCGCTGGAGGCTGTCATTCTCGCGATGGCCGTCACAACATGGGTGGCCGGATTCGATCTTATTTACCAATGCATGGATTACGACTTCGACATCCCACGCAAGATCCACACCATTCCCGTCAAGTGGGGCATTCCCACAGCGTTGTGGTGGGCGCGCGTTACCCATCTCCTAACAATCGTGTTCCTCGTGGCGCTGGGGGTGATGATGAGTCTTTGGTGGCCGTACTACATCGGCGTTGCCATCGCCGCCGCTTTGCTCGCATGGGAGCATTCGCTCGTCAAGGCGGACGATTTCTCCCGAGTCACCATCGCCTTCTTCAACATCAATGGCGTCATTGCCATCATCGTCTTTATCTTTACGGCGGTCGCCGTCCTGTTAGAGCCGGGCAGCGGATATGCAGCATAGATCAGACATGGACCGGTCGCCCGTCATCGTCGGCGTCTCCGGCGGTAGCGGCGCGGCCATCGCCAAGCGCATCATCGACTCCCTGCTGGAGGCACAGATCCCCGTGGTCTGCACCATCACTTCCGGGGGGCGGCAGGTGTGGGCGCAGGAGATGGACGAACCGTTCTCACGTACGCTCGATGCGTGGGCGGCCAATGAGTGTTTCTCTTACTACACGTCCAAACAACTTGGCGCGCCGATAGCGAGCGGCGGAATCCCGACGCGGGGAATGATTGTCGCCGCATGCAGCATGGCCACCGTGGCGGCCATCTCTCACGGCCTCGGCGACAATCTTCTGCGGCGCGCGGCAGACGTGACCATCAAGGAGCGTCGCCCGCTGGTGCTTATCCCTCGGGAATCGCCCTTGTCCGCCATCCACCTGGACAACATGAAGCGGCTGGCGGAACTGGGCGCAACGATTCTGATGCCCGCCCCCGCGTTCTATCTGAAGCCTCGCACGGTGGATGACATCGTTGATTACTTCGCGGCGCGGGCGCTCAACGTCATTGATTCAGCAACATTCCCGCTGCCCGCTTCCCTGCAATACCAGGGGATGGGCAGTAACGCGACACTCAATCAGTTTGCGGACAAAGAAGCGGAAGACATGGATTTTGAGGAGGACTAGTTGTGAAACCACGTCGTTTAGGCTGGGTTTTTGCCATCCTTGCGGTGGCGGCCATCACTGTTCTTGGCATGGCGTGCGATGCCTTTGCGGAAGATACACCGACGCCTGCCCCGACTCCGGTGCCGGACACGCCGACACCCGTCGTTGACGATACGCCGATCCGGGTGGGGCTGCTGCCGATCATCGACAGCGTGCCCTTCTACCTTGCGGAGGAAGAGGGCCTGTTCGAGGCCGCCGGGCTTAACGTGACGCTTGAAACGTTCAGCAGCGCTCTTGATCGCAACGCTGCTCTCGAATCCGGCGCGATAGACGGCCAGCTTGCGGACCTGATCGCCACCGGGCTCATCAATGGCGAGCAACACAATGTTTCGATTGTGAAGACGACGTACCGCGCCACCGGCGATGTAGCAATGATCGCCTTAGTTGCCGGAGCGGACAGCGGTATCGAGTCGCCTGCTGATCTAGAAGGCAGGAGCGTTGGCATCTCCACCAACTCCCTCATCGAATACCATCTTGATCTGTACCTTGACGAGGCAGGTCTCGATCGTGATGCCGTTGAGAAGACGGAGGTCGCTGCAATCCCGGTCCGCATGGAGTTGCTGTCGCAAGGACAGTTGGACGCTGCCGTATTGCCTGAGCCGCTCATTACGCTTGCAGTCAACGCGGGCGGGACAGTCATCCTTGACGACCGTCAGAGTCGTCTCGGCATGAGCGTTATGGAGTTCAACGTCGATTACCTGACGGACCACGAGGAAAACGTGAAGAAGTTCCTCGCAGTCCATGAGGAGGCCGTGCAGCGAATCAACGCAAATCCGGACGAGTACGCGTACCTCTTGCCGGCGAAGGCCCGCCTGCCGGAGTTCCTTGTTGGAATCTTCAACGTTCCACCATTCCCCAGCAATGATGTTCCAACTGCCGCCGAGACACAGCAGGCCTCAGAATGGCTCCTTGAAAAGGGGCTGATTAACCAGGCAAGGGAGTACGGTCACTGGGTGCATCCACGATTCATTCCGTAGGGATAATACGGTCTGAATGGCCGACGACCTGACATGTCTGACCGGAAGCCAATCGCAGTCCTCGGGGGCGTGACGTTCGCGTACCCCGGGGGCACTGCGGTACTTCGGAACTTCTCGTTGGAGGTGTCGGAAGGCGAATCGTTGGCGATCATCGGGCCGTCAGGATGCGGCAAGACTACTCTGCTCTATATCCTGGCCGGCCTTCGGCTTCCCAGCGCAGGCGCTATAACCGTCGCGGGAGAGCCCATCGTCGGTCCACGCCGGGACATTGGCCTTATCCTCCAGGATCACGGCCTCTTGCCATGGGAGACCGCCCTCAATAACGTGGGGATGGGATTGCGGCTACGGGGCGTACGCGGCCGCGAGTGGCGCGCCGAGGCGCAGTTGTGGCTTGACCGACTGGGCCTGGGAGACCTGGCTCGCCGTTATCCGGGGCAGTTGTCCGGGGGTCAGAAGCAGCGTGTCGCCATCGCCCGCACCCTAGCCGTGTCTCCAACTTTGCTGCTCATGGACGAGCCGTTCAGCGCGCTCGATGCGCTTACGCGAGGGACGCTGCAGCTGCTTGCCCTTGATCTTGGAATCGCCCAGGGTCGCAGCGCCGTCCTAATCACCCATGACATCAATGAAGCAGTAACACTCGGCAACAGGATCCTGATCATGGGCAGGGGCCCGGATGAGCCGCCTATCATCGTTGACAACCCGGGCGCGGGACAGGACGGTTACATCGACTCGGACGAGTTTCGCGCCTTGGCCAGCGATGTGAGGACACGTCTCAACGTTACTTCTGAAACGGCATCTGCCTGATGAGACAATCGGTGTTCGGGGGAATTCTAGATCGCGCCAAGGCCTTCACCAGCGCCGGCATTGGCAGTCTGGCAGTCCTGTGCGGGCTGATCGTCTGGCTTGTGGGCTCCTGGGTTCTGGACTCCAGGATTCTACCCAGCCCCATCGCGGTGGCCTTTACTTTCGTTGACCAGCTCGACGAGGGTCTTTTGGGACACGCGGCGGTGAGCGCATATCGAATCCTTGTCGCAATCGCAGTGTCAACTGCAATCGCGGCCCCCCTGGGACTTATCTTTGGCACAAGCAGCCGGTTCTACACCCTTTCCGCCCCCATCATCTACCTGAGCTACCCGATTCCCAAAATCGTACTGCTGCCAATCGTCCTCGTTGTTCTCGGTCTGGGTGACGCGAGCAAGATCACCATGATCGCTCTAATCCTGTTCTTCCAGATTCTCATCCTCGTGCGCGACGAGGTCCGCACCGTGCGGCCGGAGTTGGTTCTTTCCCTGCGCTCGCTTGGCGCCAATCGTGTTCAGTTACTGAGATATGTATATGTGCCTGCGTCACTGCCGGGCCTCTTCACGGCGCTCCGCGTTAGCACCGGCGTCTCAATAGCAGTCCTGTTCTTCGTGGAGACGATAGGCGCGCGGCAGGGACTGGGCTACTTCATCTATTCGGAGTCATGGCAACGGCTTGCCTATGAGGAAATGTACGCCGGTGTGATTGCAATGGCTCTGCTTGGACTCGGCATTTACTACGCCGTGGACGGACTCGAACGCCGCCTGACTCGCTGGAATCGGGATGACCGGTAGCCCACAGAGGTGGACAGCTACTCAGCATCCGGATCAATCTTGAGCCAACTGGGGTTCGAGTCATTGGCAGAATTGTCGGTGAGGCGAACCGGCTCAGCCTCGCCGCTCAGGCTCCAAAGATAAATCTCATTGTTGCCCTCACGATCGCTCGCAAAGACGATGGTCTGGCCGTCCAGCACAGTGGACCATGACGGGTGCATGCTGTTATAGGGCGCATCCGGCGTGCGGTCGGCGCTCCTGCGTCCCTGGGATGACACATACCAGAGGTGAATGGCATCGGCGGGATTTGTAATCGCAGATGCGTTTGATTGCATAATGACGTCCCGGCCGTTTGGAGCGTACTCCGGGTAATCCTCAGAGGAGTTCGGCGCCCTGAATTCCCCCGTTGGCCTCAGGAATGTCTCCTGCGGGATAACACGAATAAACTCTCCACTGCTGTCCAGTACGTGGACATCGACAATCTCCGGCGAAAGGCCGACCGACACCGCGATCCGTTCTCCATCCGCATTCATACGCGGATTCCAGTAGGAATACGCCGTGTCCTGACCAAGCAAGTTCATTCCCGTTCCATCCGCAGCCATGCCCCCTGCGTCCATCCAATAGAGCTGAGGACGGCCGGATGCAAGGGTCATACTCCAAAGAGTGACGAGCAGCCGCTCTCCATCCGGATACCAGGTCAATGACTCAACTGTCCCGCTCACGAGACCGTTCGTCAGATTCTGTTCCTCTCCTCCGTCCGTGTCCACCAGGATGATGTCAGTCGCATTGCCTGAACGCCTGATAAACGCCAGTTTGGTCCCATCAGGGCTGACGGCAGGATAAATATCATCAAGGGGGTGATCAGTGACCTGCGTCTCCATTGCGCCGTCATGCTGTACGGAGTAGATGTCCCAGTTTCCGCCGCGATCGGACTGGAAATAAATCGTGTACGTAGCATCATCCCCGCCGCAACCGGACACGATAAGTGTTCCCAGAATGAACACCGTCACAAAGGCTAATGACCGTCTCATGGGTTGAAGTGTCTCACTGCATCGATCACTAGAATAGGCACTTTCCCTGTGCCTCCACCTTAGCACCAAATGACCCCGGCTGGAGCGCCGGGGTCATTGTGCAGCAGTCTTAGTGGGTGATCGATCCGGTATCGAAGCGCCCTCAGTAATCAGCGTCCCCGCAGCCGCGGATCCAGAACGTCCCGCAGAGCGTCTCCAAACACGTTGAACCCGAACACTGCCATGCTGAGAGCGAGGCCGGGGAACACGATGATGTGGGGAGCAAGCTCGGCAAAGTCCAGCGCGCTGGCGTTGAGCATGCCGCCCCAGGACGGATGTGGTTCCGGAACTCCCAGACCGAGGAAGCTCAGGGATGCCTCTGTCGTGATTGCAGAGCCAAGCCGGCCGGTCACAACAATGATCCACGGCGCCATCGAGTTGGGCATGATGTATCTGAAAATGAGCCGTAGATGGCTGGCTCCGATAGTCCGGCCGGCCAGCACATAGTCCGTCTTCGTTACGGACAATGCCTGCCCGCGCACAACGCGAATCATGGCGGGTAACGCCGGAATTGAAATCGCAATAATCGTGACCTCAATGCTGAAGGTCTGAAGGATGGCGACAATGGCCATCGCAAGAATCAGACCCGGGAATGCCTGGAGGACGTCAACGAGGCGCTGGCCCAGCAGGTCAACCCAGCCACCGAAGTACGCGCTGGTGATTCCGAGGATGCCGGCCACAGTTCCGGCTCCCAGCGCCACTGCGAAGCCGACGTATAGGGAGATTTGGGCCCCGAAAATGATCCTGGTAAACAGATCACGTCCATAGCGATCCCCGCCCAGCCAGTGCTCCGCGTTGGGTGGAACCAACTGAGCCGATATCTGTGACGCGTAGCGATACTCGATAAAGCCCTCATAGTTCGAGGCAGCGGATGTCGCAAACTGCCAGAGCGGCGCAGTTGCCGCCATGAAAATCAGCAGAAACACGAGACCCAGCCCGACTAACCCGAGCGGTCGCCTCCTCCACAGCAGCCAGTTGCGCTGCAGGATATTTCGCCGTCGCCTTTGACCGATAATCTCTGCGACTGCTTCAGTCTGTGCCGCCATCTCTTTGCTCCCTCTGAGTGCCGTCTACTCGATTTTCAGCCTGAACGTGGCTGGTTCTCTTCTCTCACACCTGCCGGACGGTCTAGTACCGGATCCTTGGATCAAGCCATCCGTAGAGCAGATCCACGCCCAGGTTCGCAGCGACGACGGCAAAGCCGGTTAGCGTCACCACGAGCTGAACGACAGGGAAATCTCGCTGGTTGATGGAGTCCACCATCATGCGGCCAATGCCCGGAAGGCCGAAGACCTGTTCCGTGACGACGAGGCCGGTCACTGTGATCGGCAGGAAGATGCCGATAAGGGTGAGCACCGGGATCAGCGCGTTCCGCATGGCGTGGCGGACGATAATCACGCGCTCCTTGAGCCCTTTGGCGCGAGCCGTGCGGATATAGTCCTCCCGCATGACCTCAAGCATGGTTGCTCGCATCATGCGTAATGGCACACCCATCAGGAAGCCAAGGCCAATGATGAGAGCAGGCCAAATCAACTGCGCCAGGTTTGCAATCGGGTCTTCCCAAATGGGGATGTAACCCTGCCGGGGAATCCAGTCAAACAACCGGACAAAGATGAGAATCAGCATCATGCCGCTCCAGAACGTCGGGACGGAGATGCCAAGGATCGCGATGCCGCGAATGAGGTAGTCGAAGAATGTGTCTTGCTTGAGTGCCGCGATGACCCCACCGGTAATCCCCAGGATGCTCCCGATGACGAGGCCCATCACGCCAACCTGCAGGCTAAGAGGAGCTTTCCGGCCAATCAGCCGATCCATGTCGGCGTTGTAGAAGAAGGACTTGCCAAAGTCGAGAGTGAACAGTCCATAAATCCACCCTAGATACTGTTCATAGAGCGGTTTGTTTAAGCCAAGCTCCGTACGGATCCGTTCAAGCGCCTCGGGGTCGATACCTCCGCCACCTTCGCCGCCGCCAAGCATCATGATGGCCACGTCTCCCGGCGCGATGCGCATGATCAGAAAGACCACGATGGTCACGCCAAAGATTGTCGGCACTGCCAACAATATGCGGCGTATTACATATGCCCACATCTGCTTTCGCCCCTCCCCGTTAGGCTACAAGCCAGTCTGCATCATTGGGAATCGGACCGTTGCTTGCGCCACGGCTCGTTGCCCGCGTTTCGCACCATGCTATGGATGCCCCCCTACCGTGTCAAGCATTCGGCTCCCTATTTGCACGGATTCATCACGCAATGTGGCCGCCCTGGTAACGAATCCGGGGGTCAAGGCGTGCGTAGAGAACATCAACAACGAGATTGCTCAGAATCACCAGAAGCGCCGGCAATAAGAGGATGGCCCTGGTCACCGGGAAATCTCGCCGGTAGATGGAGTCGAGCAACTCCCGTCCAACACCAGGCAGACTAAAGACCTGCTCAATGAGGACCAGGCCGACGAGTACGATTGGGGCCAGGATTCCAATCACAGTCACAATCGGGATCATGGCATTCGGCAGCGCGTGACGAAGAAC
>DAOUKW010000174.1:0-17388 GCA_034420915.1 Dehalococcoidia bacterium
AACACGGACTCGTACGGCGCTGAGATCGTGCAGTACGAGTTGGCTGTGCTGGCGGATCGACTCGATTCTCTCGATGGAGAACTTGGCCGGCTGGACTCATTCAAGGACTTCCGCTACGTGTTGGACCACATGATGCGTGACCTGCCGCAAGCACCGGCGCGGCCGTCATCCGGGTACAGCAACTAGTCAGCTTTTCACCCCACAACCCGGGGGAGGGGGAGGCCCGCCCTGCCGAACGGCAGGGCGGGTTCTTTTAAACTTCGCGATCACCCCAGATTTCTGAAGACGTTGGCTTTCCGCGTTCCGGCTATGGCGGGGCAATCTTCTGGCTTCGCAATCACCAGACATATCTACAGGCGCTGGCTTTGCGCGTTCCGGCTATGGCGGCACATTGAGGCTTTGGATTCCCGCTTTCGCGGGAATGACGGGTGGGGGGATGCTGCATCTTTAGCAGGCAGGGCGGCCGGGGATGATTGGGCGCGGGCGGAACTGTAGCAGGTCCCACATCTCAGCTCCGCCTCGCGCTGTGGCGATGGGAGCATTGAGCATCTCGGCGGCATCCAGGAGGACGGCGCCACACGCCCCCGCCGCCGGTGACTCGGCCCACGTGATGTAGTCGGCAAGATCGCGCTCCGCATCATCAGCAAGGAGGAGCGTCGCGTTCGCCAGCGTTCGTGAGTAAAGCGCCCTGTGATACCCGCCCTGCACTGCCGCATTGCAGTAGCGGAGCGCGGAGGCGGCGTTACCCGCGACAACGAGGGCGCGGCAAGCAGAATCCTGGTAACTGAGGTTACTCGGCGCGAGCTCCGCTGCCTTCTCCAGATCAGCGGCTGATTCGGGGAGAAAGCCGAGTTCCGAGTTGGCAAGGCCCCGATGGAACCAGGCATCCGCAGATTCGGGGGCCAAATCAATGGCACGGCCATAATCAATCATGCTGAGGCTCAGGTCCGCCCTGCCGCCACTCGCGACACGCAGCAGACCTGCAGTGACAAAGGCTTCTGTGAGGCCCGGCTCCAACTCCAGCGCGCGATCAAGATCAGTTCGTGCAAGCGTGAAGTCCGACACCTGGCCGCGAGCGATGTACGCCCCGGCACGGTCGACGTAGGCAGTTCCGTTGTCCGGGACCAGTTCAATGGCCCTTGAAAACGAGCTGACGGCCTGGTTGAGTTCATCGGTTCCGGCGTGGAGCATGTGCGCCCGGCCCCTGTTTGAGTGGGTTTCGGCGTGGTCAGGCTGGATGGACTCGGCGCGGAAAAGGTCGGTGCGCGCCAACTGGATATCGCCTTCCCTGTCTCGCCGCATGTAGGCAACGGCACGGCCATTCAACGCCTCAACGAATCGCGGCTCCACTTCCAGGACGAGGGTGAACCAGGAGATGGACTCGTCGTAGTCGAATCGCTCGCCGTCGAGGTAGGCGATACCCAACAGATAGCGGATATCTGCCAATGCGGCGGGATCCTCGGGTGGTGGGATGGCCGCTCGCCTAAGGACGGCCTTGGCGCGGTCATACTCTCCCTGATCCAGGTAGACGCGCCCCGAGGTCATCAGGGCCACATATCGAACAGCACCGGTCAGGTTCACGTTGATGGTCGTCGGGAGTTCCGAGGGTGAAGAGGCGATGTTGACGACCGGTTGTCCGCCCGTTCCGTCAGGACTTTGAGCAGTCGTGAACCGGGCCAGAACGCGCCCGCTGTCGTACTCACCCCAGATTGTGAGCAGCGCGCCGGACCTCTCGGTGACGGTCCTTGCCTCGCTTTCCGATCGGATCGTGTCGGGCCACAGGAATGTGCGCGCATTTGCCAGTCCGGAAAGATGCAGTTCCGCGTCGATCCGCTCTTGAAGCCGGCCCGAAACGTTGTATCCCTGCGCGCCGGCGGTGTAGTTGGCGAATGGAGCGAGCAGGATGAGGGATTCGCCATCGCGCGCAACGGTGGCGGGCAAAGGCGTAGCCGTGGGAACGGCAGGGGTGGGGGTTGGCGTTGCAGCGGGCGTGGGGGTTGGGGTGGGTGTGGCAGGTACAGGAGTGGGTTCAGGGCCAATCAGATCCAGGTTGTCTGTAACGACCGCCAATCCTGCGCCCAGCAGCACAATAGCGGCTATCGTGGCAATCGCGAGAGCCCATTTCCTGTTAAGGGTGAATCCCGTGGTTGGAGGCTGGGCAGCCCCCTCTCCGCCCACCTCTTCCCGTGCGACATCGACGTCGCTCTCACCTTCATCACCGGTCGGAGACGCCGCCATCGGGCTATCCGGCTGGAATCCGGCAGCGAGGAGAAATTCGTCGCGCTCCTCCGGCGTGAGGCGTAGAACATCGGCGCAGCGGGCCACATCCTCACGATGTCGAGGTCTTTCGGTCACGCCCTCGCGCCAGCGAATGAGGGTAAGGCGATTGACGTTGATGCGGCGGGCAAGTTCGGCGTCCCCGATGCCCGTGCGCTCCATGTATTCCGTCAGAAGATCGGCAAAGGTGGGCGAATGTGACATATCTGACACTCGTTTCAACAGGAATGAAACAGTGTTGTAGTCAGAATTGTACCCACTTCAGCGCGACTGTGGTTACGGGGTCGGCGGCGGCCGAGCCTGAGGCAGTGACACAGGAGGCGCATGAAATGAATAGCATATGGATCGCGATAATCGCCTTGCTGGCCGTGGTTGTCGTCGCGACCGGCTGCGCGACGACGGAGGAAAAAGCGGATGGGGAATCCATGAGCCCTCCGCCTACCGCCACGGCACTCGTCATCACCGGGTCTCAGGCTATTCCGACGTCGGCCCCTTCAATGGCAGCATCCGAATCGGAATCCTACGACATGGACGCTACGTGGGAAAGCGGACAGGAGGGATTCAACCAGATTGGTGGCACATCGACGGTTAACGATGAGCCGTACGACCTCACCTTCTTCCAGAGCTACGGTGTCAACCCGTTCATCGACACGGAGGACGACCGCTTCTCAACGTTCGCGATGGACGTCGATACGGCGTCATACGTGGTGACACGGACGTTCCTCGGAGATGGCTTCCTGCCGGACAGTGATTCGGTGCGCGTTGAGGAGTTCGTCAACTACTTTGAGCAGGAATACGAACAGCCGGAGGAGGGCGCGTTCAGCATCACCGTCGATGGCTCGCCGTCTCAATTCGGGCTGGACACGCACCACATGATCCGCGTGGGACTGCAGGGCAAAACGGTCTCAGAGGAGGCCCGCAAGGACGCCACACTCATCTTCGTAATCGATGTGTCCGGCTCAATGGCGCGTCAGGACCGCCTGGGGTTGGCCAAGCGCTCGCTGCGGCTGTTGGTGGACGAGCTGCGGGATTCTGACAAGATCGGAATCGTGATTTACGGGAGCACTGGACACATCCTGCTGGAACCCACAAGTGTCGACGCTGACCACAAGCAGAGCATCATCAACGCCATCGACGCTCTCGGGGCCGGCGGGTCCACCTACGCCGAGCAGGGGCTGGAGCTCGGGTATCGGATGGCGGCTGATGAGGCTGACCCGGAGCGGATCACCCGCGTCATCCTGGTGTCGGACGGCGTGGCCAATGTTGGCGCGACCGGCGCGGAGTCCATCCTGAAGACCATTCGTGAATACGTTGATGAGGGCGTCACGCTGACCACAATCGGTCTTGGCATGGGCAATTTCAACGACGTGTTAATGGAGCAGTTGGCGAACAACGGCAACGGCACCTACCACTACGTGGACACGCTGGCGGAGGCTCGACGGCTGTTCGTGGAGAACCTTGCGGGAACGCTCCAGTTCATCGCGCGGGACGCCAAGATCCAGGTGGAGTTCGACGAGGAGAGCGTCCGCAGTTACCGCCTGCTCGGTTATGAGAACCGCGACGTGGCGGATGTGGACTTCCGCAACGACGCGGTGGATGCCGGGGAGGTCGGCGCGGGCCATTCCGTAACGGCGCTCTACGAAATCAAGATCAACGACGACGCAACGAACGACACCACGTTGGCCACGGTGAGGGTGCGCTATGAGCATCCCGACTCCGGCGTCGTGAGCGAAATCGAGCAGTCGGTCACCAGGGGTGATCTGGCCGCAGAGTTCACGGATGCGCCAACGCGCTATCAGCTGGCGGCCGTGGTCGCTGAATTTGCCGAACTCCTGCGCCATAGCTACTGGGCGCGCGAAGGAAATCTGAGCGAGGTCGAGACACAGGCGCGCCGGCTGCGTGGGTTGCTCCCCGACGATACCGACGTGGCCGAGCTTGCAGACCTTGCCTCGATTGCAGCTCGCATCCAGCAGGCGGACGCCGGTAGTTAGCGAGCGCGAGCGCGGGGGTTATTCCCGGCTCGCGATCACGACTGCCGGAGAAAAGGAGTTGGCAGACTGCTTCCGGCTCGATTGCACCGGGAATTTGGGGGCGTGCCCGTCCTGCGAGATTCGCAGGACGGGCACGGTTTTTTTGGTCTTTTTGTTTGACATCCCCAAGCGGCGGATGCTACGTTTCGACGGCAACATTCAGGGTGCTAAGGGGGTAGAAATGGCACGACCGATAGTTCCTGTCCCGGATCCGTCAACCCAGCCGTTCTGGGACGCATGCAACGAAGGCAAGCTCATCGTCCAGTATTGTTCGATTTGTGACCGACGGCAGTATCCGCCGGAGCCCACCTGCCGCGATTGCGGCTTTGATTTCCACATGACCTGGCAGGAGACGAGTGGCCGCGCCAAGATCGTCGGCTACTCCATCACGTATGACTCCCGCCTGGTTCAATGGCATCCGCTGCAGCCGTTCCTCAACGTCATCGTGGCGCTTGAAGAGGATCCGGTGATCAACTTCCACACGAATCTCATCGATGATTACGGCACGAACCTCACAGAGGAACCCGATATTCCCATCGGCGCGACATGCGAGGTGCAGTTCGTTGAGGCCGCGCCGGGACGCATGATCCCGGAGTGGAAGATCGTCAAGTAGAGATTCACAGGACACAGACCACACAGGAAAGGAAAACACTGAGATATGGCACGTGAGAATTGGGAGCGAAATCACGATCCCGTCGGCATCTGGAGCGGCCGCGGCAAGGCTGCTCTCATCGCGCGCGGGCACTCGCCGACGGATCGCCGCTGGGACGGCGAGTCGCTGGACAAGTCCCTCGGCGCGTACATGATGATCGCCGCGCAGAACGCGCTTGATGACGCCGGCATCACCGTTGATGACGTTGACGGCATCATCGGCTCCGCCGGCGGGCAGCCGAACGGCGCGCCACTGAGCGACGTATGGGGCCCTCGCCCGTACTTCGATCCGCCCTATGACTCGGAGGACGGCCTGACGCACGTCACCGGCCAGTGGCTCCGCCAGCAGATGGGCTTCAAGAACATCAGGTACATCAACAACCACGGCGACCCGATCTGGAACCTCATTGGGCAGGCCGCGCAGGCGATCGCCGATGGGCGTGCAGAGACCGTGCTGGTCACGTACCCGAACGGCAATCTGCCCGGTCGCTATCACCAGGATCCCACTAACGAGGCGCGCGGCGGGGCCGTGTGGCCGAACACGTGGGGCTGGGGCTTGTCAGGACAGGGCTTCACGTTCAACCAGTACTGCCAGAAGTACGGGACGAATCACGACCGCATGGCGCCGTTCGTCGTGCAGGAGCGCAAGAACGGCCTGCTCTGGGAGCACAGCTACTACGCGCAGCATGAGCCCGGCGAGTTCACGGAAGAGGACTACCTGAACGGCCGCATGATCGCTCGCGACCTGAGCATCTTCGATTGCGACCGTCCGGTGCTGGCCGCCGCTGCCTACGTCATGACCACGGCTGAGAAGGCCAAGGACATGAAGCAGACGCCGGTCTACATCTGGGACCACACGGAGAGCCTGTTCTCCCCGCGCAGCCTGGTGCAGACGATCGACGACACCGAAGAGTGGACGGACATCCAGGCGCAGCGGTCCTACAACGGCTCCGGCATCACGGCGGACGACATCGACGTGTTCGCGCCGTATGACGGCTTCGCGGTGTTCACGCAGTACTACATCGAGGCATGGGGCTGGCGCGGCGTCAAGCGCGGCGAGTCGCACGACTTCTATGCCGGGGACATCAGCCTGAAGGGGCCGAACCCGCTGAACTCCGGCGGCGGCAACATGGGCACGGGACGCATGCGCACCGTGTTCATCACCGATCCGCTTGAGCAGCTGCAGAACCGCGCAGGCGAGCGGCAGATCACGGGTCGGGCCGAGATCGCGGTGAGCCACGGCGTGCTGCCAATCACGGCGGGCACCGTCGTGATGAGCACCAACCCGGGGTAAGCGCCTGACGTAAACCCAGTGTGAGCAACCACTCACCATAGGGGAAAAGCAAGACCGCCCCCGCCGCGAATCGCGGCGGGGGCGGTTGTCATTCTCACCTCTACAGGCTAGGCGGGCGACTACTGACCCTTAGCAATATCCTTGATGTCTTTCCACGTGAGGATGTTGCCCGGCTTTAGTACCTTCATTTCTTCAATCATGAAGCGAACCTGCAGGAATCTACCGTTTTGGTTGGGTGAGTCGAGGCTATCAAAGATCCTCTTTTTCGTCCCTGTTTCGCAAACAATAAAGGGGATTATTTCCTTGCCTTTCCATTCTGGATGGATTTCAACCATGACGCGTGCAACAACATATTGGCGAATGAGTTGATGCACCAGGACATTGTCCCCATCTGAATCAAACCTGCTCTCGTACTTAGCCTCGCCGATATAAACGCGCTTATCCGTCGTCAGAACAATGTCTACCTCAGTTCTGCGCATATTGCTGAACAGTTTTTCCTTACGTTCCGGCGCAGCAGAGTAGTTCTGTGGATTTATGTTTTTTGAGGCGTCTCTGTCTGTCCAATACTTTCTCACCGATCCCTCTAAATCGCAGGTTTCTCCTTTGGGGCCAAAGAGCTTGCGATAGACCCGATAAGCCTTTCCGCGAATAAGCTCCACGTTCGCATCATATTGCGAGCCTGAGGCTTTTCCTCCACTTTCACTCACGAGGTAATCTCGCACAGGGTAGAAAAAGAGAGTTACGTCCGGGCTGTCCGGCTCGCCTAGTTTCTTGGCGAGCCTCAGTTTTGGTTCTGCGCTCACAGAATCGTCCACAAGGAACGGCGCGAAAGTCTTGGCGGTTTTGAAGTTTTCTGTCCGGTTCTCAATTCCTAAGATGCCCACAATTTGATTCTCCTCTACTCTTGCGTTGCTGCCTGTCGCAGGGCGTCATACACGCGGATCATGGCCTCCGTATCACGGTCGCAGTACGTTAGCAGGTCCGCCCTGAGATTCGTCCGTTCGTCAGCAGGAGTCTCGGCGGAAATCATGCGCTGATAGGAGACGGCGGCGAGCGTTCCTTCGTTGATTGCGAGATCGGCATAGGTCAGGTCGGGCGCGAGGGCGGGCAGGACCGACTTGATGGAGAAGCTGCCATGAAACGCGGGGTGATAGTAGTGCTGCCGGACGATCTGGAGCATATCCACGATGCGGCCTGCCAGGGCGTTCAGCGGCTCGGCGTAATGTGGGAAATCGCGCGCCAGCCGCTCGATTGTCGTTTTTTCATACGGCGAGTAGGCGACAATTGAGCCTGTGGGCGGCATGACCTCCAACAGCGCGGTTATGAGCCGTTCACGCGGGTCATCCGCGTCGTCGTTCAGGAACTCCGTGTGCCGCAGCTCCCCGGATTCCTCACGCACATACAGCGACCACTGGAACGGGACGGCCTGGTATGGCCGAGTGCCGACATACACTGGCACGGCGTGGCCGACCGCCTCAAAGTCGAGGAAACTGATGGGAAATTCGATCTCGCTCAGCGCGCTGCCCAAGTCCGGGCCGACAAACGGCTCGCTGCTTGCGACGCTGTCCCGCACGCGGCGCTGCATATGTGTGAGCAGCGCATCGGCCACGCCGTCCGACGGGATGTTCCCGATAGTAGCGATGCCGGCGGCGTTCAGCCTTTCCTCAAGGTGAGGGTCGAGGCGTCCCGGCAGTTCCCTGATGGGATTGGCGGGTTCATCTGCGTGGCAGTAATCGAAGAATGAGCACCTATACGGCCTGAGGCAGTGCGGCCCCGTTGCGATGTCGGGCATCTCATCAGCCCGCAACGCCGCCCACATGCGCTCCAGCTCCGTTGGCACGCTGTCTGCGATGAACGCCCGCGCCTCCTCCGTTACGTCCTCAAGCGTGAACAGTTGCTCCAGATCATGGTCGCCGCCTTCATACACATAGGCATTGTTGAGGTGCATGAGGTACGCGTTGGCGATGGGGACGCCGGAGCCCTCAACCGCATACATCTGTATGGCCACGTCCGTGATGTGCTCGTTCTTGAGGCTTGTGGTTGACTTGACCTCGATGAGATCGAACCCACCCGCCGGATTGCGCGCCAACACGTCCACGCGGGTGCGGATGCCCTGATGGGTAAACGCGGCCTCATAGAGCGCAGGGACCAGGAAATCGGAGAGGAGCTTCTGTGTTCTTGTTACCGCGCTCGCATGGGCAAGATACGACTCTGTGATGAGTGTGCCGCCCGGGAAATGTCGTTGTGCCAGCT
The DNA here is from genome assembly GCA_034420915.1 of Dehalococcoidia bacterium. Lineage (GTDB taxonomy): Bacteria > Chloroflexota > Dehalococcoidia > UBA6926 > UBA6926 > VXMO01. Next base: position 8,506 of record DAOUKW010000174.1, read on the forward strand.
CGCCGACAGCCGTGCCGGTATCGAATCGCGCCTGGAGTGCGGCGTCAACGGAGTCGGCCAGTTCACGATGTTTGGTTTCAAGGTACAGCCGTTTGAGGCACTGCAGACCATATTGGAATCGTGATTTGGAGAGGCTTGGGTGAGCGTCCTCTCCGCTCTCTGCGTCAGTTGATCCGGATAAGGGCATGGACGCGGACGTCTTTCTAATCTGCCTGTCTGACTGTTTGCTCAATCAAAGGGTTCTTAAGTCGATTGTACGCCCCGGCCACTGTCATTCTGAACGGAGTGCAGCGGAGTGAAGAATCCAAGAACGCGCCTGCTGAACAAATGGATGCCCAGATTCTTCGCTGCGCTCAGAATGACGCAAGGAAATATCCTATAGGCTGACTCTAAAACATATACGCGAATTCCGATAATTCTATACATCTACGGCGTGCCCACGCGTTCCGTTGACATGCCTTTGAACACCATGCTACATTCCGCACGGTATATCAGTGTCAATGGAAGAGTGGGGGGAGAAAATGGCACGACCGATTGTTCCTGTCCCTGATCCGGTGACTCAGCCGTTTTGGGACGCATGCAACGAGGGCAAGCTCATTGTCCAGTATTGTTCGATTTGTGACCGACGGCAGTATCCGCCGGAGCCCACCTGCCGCGACTGCGGCTTTGATTTCCACATGACCTGGCAGGAGACCAGTGGCCGCGCCAAGATTGTCGGCTACTCCATCACGTATGACTCCCGCCTTGTCCAGTGGCATCCGCTGCAGCCGTTCCTCAACGTCATCGTGGCGCTTGAAGAGGATCCGGTGATCAACTTCCATACGAATCTCATCGATGACTACGGCACCAACCTCTCGGAGGAGCCCGATATTCCCATCGGGGCGACCTGCGAGGTGCAGTTCGTCGAGGCGGCGCCGGGGCGCATGATTCCGGAGTGGAAGATCGTCAAGTAAGCAAATCAGCTTTCAAGGCAGACACGCGAAGCGCATCAGTCAGAAAGGAATAGACAGAGATGGCACGTGAAGTCAATTGGGAGCGCAATCACGACCCTGTCGGCATTTGGCCCGGACGCGGCAAGGTTGCGCTCATGGCTCGTGGGCACTCCCCCGTCGACCGTCGCTGGGACGGTGAGACGCTGGAGAAATCCCTCGGCGCCTACATGATGATTGCAGTTCAGAACGCCCTTGAAGACGCCGGCATCACCATGGATGATGTCGACGGCATCATCGGCTCCGCAGGCGGTCAGGGCAATGGCGCTCCCTTGAGCGATGTCTGGGGGCCCCGGCCGTACTTTGATCCGCCCTATGACTCCGAGGATGGCCTGACGCACGTCACCGGCCAGTGGATTCAGACGCAGATGGGCTTCAAGAACATCAGGTACATCAACAACCACGGCGACCCGATCTGGAACCTGATCGGGCAGGCCGCCCAGGCCATCTATGACGGCCGCGCGGAGACCGTGGTGGTCATGTATCCCAACGGCAACCTGCCCGGACGCTATCACCAAGACCCCTCGAATGAGGCGCGCGGCCCCGCCGTGTGGCCGAACACGTGGGGCTGGGGACTGTCGGAGCAGGGCTTTACGTTCAACCAGTACTGCGAGAAGTACGGCACCAACCATGACCGCATGGCGCCGTTCGTGGTGCAGGAGCGAAAGAACGGCCTGCTCTGGGAGTACAGCTACTACTCCAACCATGAGCCCGGCGAGTTCACCACAGAGGACTACCTGAATGGCCGCATGATTGCTCGCGACCTGAGCATCTTCGACTGCGACCGCCCGGTTCTCTTCGCGTCCGCCTACATCATGACGACGGCTGACAAGGCCAAGGACATGAACCAGAAGCCGGTTTATATCCTTGACCACACGCAGAGCCAGTTCACTCCGCGCAGCCTCGTGCAGACCATTGACGACACCGAGGAGTGGACGGACGTCCAGGCCCAGCGATCGTACAATGGCTCCGGCCTCAAGCCTGAGGACATTGACATCTTCGCGCCGTATGACGGCTTCGCGGTGTTCACGCAGTACTACATCGAGGCGTTCGGCTGGCGCGGCGTCAAGCGCGGCGAGGCGCACGACTTCTACGCCGGTGACATCAGCCTCAAGGGCCCGAACCCACTGAACTCCGGCGGCGGCAACATGGGCACCGGTCGCATGCGCACCGTGTTCATCACCGATCCGCTTGAGCAGCTGCAGGGCCGCGCAGGCGAGCGGCAGGTGACAACGAAGGCGGAGGTTGCGGTCACACACGGTGTGCTGCCAATCACGGCCGGCACCGTTGTGATGGCCACTTCACCCGACTAAAAACTTCTGTCATAATACGGGAGTCAAGACGCAACTCCCTGCCGGCATCGGCAGGGAGTTGCCTTACTAACAGGAGTCACATGGGGTGGAAAGTATGGCGATACTTCTGAGCTTTGACATTGACGGGACCCTGGAACTTGGGGATCCCCCCGGTGGGGTAACCACAGAGATGGTCCGCAAGGCACATGAGGTGGGTTTCATCATTGGCAGTTGTTCAGACAAGCCTCTGAGCGTACAACGAAAAATCTGGGAAGACATGGAGCTAACGCCCGCGTTTGTTTCCGCCAAGCACCAGCTCGGCAAGGTAAAGCGCGAGAACCCGGCGGACGCCTACTATCACATGGGAGATCGGGACACCGATTACCTCGCGGCAAAGGATAACGATTTCGGATTCTGGTGGGCGCATGAGGCCGCCGAGCAGCCGTGGCTTGAGTTCGACATGAACAACCACCAACAGATTCCCATTTCGTCATAGCTCTCGAACATAGAGAACGATACGCCGCCCGTTGGGCGGCGTTTTCCGTTAAGGAGCGCTTGACGTTACGACGGCTGGTCGGGAGGTGGGGCGATCTTGAGTGGGATCACGGCCGACTCATGGCCGTCGATGAGCCAGGACACTTCATAGTCGCCGTACGCCCGGAAGGTGACGCCGCGCAATCCGAGAGCGATCCGGTGAGTCCGATGAGTGTAGCCGGACTGCGGCCGGGCGATTTCCACCTGCGTTCTCAGAGGCGGCACGACTTCGCCGCCATCAGCATCGACGATATGGACCTCAACGGTCTTTGATCCCGCCTCCACGGCCTTGAACCGAAACGCGGCCACAACGTAGAAGGCCGGGTGACTCAGGGGGACTTCCTGGGCGTAGATGGTGTCAAAGCCGATGCCGACGGCAGTCAGCTTTGACGAGTTTTCGGCGTAATCACAGATAAAGGCAAAAGCGACATCCATTGTTGATCCTCAACGTGGGGCACGGGCTTCACCAGACAGTTCAATGGTCGGGGTGCCCGGATTTGAACCGGGGGCCCCCTGCACCCCATGCAGGTGCGCTTCCGGGCTGCGCCACACCCCGACCGACGTTTGGGCATGATACTCGCGGAGCGCGTGGCGACGCAAGCGCCACGGAGAGGCCGTAGGATGATGACATGCAAGTCCGGGAACTGCACTCATGGACTATCTCACCGTCGGATGCGGTGGCGCTCCAGCGAGAACTGGCCGGGCGACTGCGGTTGGATCGAACCGTGCAGGAGAGCGCGGTGCGGACGATTGCAGGAGTGGATCTCTCCCCGCCTGACGCGGAGTCCGGGCGTGTTCGCGGGGCGGCTGTCGTGGTGGCATGGCCATCACTTGAAGTGGTGGAGGTCTCAACGGCGGAGGGGATAGCAGATTTCCCGTACGTGCCCGGGCTGCTGTCGTTCAGGGAAGCGCCGATACTCCTTGAGGCCCTGGCAGGGCTGCGCACGACGCCTGACGTGATTCTTGTCGACGGACAGGGGACGGCACATCCGCGGCGTTTGGGGATTGCCTGCCACTTGGGGTTGGCCATCGATGTGCCGACCATCGGGTGCGCAAAGTCGCGGCTTGTCGGCACGCATCAACAGCCCAATGAGACAAAGGGCGCATGGACGCCGCTGGAGCACGGAGGGAACACTATCGGGGCGGTGGTACGGACGCGCACGGGTGTGAGGCCCATCTATGTTTCGCCGGGGAACAACGTGGATCTTGAGTCGTCCGTGAGATGGGCGCTGGCCTGTTCTCCACGCTATCGCGTGCCCGTGCCAACACGGTTGGCGCATCGCGCCGCCGCCGGAGAATCGCTCCTGTAAAATGAATAATAACTGCACGCATATTGCACGGAGTCGTTGACGACATGCTTGAACTCAGGAATGAAGCGCAGACACTTCTTGATCGGGTCTCCACGTACCTGGAGCGTCTTTGATCTGCCCTCGAAGGAAAAACGCCTTGCGGAGTTGGACGGGGAATCGGCCAAGCCTGACTTCTGGGACGATTCACAGCGCGCGCAGAGCGTCCTGAGAGAGGCCTCCACGCTGCGCAGCGAAATCGAGACCTGGCAATCCATCGACCGCCGCGCGCGCGGCCTGCTTGAACTCGCCGACATGGCGATGGCCGAGGACGAGTCCGGTCTGGAAACTGAGCTTCAGACCGAACTCGGCGAGGTTGTGCGGTCGCTTGAGCAGCTTGAGACGCAGGCGATGTTGAGCGGGCCGCATGACGGGCGAGCGGCCATCGTGTCCTTCCAGGCCGGAGCGGGCGGGGTTGATTCGCAAGACTGGGCGCAGATGCTGGTGAATATGTTCCGTCGGTGGGGTGAGTCTCACGGACACAAGGCAAGGATTCTCGACTGGATGGACGGCGATGAGGCGGGCATCAAGCGCGCCGACCTGGAGATCGACGGGCCGAACGTGTACGGGTACTTGAAAGGGGAGGCGGGCGTCCATCGCCTCATCCGCCTCTCGCCTTTCGATAACCAGCACCAGCGGCATACGTCATTCGCGCTGGTAGAGGTGCTGCCCATAGTGGATGACGCCGTTGACGTGTCGATCAGCCCGGAGGACCTGCGCGTGGACACGTTCCGCAGCAGCGGCGCGGGCGGACAGAACGTCCAAAAGAACGAGACTGCCGTGCGGCTGACGCATATTCCAACCGGGCTTGTGGTTAGCGTTCAAAACGAGCGCTCACAGGTACGGAATCGAGAGATCGCAATGCGAATCCTCATGGCGCGCCTGGTGGAGAGGGAGATGGCGAAGCGGCGCGAGGAGGAGATGCGGCTGCGCGGTGAGTTTGTCGCGCCGGAGTGGGGAAATCAGATCCGCACCTACGTCCTCCACCCGTACAAGATGGTCAAGGACCACCGCACGGGGCATGAGGAGTCGGATCCGGACGCTGTGCTGGCCGGAGAGTTGGACCCGTTCCTGACCACGTGGCTTCGAGAGTCCGTGGGGAGGGAAGGGTAACCGTGCAGGCAGCGCTCGGCAGATCGCAGCCTCAGCGATGGCGCCTCGGCTTTGCCGCTTTGCTTGCCATGCTTACCGCTGCGGTGCTGATGTCCGGCTGCTTCTTTCAGGAGGAGCCGACGCCAACACCGAATCCGTACCTCATTCCGGGCACATCGGAACTTGAGTATCACGACGATGATTTGGGATTCAGTTTCCGGTACCCGGATGACTGGCTCATCAGCGACCCGGACAACACCGAAGGGATCGTGGTTTCTCTCGTGTCGCCGGAGCAAACCGTCACCATGGACGTTGAGCGGGACTTGCCGCCACCGCAGATCGATTTCATGTCGTACGGGAGCGCCCGCATGAGGTTCTTCCAGCAGCTGCAGCCCAGCCTTGAGATTGTGCAGGAGACGGAAACCACCCTAACGGATGGCACGCCAGCATACCACGCGAATTGGGTTTCGAGAGCCGAGGATGCCGAAACGACGGGGGAGACGCTCGTTGTCTTTCGCGGGGAGGGTGACGACCGCGAGGCATTTATGATCGTGTCTTCAGGGCCCTCGTCGCTGTACAGCGCGTGGACGGGGCCGATCCTGTTCTTCTGGGAAACCCTGACGATCGACCCGGCGTAGCTTTAGGACGCTCCGCGGTTACTCATCCCCTTCGCTACCGCCCATTCCCGCGATGATCCGCTGGAGCGCGCTGACGGCAGAAAGCGCGGCGACGGCAATAACGGCGATGAGCGGCTGCGCAATAACCAACCCGACGGACAGGATGGCGACACGGACCGGGCGCGGGGCAAGGATGACACCGCCGCGATTCAGGCCAAGGCTCTCTGCCCGCGCTCTCGCATAGCTCACCAGCATTGAGAGAGCGAGCGCGGCAGTGGTCACTACGACTGCGAGAACGTCCTCTTCTCGCGCAAAGTAGAAGCTCAGGCCAATAAGGAGTGCCGCTTCCCCTGCCCTATCCAATACGGAATCGAGAAACGCGCCGGTACGGGATACCGAATCCGTGTGACGCGCGAGCGCGCCGTCAAGACCGTCCATGAGGCTGCCTGCGAGGAATATGAGGCCGGCAGGCAGCAGTAAACCCTGCCCGGCCGCGTAGCCCGCGCCCACGGCTATAAGGGCGCCAAGGACAGTCAGGTGGTTGGGGCGAACACCGATCGCGGCAAGAACACGGACGATGGGCGAGCGTATCCTCTCAACGGCATTCGTGAGAACGGAGAGACGGCTCACGACATCTTATGGGGCCGACGCAAACAACTAAGCGCTTTCGGCCCGTGGATAACGTTATTCCTCTGATGAGGAACTGCGAGCCACGTAGATGCTTAGCTTTTCGAGGAGCTGCGACTCCACTGTGCCCTCTTCGGGACGACGGCGGCGGCGGCCACGACGGCGGCGACGGCCCTCAATACTCCGAAGAACTTCATAGATGCGACCCATCGTGACCGCGCCCCAATCCACAGAGGACTGGGTCATGTCGCGCTCCCGCTCGGGGCCATAGATGGCGATGGTGGAGTGGTTTGCTCCTCGCCCTTCGAGTTCGACCGTCTCGCCCGTGTAGTCAGCGACCGTCTGTCGGATTCCCTCAAGATCCGGGTCCTGGACGGACTCGTTATTGAGGACGATCTGGACGGCGAACCGTCCCTGTCGCCGGAAGGCCCAATTGAGGCCGATCTTGCCCCGACCCATACGGACGATCCGCTCACGCGGCCCCGCGGTGCGGGAGAGGCGAGCGTCCGGCATCCTGGCCTGGAAACTGGCAACGAGCTGGTCCCAGAAATCTTCTCGTGAGGAGAACGCAGCCGCGATTTCTTCCGCATCGGACGCGGACGACGGTTCGGGTGTCGGCGCGGCGGCCTGAGGATTGGCCGATCTGCGGCCCGGGGGGCGGCCGCGCCTGCGGCGAGTCGTCCCGGCGCCCGTTCCGGCAGAAGTCCCGGCAGGAATGCCCTGTATTCCCTGGAGGATGATGCTCTGCTGTATCCGGGCTGCCACGGTCATGATATCGAGGATTTCGTTGTTGTTGATGCCGTCCGCCAGCGCATCGGACACCGCTTGCCTGATTGCCGCCTCATCACGAACTGCCGCAGCCGTCGCGAGAGCGACAATAACCGAGGTTCTGCTGTCGAGAGATATCCCCAGGGAATTCCCTCCAAGTAGCCCTGTCACGTTCGTTTACTCCCCTGTCACGTTCTACGCCACTGAAAAACCAGTAATGCGCAGCCCCCTTTTTCTGTGAAAATCAGGCTTTTGCCAGCTATTGCTTTACACCGTACAGGGAAAGCCGCGGCGGCCTAAATAGTGCTTGCGGCGCGGCGGCGTGCGCGCGGCTCCGTCCTCAACAACTCAAACTTACATGAGGCCGGCGAGAAGCTCTTTCGCTTCCGGCCGGAGCATCTCCGGTGTCCAGGGCGGATCCCAGACAATATCCACCTGAGAATCATTCACGCCTTCAAGTTCAAGGATGCGGTTCTCAACTTCGGGGCCAACCGTACCGGCCATTGGGCAACCCGGAGCAGTGAGTGTCATCGTCACGTAGACACAATCGTCCCGTATATCTATGTCATAAATGAGACCAAGATCATAAATGTTCAGCGGAATCTCAGGGTCGTAGCATGTCCGCAAGACATCGACTACTTGCTCTTCAGTAATTGTGTTAGGCACGCCAGCCTCCTAATGCCGAAGATTCATCATAACTTACCCATTGAGACCAGCATACACTCTTTTAGTAGAGGGTGTTGCTTCACCTCTTGCGGGCATAATCCTATGCTGGTTCTATGAGCATATAGCGGTAGAGGCATATTCGGCACCTGGAGGCAAACAGGAAAATGGCGGCTTTTGATGTAATTGTTCTCGGGGCCGGTCCCGGTGGGTATGTTTGCGCAATACGCGCGGCGCAACTGGGGCTGAGCGCAGCCATTGTTGAACCCGACGAACTCGGCGGACTGTGCCTCAATTGGGGGTGCATCCCGTCAAAGGCCCTGCTGCGAAATGCCGACGTGCTCAATATGATCAACAATGCCGCGGATTTCGGAATTACTGTTGGATCAGTCGACGCGAGTCTCGATGAGGCAATCACTCGATCACGCAGAGTTGTTCATCGGCTGGTGCGTGGAGTTACAAGTCTCCTGCGTTCAAACAATGTCACTGTCGTGAATCGGCGCGGGACTTTGTTGGACTCGCGACGAGTGCTCGTGGACACAGAGTCGGAGCCGTTGGAGGCGAACAAGGCGATTGTCATTGCAACCGGGGCGCAGGAGCGCGCGCTTCCCGGCCTTGATATCAATGGCGAAACGGTTGTGACAAGCAGGGAGGCGTTGGAACGACGCGACTTGCCGGAAAGAGTGCTCATCATTGGCGGCGGCGCGACGGGGTGTGAATTCGCGTATTTCTACCGTTCATACGGCAGTGCCGTGACGTTGGTCGAGTTGATGCCCAGCCTGCTGCCGGGGGAGGACATCGAGATCACGGCAGCGCTGCAAGACTCTCTAACACGCCAGGGGATCGAGGTCTTGACGGAAAGCCGCGTCAATCGGCTAAGCGATGGCGCAGCAGAATTGGACGTTGCGGGCGCATCGCGGATCATTCCGTTCGATATGGCGCTCGTGGCCGTGGG
>DAOUKW010000175.1:0-6276 GCA_034420915.1 Dehalococcoidia bacterium
GTGATCGCCTGCCTGACGATGTCGTGCGACGGGATGCCGGAAACCTGTGCGATAAAGCCGGTTCCGCAAGCATCCTTTTCGTGGATGGGATCGTATAGGGGCGGCGCGTCAGGACGCCGCCACCGACGTGCTTCTATTGAGGCCATAGCCAATTGTACACAAAACCCCATTCAAACTCACGGGGTGTGCGACGAATTTCACAAAGTCTGCAGATAGCGGTCGATCTCAAAGTCCGTTACGTGCGCGCGGAAGGAATCCCACTCGATTCGCTTGTTGCGGATGAAGCTGTCAAAAATGTGGTCGCCCAGCGCGCCTCGCACAAGGTCGCTCTGCTCCGTCAGCAGGATCGCCTCATGGAGGCTCCGCGGCAGTTCGCCGATACCCATCTCGGCCCGCTGCGCTTCGGACATGCCAAAGGCGTTTTCGTTCAGTGGCTCCGGCGGCTGCAGATTGCGCTCGATACCGTCAAGGCCGGCGGCGAGCATGACGGAAAAGGCGAGGTACGGGTTGCAAGCCGGATCAGGCGCCCGGTATTCGAGACGCGCAGCCTCCGGGTTGCCCGGCGGCACGCGTGGGATGCGGATGAGGTCCGATCTGTTCCTGTGGGCCCACGTCAAATACACCGGGGCCTCATAACCCGGCACGAGCCGCTTGTAGGAGTTGATCCACTGGTTGGTGATGGCCGTGAATGCCGGCGCGTGCTCAAGCAGCCCCGCGATGAAATTCAGGGCTATCGGAGACAGGTTATTGGCGTCATCCGCCGAATAGAAGGCGTTGGCCTCACCCCTGAAGAGCGATTGGTGCGTGTGCATGCCGCTGCCGTTCTCAGTCGTAATGGGTTTTGGCATGAACGTGGCATGGACGCCATGCTGCCGCGCGATCTCCCGCACGACAAGGCGATAGGTCATGCAGTTGTCGGCCATCGTCAGCGCGTCCGTATATCTAAGGACGATCTCATCCTGGCCCGGCGCGACCTCATGGTGGCTGTACTCCGCTTCGATACCCATCTCCTCCAGCGTCAGGATGGTCTCCCGCCGGAGGTCTGACGCCACGTCCAACGGCATTTGGTCGAAGTAGCCGCCGTTGTCCAGCGGCGTTGGGTCGTCCGGCGCGCGGAAATAGTAGTACTCAAGCTCCGGGCCGACGTAGAACGTGTAGCCAAGTTCCTGCGCGCGCTGCAGGTTGCGGCGGAGGACATAGCGTGGGTCGCCGTCGAAAGGCTCACCTTCCGGCGTGTAGATGTCCGCGAAGATGCGGGCAACGCCCGGATGCTCCGGGCGCCAGGGCAGGATGGCAAAGGTGGAGGGGTCCGGCACGGCGACCATGTCCGATTCATCCACACGGGCGAATCCCTCGATGGATGCGCCATCGAAACCGATGCCGTGCTCAAGCGCGACCTCAAGCTGCGCGGGACTCAATGAGAATCCCTTGAGGTTCCCGAGAATGTCCGAGAACCACAGCCTGATGAACTTGACGTTGCGCTCCTTGACCGTCCGGAGCACGAATTCTCTTGCCGATTCGTCAGCCTGTATTGCCACTGTTCCCACCGTTTTCCCGTGGCTTCTTGTGGTTGGCCGTTCTGCGCCGCTGCGTTTTACCGCCGGGAGGGGCGGCGAGCACCTGCGAGACCCGGCCGTTCATCAGCCGAATAGTCCCGCAGGCGTGCCGTTGTGCTTGGGATGTCGCCGTTTAGCCGTCGTAGTACAGGAAGTACTCGTAGGGGTGCGGGCGGAGGCGCATGGGGTCCACCTCGTTCTCCCGCTTGTAGGAAATCCAGCCCTCGATGAGGTCCGGCGTGAAGACACCGCCCTTGAGCAGGTACTCGTTGTCCGCCTCCAGGGCATCCAACGCCTCAGCGAGGCTGCCGGGGACGTTGGGCAACGCCGCCGCCTCTTCGCCCTCCATCTCGTAGATGTCGTGGTCCACGGACGGGCCGGGATCGATCCTGTTCTGGATGCCGTCCAACCCTGCCATCAACATGGCGGAGAACGCCAGGTAGGAGTTCGCCAAAGGATCCGGGCAGCGGAACTCGATGCGCTTGGCGGCCGGCGTGTCCATCTCATACATCGGAATCCGCACCGCGGCGCTCCGATTCCGCTGCGAGTAGACGAGATTCACGGGCGCCTCATAGCCCGGCACCAACCGCCGGTATGAGTTCGTTGTCGGCGCGGCAAAGGCCAGGATGGACGCGGCGTGCTTGAGCAGCCCGCCGATGTAGAAGCGCATGATCTCGCTGGTCTGCGCGTAGCCGTTCGCATCGTAGAAGATGGTGGCGCCGTCCTTCCAGAGAGACTGGTGCGTATGCATTCCCGTGCCGTTGTCGCCAAAGATGGGCTTCGGCATGAACGTGGCGGTCTTGCCCATCTGCCGTGACTTTTCCTTGACGATGTACTTGTAGATCTGGATGGAGTCGCACTCCGCCACCAGCGGCCCGTAATGGAGGCCGATCTCACCCTGTCCGGCAGTGGCCACCTCATGGTGGTGCTTGTCAATGTTCAGGCCGGCGTCCATCATCGCGAGGATGATCTCAGACCGCAGGTCCTGTTGGGTATCGACAGGCGGGAGAGGGAAGTAGCCGCCCTTGTTGCGCGGGCGATGGGCCAGGTTTGGGCTGTCCAGGAAGCTCTCCATGCCGGAGTTCCAGATGCCCTCGTTGGAGTCGATGAAGAAGTAGCCCTCATTCTGCTGGTAGTCGTAGCGGGCGCTGTCGAAGATGAAGAACTCCGCCTCCGGGCCCCAGAAACTGGTGTCCGCGATGCCGGTGCTCTTGAGGTACTCCTCGGCCTTGCGCGCCACGTAACGCGGGTCACGTGAATAGGACTGCCCTGTCACAGGATCGCGGATGTCGCAGATCACGGCCAGGGTCGAGACCTGCAGCAGCGGGTCTACGTACGCGCCGGCGGGATCCGGCACCACGAGCATGTCGGACTCGTCGATTGTCTGGAATCCGCGAATGCTTGAGCCGTCGAAGCCCGTGCCATTTCTGAACATGTCTTCGTCCAGCAGGGCTGCGGGGATTGTGAAGTGCTGGGTTGTCCCCAGCAAGTCCGTGAACCGCAGGTCGACCATCTTGATGTCGTTGGCGGCTATGTAGGAGATCACCTCGCCGGGCGAGGAAAACGTTCCCAGCACCCCGTTGCTCGTCGAGTCTGCCATCAAAAACTCCTTCCGGTGTTGTTCTGCCAATTCATCGGAGGGAGCCTGACGCGTGGTCAGCCCCTACCCCCACATCCAGAATGCTGACGCGGGCAGGGTGTTGGGTTACGAACGTGTTACAGTCCGCGAAATGATGATGGTTGTCTAGCGAGAGTCGGGGTTAGCACGGAGACGATACCCGACGTTGCGCACCGTTTCAACGAACGTGTGGGTAGGATCCTCGATCTTGCTGCGCAAGCGCCGCACGTGGACATCCACGGTCCGCGTGCCGCCGAAGTAGTCATAGCCCCATACCACGTCCAGCAGCGTGTTGCGCGTGAAAACGTGGCCGGGGCGTGATGCAAGGATGCGCAGCAGTTCGTACTCCTTGAATGTGAGTGTGACTTGCCGAACGCCTACCCAGACTTCATAGCGCGCGAGATTGATGCGGAGATCGCCGACGTTTATCTCATCCTCGTTGGCGGAGCGGGCGCGATGCCGGGCGTAGAGGAGCGCAAGGCGGGCGATTACCTCTGAGGGATCGGCGGGAACCAGCACGAAATCATCCAGTCCCAATGACGCCTCGATTTCACGGAGCTGCCCCGGGCGCACCAGGCCGAGAACAGGGATGTAGACATCCTTGTGGCAGGCGGAGGCAATCTCACGGACGGAGGCAGCGCGGGCGAGCGAACCCGCCATGTCAATGATCAGGATGTCATGCGGGCCCCGTGCGACTTCCTCCGCATCGTCGTTCTCCGTGAGCGGCGTGCACGTAATGACCTCACGGTCGAATGCGGCCGTCAGGTCGGCAAAGTCGGGCGCCTCCTGGGCGGTTAACAACGCGACATGCATTTTATGTGCCTATTGGGGACTGATTGAGTATAGCTTGTGCCGCCGATGGTATTCTGGTGAGCACGATGACCTTGACAGTTGAACAACCCATTCCGCGCCCGCGCCGCCTGCCGGAGTGGTTCAAGGTTCCCGCGCCGGGCAGCGAGCGGTATCGCAAGCTGAAGGCGCTCATGGAGGGCAATTCTCTCCACACTGTCTGCGAAGAAGCGCGCTGTCCCAATATCGGCGACTGCTGGGATCGCGGCACGGCGACGTTCATGATTCTCGGCGATACCTGCACGCGCGCCTGCCGCTACTGCGCTGTCAAGACCGGCGACCCGGGTGGCGTGGTCGATACGCTTGAGCCTCTGCGTGTCGCGCAGGCCGTCCACCGCATGGGCATCACGTACGCCGTTATCACGTCCGTCGACCGTGACGATCTGCCGGATGGCGGAGCGTCCATCTTTGCTCAAACAATCAGCTCAGTGAGGCGTGTTGCGGCAGGCGTCGGTGTTGAGGTGCTCATTCCGGACTTCGGAGGGAATTGGGACGCGCTGCGCACGGTAATGGATGCTGCGCCGGATGTCCTCAACCATAACATCGAGAGCGTGCCGTCCGTGTTTCGCACGGTGAGGCCCCGCGGAAACTACTGGCTGTCGCTGGAGCTGCTGGAGCGGGCCAAGCGGCAGGGAATGCGCACGAAGTCCGGCATCATGGTCGGCTTGGGGGAGACGCTAGAGGAACTCCTGTCCACGATGGATGATCTGGTCAGCGTTGGATGCGACATTCTCACCATCGGTCAATACCTGCGGCCAACGCCCTCACACGCGCCGCTGGACAGGTTCTACACCCCACAGGAGTTCGTTGAGCTACGGGACGAGGGGATGGCGCGCGGCTTCAAGCACGTGGAGTCCGGCCCCCTCGTCCGAAGCTCCTACCACGCGGAGGAGCAGGCGGGACGCTAGCTGCCGTCCTCCGGGACATCCGACGGTTCCAATGCCCGTAGGGACATTGTTGCTCCTACCCAGGCGATACCCATCTCGATGATGGCGACAAGGCCGATGAGCAGCGTCCCTTGTAGGAAGAGCACCTGTGGGAAGAGTTGGATCATCCTGTCGTCCGCCGTTCCCTGCCACAGGTCATTGGAGAAACTGAGCAGGTGGAATTGAAGGAAGAGAAAATTGAATCCACCAAGCGCGGCGAACAGGCCTATTCCGATTATCGCCACCACCGTCCACACGGCGCTCTGGCGGATGCGGCGAAAGATCGTTGCAGCCAAATCCGGCCGTCCCCGCGCCGCGGCAACGGCAGCCGCAATCAATGTGCCAAGCATGATGACAGTCGCTACTGCCTGTACGAAGTAGACGCGGTTCAGCAGGTCGCGCACGTCCCGGAAGTGTATGGCCTCCGGTTCGGTGAACAGAGGCTCGCTGATGCCGTTGACGATAATCTCGGTTGTGATCAGGTCCTCATCCGACTCGAAGTAATCGATGAGCCCGGCAGTGCCCTTGATCAGTTCAGCGCGTTCGACACCCGTTCGCTCCGGCGCGTCAAACGCATCGATGGCGTAGGTATAGACGGTCTGGCTGTGGAAGGCGATTCGGACGTTTGTCGTGATGAACAGGGCGGGCAGGGCAATAGCGACAGCAATACCAAGCGCAAGAAAGATCCGTGGAGCTAACACGCCCGCAAGAATAAGGAAAGATGCGTGGAGGTGTCAAAAGCGGAAGGGGGCGGCGCATTGCGCCGCCCCTCGTCTCGTTGCCTGATTGTGGCAGTTCTGCCGGAGGAAACTAGTCCTCAGACTCGGTGTCCGCCTCCTCCAACTCAGGGAAATCGTCGTCGTCATCGTCGTCGTCAAGGTCGAGATCGAAATCGTCTCCGTCCTCGCCAAAGGCCGCATTAAAGATGCGCTCCAATCCGGCGTCGATCTCGTCTTCGTCGAAGCCCTCGTCCGGATCGGCAAGCGCCGTCGCGACTGCGCCTGCCTCGAGCAGATCGTCCTCGATGTCGTCGCCGACACCCAGCCGCGCAGGGATGAGACGCCCGATAATGACGTTCTCCTTGAGCCCGACAAGTCGATCAACCTTGCCAAGCAGCGCCGCCTCCGTGAGCACGCGCGTCGTCTCCTGGAAGGACGCGGCCGCAAGGAAGCTCTCCGTGCTGAGCGAGACCTTTGTCACGCCGAGCAGGACGGACACTGCCAGGGACGGCTCGCCGCCTTCCGCAATGACCTTCTCATTGACGGACTGCCACAGGAAACGGTCAACGAGCTCGCCCTGCAGGAACTCGGTGTCGCCGGGCTGCTCC
>DAOUKW010000176.1:0-11784 GCA_034420915.1 Dehalococcoidia bacterium
AAACTCTGGTTTCAGCGGGCGGCGGCGACGACGCCCTTGTCTGGTCTCTAGAGTCCGGCGAAATCACCGCCACCCTGCCGGGACATGGTCAGTCCGCCCGCGCCATGCAGTTGACCCAGGACGGCTCCGCAGTGATGACGCAGGAGTTTGAAGGCGCTATTTATATGTGGTCAACAACCGACTGGACACTAAAGGCAACACACGACATCGCTTCTAAAGCGCCCCGCTCCGTCAGGCTCTCACCGGACGGTTCTCGACTGGCAGTCATGGAAGAGAAGCGTGTCCGCGTACTCGCCCTGCCCTCCCTGGAGCAAATGGCAGAGTTCCCTCTCTCAATCAAGGGCGTGCATCTGGCGTCGTTCAGCCCCGACGGCAACCTGCTTGCCGTCACCGCCGCAGACGGCAAAGCCCGCGTCTGGAATCTGCCCTAACGGCCCTACTTGCGCGGCATCCCCGAAAGCTCGATGAACGGCTCTGTCGAGACGATGTGGCGCTGAAGGCCCATGTCCCGAACGCTGAAGCCCAGCGCCGTCCCGATCATCTGCGGCAGGTGCAGCACCGGCATATTGATAGGCTTGCCTGCGCTTTTGGCCGCCTTGGGCTGGAACTCATCGAGGTTCAGATGGCACAGAGGGCACGGCGTCACCAACGCGTGCGCGCCCATGTCCTTCGCCTCCAGCGTGTGATTGCTCACCATCTTGAGGCCGTTGGGTTCATTGATTGTCATTATCGGGAAGCCGCAGCACCGCAGCTTGCCCTCGTAGTCGATCGGCTCCCCGCCAAGCGCCTCAATGATGTACTCAAGGTATTGATCGCGATGCGCGTGCTCCTCGTTCATGCCAAGCACATAGCGCGGCCGGAGAATGTAGCACCCATAGAACGGCGCGATCTTGAGACCATTCAGCGGCCGCACGACCATCTCCTTGAGGTTGCTCAGCCCCAGTTCCTCAACCACCGCCCACATCATGTGCGTCACGCGGACAGTGCCCTTGTACTCCAGGCCCTCCTCGGCGAGGGTCTCGTTGATCTTGGCAAGATAGTCCGGCTTCTCACGCAGCTTGTAGTTCACGCCGCTCATCACGCCTTGGCAAGTGGAACAGATTGTCAGGAGTGTATCGAGACCCATCTGCTCGGCCAGCGCGAAATTGCGCGCGTTGAGCGTATCGACAAGCTCCTCGTTCCGCTCACCTAGTACACCCGCGCCCGTGCAGCTTGCCTGCTCGAGCTCGATAAGCTCCATGCCGATCTTGTCGGCAACCGCCGTCGCGGCAGGATATAACTCAGGCGTGCCCGCGCGGGACACGCAGCCGGGCCAAAAGGCGTAGCGCATGATTCTCTATACTCCCAGCTTGTTGAACAGGCGGGTGATGTTCCTCGCCGTGGCGATCTTCTTGTGCATCAGCGGCGGCAGCCGGCGCTTGAACAACCGACGAATCCCCATCGGCGCAAGCTCGATTCCCGCGCGGAAAAAGCCAAACGTCTTCATCGCAAGGCGAAGCTCATCGAGGCGGCCGCTGTGTTTCACGCTCGAGGCGAAAGCGTCGACGTGCCGCGCCCCGCGTGTATTCGTCAGTCCGGCCTCCATCGCCATCGCGCGAACGTCCATGATGCGTTCCATCGGCGCAACGTCCTTCGGGCACGCAGAAACGCACATGAAGCAGCGTGTGCAGTCCCACACCCCGTTCGGCTCCGTGTACAGTTGCAGCCGTTCTTGCTTGTGGCCGTCACGCGGATCACCCGCAAAGCGGAAAGCCTTCGCCAGCGCCGCAGGCCCCAGGAATCCTTTATCGACTTCAAGCACCGTGCAGTCGGACACGCACGCGCCGCACATGATGCAGTTCATGGCGACGGCCAGCTCCATCATTGACTCGTTGGAGACGAGATATTCCTTCTCCGGCACGGGGCCCTCGGGGCGCAGGTACGGCTGCACTGCGTTGACCTTATCCCAGAACATGTCCATGTTCACGACAAGGTCCTTGATGACGGGCTGATTGCCCATCGGTTCAACCGAGATGACGTCCCCCTCCAGCTCCTTGAGCTGGGAGACCATCGTCTTGCAGGCGAGGCGCGACTTGCCGTTGATCTTCATCGCGCAGGAGCCGCAGATGGCGCTCCGGCAGGAGCAACGCATGGACAGCGAGCCGTCCTGCTCGTCGCGAATCGCCAGCAATCCGTCGAGAACCGCGCCGTACTCCGGCAGGTCCACCTGGTATTCCTCGAAATGCGCCGCCTCGTCCGTCTCCGGATCGTACCGCTTGACCTTCAGAGTTACATCCATCAGTAGGACCTCACCTGTGGTTCCCATTTCGTCATCGTCACCGGCAGATAATCCAGGACGGGGTCGCCGTCCGCGCCGCGGTGAACGATGGTGTGCTTCAGATATTCCTCGTCGTTGCGATCCGGGTAGTCTTCCCGTGCATGCGCCCCCCGGCTCTCTTTGCGATTGATCGCGCTGACCGCAATGACCTCAGCCACGTCCAGCATATAGCCCAGTTCCAACACTGAAAGGAGATCCGTGTTGAACACGCGCCCCTTGTTCTGCACGGACACATTCGGGAAACGTCCCTTGATGTCGCGCACTGTGTTGAGCGTCTGCGTCATCCCCTCCTCGGTGCGGAAGACCGCGATGCCGTCATTCATCGCGTTGCCCATTTCAAACCGCAATGCCGATGAGCGAAGGCCGTCTGCGGGTCGGTCAAATAGCGACTTTATCCCGGATTCCTGATCCGCAAGCGCCGCGTCCTCGCTGATCGGCGCCCAGTCGTTGGCGTTGGCGTACTCTGTCGCCCCCGCGCCGGACCGCTTGCCGAAAACGATGGTGTCCAGCAGCGAGTTGCCGCCCAACCTGTTGCCGCCGTGAACGCTCACGTTCGCGCACTCGCCCGCAGCGAACAGTCCCTCAACGCCTGCCCAGCGGTTCTCGCCTGTGATGTCCCACGTGCGGCCGTCAACATCCGTCTTGATGCCGCCCATGATGTAGTGGTGGCCGGGCTGAATCGGCACCGGCGCTTCGAGGATGTTCGTGCTTGCGTAGTCCCGCGCCAACTCGTAGATCTGAGCCAGTTTGGTCATGATCAGGTCGCGCCCGAGATGCCGCAGGTCGAGCAGAACGCATCCGTCCACTCCCCGACCCTCGCGGATTTCCATTGTCTCCGCGCGGGACACTACGTCCCGTGACGCAAGCTCCTTCATGTTCGGCGCGTACTTCTCCATGAAGCGCTCGCCGTTGGAGTTCAACAGATACGCGCCCTCGCCGCGCGCGCCCTCTGTGATGAGCACGCCGTTCGCCTTCATCGTTGTCGGATGGTGCTGCACGGACTCCATGTCCATCAGCGTCGCCCCGGCCTGATACGCCAGCGCCTGCCCGTCCGCCGTCACAACAAGGCCGTTTGTCGTCGGGTTATACACCTGTCCGATGCCGCCAGTTGCGAGCACGATAGCCTTTGCGCGAAAGACCTCCACGCGTCCCGTTGGAATCTCGATCGCAACACACCCGGCGATCTTGTTGTCCTCAACGAGCAGCCTTGTGACGAACCACTCCGAATATGTGGTCAGGCCGCTCTTGAGTAGCTGTTCCCACATGACGTGCAGAAGAACTTGCCCCGTCTGGTCCGCGACAAAGCACGTTCGATTGACGGACGTGCCGCCGAACGCGCGGGCATCGATGGTTCCGTCGTCATTGCGGTTGAAGATGACGCCCATCCGCTCAAGCGCGTAGATGTCGCCCGGCGCTTCCGAACACAGGATTTCGATGGCGTCCTGATCGCCGAGATAGTCACTGCCCTTGACGGTGTCGTACGCGTGGGATTCCCAGGAATCGTTCTCGCTAACCGCCGCCTGCACACCGCCCTGCGCGGCGGCTGAATGGCTCCGGGTTGGGTAAATCTTGGAGATCATGGCGACGTCCGCGCCCATCTCCTGTGCCTTTTGAGCGGCCCGCATGCCCGCGAGACCGCCGCCGATGATGATGACCTCGTGTTGGCGCATGCCCCCGCTGCTCGCCTCCGATTCCAACTAGGATAAGTGAATCTGAGTGTAGCATGGCGGAATTGGCGCGCTCAACAGCGGGGGGCGCGCCGGACACGGAGGCCCTTCATTCAGGCAGCTATGCCGCGCTGCTGCGCGGGCAGCCTGGATTTAGGGCCTGTCGAAGATGTTGCCCCGATGACCAACCCGAACAACAAGAACAGTCATGACGTTGTCCCGGATTTCAGCGAGGAGTCGATAATCTCCCACCCTGTACGACCAAAGGCCGCTGAGTGGACCGGCCAGAGCCTCCCCAAGTCCCTTTCGGCTCGACGAGTAAGCTCAATCCTCCAAGCCAAGATGTGCCTTCACTTCGTCGAGCGAATAGACGGGTTCCTCGCCCTTGCGGACGCGTTCAAGGACCTCCATGGCCAGGTAGTAATCCTCAAGATCGTCGAGACCGTTTTCGATGAGTTCGCGCAGGTAGTATGACTTGGTTCGTCCGGTCTGTTTAGAAAGGCGGTTGAGCCGCGCTTCGGTCTCGGCATCCAAACGAATGGAAATTGTCATGCCTGTTCCCCTGTCACCAGAAGGTGGAGATTGATGAGCACTATTGTAAACATGTAGCACATGTCATACAAGTATTCGCTGTAGGGCGATCCGCTATTACTATCGATGGATGACTGAAGAAGTGAGGATTGCCCACACCCTTGAAAGGCGGCACGTCAACCAAGCGTTGAGTATCTTCTATGAGGCATTCGCGGATAAGTTCCGCATAGGCTTCAGCAACGAGGATCAAGTGCGGCGCCTTTTCCATGATTCGATAAATCGCGACAACTGTATCGTTGCGCTGCAGGGCGATGTGTTGCTGGGCATCCTCACGCATCAAACAACTCAGGGCGAGTTCTTTCAACTGCGACTGGGTGCGCTCTTTGGCCGGTTCTGGCCATGGCGGGCGCTGCGTATGTTGCTGAACCTGCTCTTGCTAAACGAATCAGCCAAGCCTGATGAGTTCATCGTATCCACGATCTCGGTAAGTTCAGATGCGCGCGGTCTGGGTGTCGGAACCAGGTTGATGAACGCCGCGGAGGACCTTGCCAAGGAGAGTGGCAAGAACCTCATGTCGCTGGGCGTGATTGGCAAGAACGAGGCGGCCCGCCGTCTCTACGAGAGGCTTGGCTACCGCGTAACCGCATCCCAACGTGGGCGTCTGATTCGCTGGGTGACAGGTGATGATGTCGCACACCGCATGGAGAAGGCCCTCTTAGATCAGGAATGAACGGCAGCATCCCCGCTCTTCTACAGCCGCCTGCCACGCGCTACCATTGACCCATGCGCATGTCCCAGATGTTCGGCAAGACCTTGCGGGATGACCCGTCCGACGCTGACACAGCCGGGCACAGACTCCTCATTCGCGCCGGACTTGTCGCGCAGGTCGCCGCGGGAGTTTACTCCTATCTCCCCATGGCGTTGCGCTCCATGCGCAAGATCGAGAACATCATCCGTGAGGAGATGAACGCTGCGGGCGCGCAGGAAGTCCTCATGCCCGTCATCCAACCCGTTGAACTCTGGCAGCAGAGCGGACGCGAGGAGGCATTCGGCTCGACCCTGTTCCACCTGCAGGACCGCCGTGAGCGCCTGATGGTTCTCGGCCCGACGCATGAGGAGGCGGTGACCGATCTTGCCCGTCGTCACGTCCGCTCGTACCGTGATCTGCCCATCAACCTCTACCAGATCCAGACCAAGCTCCGCGACGAGGCCCGCCCACGCGCCGGCCTCATCCGTGTGCGCGAATTCCACATGAAAGACGCCTATTCCTTTGACGTGGATCAGGACGGGTTGGATGTCGCTTACGCAAAGATGGTGCAGGCGTATTGGAACATCTTTCGCCGGTGCGGGCTCGATGTTGTCGCCGTAGAGGCCGACAGCGGCGCGATGGGCGGGAGCGATTCGCAGGAATACATGCTGCTCGCGGAGACCGGTGAGGATGAACTGGTCAACTGCCCTGACTGCGACTACGCGGCGAACGTTGAGCGCGCCCGCTCCCGCTATGCGCCTGCCCCGGACACCGGCGAGCCTCTCGACATGGAAATCATCGACACCCCTAACATGACGACCATCGCCGAACTCGCAGAGTTTCTCTCCATTGAGGAGAGCCAGACACTCAAGGCAGTCTTCTATGTTCACAACGGCGAGTTCATCTTCGTCGCCATTCGCGGAGACCTCGACGTTAACGAGGTGAAACTGGCCAACGCATTGGGCGGCGGCGAACTGCGGCTGGCAACCGATGAAGAGGTCAACGCGGCAGGCATCGTCGCCGGATCCGCCTCACCTGTCGGTATCGAAAACATCCGCACAGTCGGAGACGTTTCCGCCACGCAGGGCGCGAACTACGTGGCTGGAGCGAACGCCGCCCACAAGCACTTCAGGAACGTCAACTACGGCCGTGATTTTGAACTCGATGAGGTCATTGACATCGCGAAAGCGGAAGAGGGGCATGGCTGCGTACGCTGTGATGACGGCACGCTCAATTTCTCACGCGGCATCGAGGTTGGACACGTTTTCAAGCTCGGCACGAAATTCAGCGAGGCGTTTGAGGCGAATTACGTGACGCAGGACGGCGAGGAAAAGCCCATGTTCATGGGCTGCTACGGCATCGGCGTCGGGCGTCTCCTCGGCGCGGCCATCGAGAGCAGACATGATGACGACGGCATCATCTTTCCCGCGAGCATCGCGCCCTATGACGTTCACCTCGTTTCCCTGAACCCCGGCGACGCGGAGATATCCGGCGCTGCCGACGAACTGTATGAGCAGCTAACGTCTGCCGGCCTCGAAGTTCTCTACGACGACCGTGACGAATCCGCAGGCATCAAGTTCAGTGACGCCGACCTGCTCGGAATGCCACTGCGTGCCACCGTCAGCCGTCGATCTATGCGTGACGGCCGCAACGCCGAACTGAAACTCCGCAGCGGCGACCGTGACTCTGCGACCATCGTGCCAATCGAAAACGCCGCAGAAGAAGCGCGCAGCCTCCTCTCATAACCACACCCCCTCACCCTCTCCCCCTGCCCTCACTCCGTTATTCTGAATGAGATAGAATCGCCGCAGAAGCACAGCGAGGCGTCATGACGGCATCGTCTGAAACACAGTCAAAAAACTCCCCTATGTGGGGGCTTGTGCAGCCCGCCGTCCTCCTGGTCTTGTCAGAAGGGCCGCAGCACGGGTATGCGCTCCTTGAGGCGTTGCAGGATCGCGGCTACCTCCCGGGCAAGGCGGATGTGGGCAACCTCTATCGTGGCCTGCGACGACTTGAGAAAGCGGGCGCGGTCACGTCTGAATGGGTGCGGCAGAGCGGCCCCGGCCCCAACCGCCGCACGTATCGGATCACGGATCAAGGCCGCCAACTTCTCTATCAAGAGGCTCTCGCCCTCGCCGATCGCGCCGGAGTGATAGCCAAACTCCTCAATGAGTACCGCCGCCTCTACCCCACCGGACCGGACGGGCGCTGAGCCGCATGGCCCAGCCGCCAACCCCGTTTCGACTGCCGCCCCCCGCTCACCCTGAACCCGTCGAAGGGCGAGCGGGAAGGAGCAGCGCCAACAGCCTCAAGAATGTGTGATAACCGTGCTTTTTAGGCTTCTCTTTTTTCCCTTGCGCCTTATCCCAAGGCGGCTCATCGTGCTCCTTATCCTTCTTGCGATAGTCGCTGTCGTAGTCCGGTATACGACTCAGCGGCTTGCCGCCGAACAACGCGCGATGCCTGCCGTGCCTCAAGCTCCCAACCCCCCCCAACCCTTGAGGCAAGCGTCGCAACCACCTGAGCCACTCGAAGATTCGGAATTCGAAGCGCGCTATGCAGTCCCGCGCCCACGACCTACCGCGCCTTTGGTGCCATGGACGGCGCGGCAAGTCTTGGTCTCAGTTGCTGTAATTGCTGCCGCGTTCCTCGTGGTCATCGGAAGCATTCTCGGCCTCGTGGAGGTCGTCGATGTAAGCGGATGGGGTGAGCACGTCGTCCTGCTTGGCGCAACGCTTGCCTTACAGGGAGTCATGCTGCTCAGCGTCTGGCACTTTGCCGTGCGACCCGCAGGAGGGCGCTGGGCGTTGCTCGGGTTCCGGCGCGTCAAGCCAATCTCCACCACACTCATCGCCATTGCAGGCATCACCATCTGCCAGGTTCTCGT
Source organism: Dehalococcoidia bacterium (assembly GCA_034420915.1). Classification (GTDB taxonomy): domain Bacteria; phylum Chloroflexota; class Dehalococcoidia; order UBA6926; family UBA6926; genus VXMO01. The sequence goes on from DAOUKW010000176.1 coordinate 8,151, forward strand.
CGTTGGTTACGTGCAATTGGTCAACTGGCTTGACATCGATTTCCTTGTGCCCGGAGACCCGTTCGAATCCTGGGACATCGACCCAATTTCGTTCGCCATCATCGCCTTCTCGGCGGTTGTAATCGCTCCCCTCTTTGAGGAGATCTTCTTCCGTGGATTCATGTACCAGGCATTCCGGAAGACAATGCGCCTCTGGCCCGCCGCCATCCTGACCTCGGTCGTCTTTGGCGTCGCCCACATCGAGCCCGCCATCATCATCCCCATTGCGATTGTGGGTATGATTCTGTTGGGCATATACCGTTGGACGGGTAATCTTTGGAGCAGCATCATCACACACGCGGGCTACAACGCAATTGCAGTGACGGCGCTGGCAGTGCAAACGTGGGGCGGATAGATCAGGCTTTCCGGCGCGCCCATGAGCAGGGCCGCGCCGTGGTCGCCCCCTACTTCACCGTCGGCTACCCGGACGTACCCGCCACGGTTGAAGGCGTTGGCGCCGCAATCCGGGCCGGCGCAGACCTCATCGAGCTCGGCGTCCCGTTCAGCGATCCGTTAGCGGACGGCGCGACCATCCAGAAAAGCTCCACCGCAGCCCTCAACAATGACGTCACGCTGGAAAGCTGCCTGGAAGCGACACGGGAGATCCGCGCCCGGTTTCAGGACACCGCAATCTTCCTGATGGGCTACTACAACCCCTTCCTGCAATACGGAATCGAGAAGCTCGCCGATGATGCCGCCGCCGCAGGCATTGATGGCCTCATCGTGCCCGACCTGCCGCCGGAGGAGTCGGGCCCTCTGGACGACGTTATCAGCCGTCACGGCCTTGATCTCATCTACATGATTGCCCCCACAAGCTCCGATGAACGCATCGAGGCGATCGCTCTGCGCGCCCGCGGTTTCATCTATTGCGTGAGCCTGACAGGCGTCACAGGAGCACGCGATGCCGTCTCCGCAGGCGTCCCCGCCCTCATTCAACGGGTGCGCGCCCATACGGATATCCCACTCGCGCTTGGGTTCGGCATCTCCCGTCCTGATCACGTCTCGTCTGTCGCGCCAATAGTGGACGGCGTGGTGATTGGCAGCGCCATGGTGAACCTCATGGGAGACACCCCCGCTGCGGAACGGACGCAAGTTGTGGAAAACTATGTACGAAGCCTTGCGGAAGCCGGACGCCGCCAAGACTCATAAATCTCGTTTCATTCGGAGGGCGACAATGACTGCGGTACGGGGCATCAGGGGAGCGACGACGGCGGATTCCGATACGCGCGAGGATATTCTCGAGGCCACGGAGGAGCTTCTCCGCGAAATCTGCGCCGTCAACGAGGTTAACCCTGACGATATTGCATCGATCTTTTTCACCACCACCCGTGACATCACAGCCGAGTTCCCGCAGGTTGCCGCCCGTGTGGGAATGGATTGGCCTCATCTCGCCCTTATCGGCGCAACCGAGATGAACGTTGAGAACGACGCCGAACGCTGCATCCGCGTCCTCATCCACATCAACACCGACAAGCGGCAGGACGAGATGAATTTCGTTTACATGCGCGGCGCCATCCACCTGCGCGCCCGCGGCAGAATCCAAACCAACTAACTCTGACGCCTGTCCATGAAAGCCTTTGAGGAAATCGAACGAGCACGGACAACCTCCGGCTCCGTTCTCACAATCGGCACCTTTGACGGCGTCCATCGCGGCCATCGCCATATCATTTCCCGCGTGGCGCAGGAAGCGCGTGACAACGGCCTGCAGGCGGTCGTCGTCACGTTCATAACCACGCCCCGCGAGGTGTTTCAACCTGACGCCCCGATTACCAACCTTTCAAGCCTTGAGGAGCGCGTAACCCTGTTGAAAGAGGCGGGCGCAGATTACGTTGTCCCTGTCACCTTTGACCGTGATCTGGCCGGCGTCAGCGCGCACGACTTTGCACAGAAACTCGTTGATGACCTTTCAATGCGCCGCCTTGTCGTCGGCCCTGACTTTGCAATGGGGCGCCGCCGTGAAGGAACGATACCCGTCCTAACCGAAATCGGCACAGAACTCGGTTTCACCGTGCTGCCCATGGACGAACTGCAGGATGGCGGCCAACGCATCGGCAGTTCCGTGATTCGCCGCCTGCTTATCGAGGACGGCGACGTAGCCGCCGCAAACGATATGCTCGCCCGCCCCTACTCGCTCTCCGGAACGGTGCAGGAGGGCCACAAGCGCGGCAAAGACCTCGGTTTCCCCACCGCGAATATCTCAGTACCCGCCCGCCGGGCCGTTCCCGCGGACGGTATCTACGTTACCCGCGCCCATCTTGGCGATCGCGTCCTGGAATCCGTCACAAATATTGGAGACAACCCGACATTTCACGACGAAGAGCGAATGATCGAGACCTGCATCCTCGACTTTGACGAAGACATCTACGGGCGGACGATAGGCGTCGATTTCCTTGAACGACTGCGAGGCGAAGTTGAATTCACAACCGTCGACGCCCTCGTTGAACAGATGCACCTCGATGTCCAGCAAACCCGCGCCTACTTCGCCCAAAACCCCTAACCTGCTCGCCTCCCGTTCATCCTGAGCCTGTCGAAGGGTGACCCCGTACCGTCTCCGCACTCATTCCCCTATACTTGAAAGCAACCAAATCCACCGTCATAGGAGCATATACGTGAACCTACGCACACCCGGCCCCACCCCCATCCCGCAGGACATTCTCAACACCCTTTCCAGTCCCATGATCGACCACCGCGGCCCTTTCTTCCGTGACATCTACGACCGCGTCAGCGCCAACCTCAAGCAGCTATTCGAAACACAAAACGATGTCCTCATGCTCACGTCCTCCGGTTCTGGCGGACTTGAGGCGGCTGTCGTCAACACTCTCTCGCCCGGCGAGCCGGTTCTGGCCGTCGAGATCGGCGCATTCGGCGTCAGATTAGGACGAATGGCGGAGACATTCGGCGCGGACGTCCGATGGCAGCGCGTGGAGTGGGGGCAGGCGGCCACGCCTGAATCCGTCGCCGCGTCCCTTGATGCAAACCCGGACGTGACCTCTGTTCTCATCACCCACAATGAGACCTCAACGGGCGTCACCAACCCCATCGGAGAGATCGCGCAGGTCGTCAAACAGCGCGACAAGCTGCTCATCGTGGATGCCGTTTCCAGCCTCGGCTCGCTCCCCTGCCCGGTGGACGACTGGGGCATCGATGTCGTTGTCACCGGCTCCCAGAAGGGATGGATGGCCCCGCCCGGCCTCGCTATGGTCAGCCTCAGTCCCCGCGCGTGGGAGGCTGTCGAGAATTCCACCATGCCGAAGTTCTATTTCGACCTGAAGCAGGCCCGTGACTACGCCGCCCGCAGCCAAACACCGTGGACTCCCGCCATCCCCATCTTCTACGCTCTCGATGCCTCGCTCAGTCAACTGCTTGATGGGGGCCTCTCTGCCATTCATGCGCGCCACCAAGCCGCGGGCGACCGCATCCGCGCAGGCGTCAAGAAGCTCGGCCTTTCTCTCTTCCCGGAGGACGAATCCACTGCTTCCAACACCGTCACTGCCATCAAGTGCCCGGACGGCATCGCAGTCGCCGATATCCGCAAGGCAGCCGCGGACATGGGCGTTGTTCTTGCGGGCGGACAGGCCCGGCTTTCAGACTCCAT
>DAOUKW010000177.1:0-19946 GCA_034420915.1 Dehalococcoidia bacterium
CGTAGTTGATCCACGATTGCCCGCTCCGCTGCCGCGCTCAGGCAACCCAGAATCGTGCCGAACTCCTCAATAGAGAGCGACAAATCCACCATGACTTTCTCGGCTCGCTCTGTCATCTCCATCCTCCTTCCGGTTGTCGAAACCCTCTCTCTATCCCTCGCGCTATTCCCACCGAGCTAGAACTGCTCAAGAAAATTCAGATCGTTGGCATAGAAATGCCGGATATCGTCGATGCCGTGCCGCAACATCGCAATACGCTCCGGCCCCATGCCGAATGCGAACCCCGTGTACTCGTCCGGGTCGTAGCCGACTCGCCTCAGAACCTCGGGATGCACCATCCCGGCGCCCATGATCTCCAGCCAACCGGTCTGGCTGCAGACACGGCAGCCGTCTCCACGGCAGGCGAAGCAGTCAATAGCCATGTCCACACCCGGCTCCACGAACGGAAAAAAGTCGCAGCGGAAGCGGACACGGCGATCAGGGCCGAACATGCGGCGCGCAAATGCGTACAGCGTTCCCTTGAGATCCGCGAACGTGATGCCGCGGTCAACGGCCAGGCCCTCCACCTGGAAGAAGACCGATTCATGGGAAGCGTCCGTCGCCTCGTGTCGAAACACACGTCCTGGGACGAGAACGCGGACGGGGGGCTGCTGTGCCTCCATGATGCGTACTTGCATCGGCGACGTGTGCGTCCGCAAGAGCAGCGGCCGCTTGCCGTCATCGTCCTCGATGTCCAGCCACAGCGTGTCCCACTGATCGCGGGCCGGGTGGTCTGCCGGGATGTTCAGCGCCTCAAAGTTGTAGTAGTCCCACTCAACCTCGGGGCCCTCGACGACGCGGAACCCCATCGGCCTGAATGCGTCGATAATCTCCCGAAGCGTCTGCGTCGTGGGATGCAGTCCTCCGGAAGGGACTCCACGTCCGGGCAGTGTCACGTCAATCGCTTCTGCAGACAGCCGCTGCGCCACGTTCGCGTGTTCCAGGACGGCGCGGCGTTCCTCGTAGGCATTCTCAAGAGCAGAGCGCACCCGATTGGCGAGTTGACCGGCCTCGCGCCGATCCTCAATGGGAAGCGTCGGCAGCTGCTCCAGCAGCTTCGGGAGGCGACCCTGTCGCCGTCCCTGCCACGTCACACGCCATTCTTCCAGCGCATCCCTGTCAGAGATGCGCTCGAGTTCAGCGAGCGCGCTGCTCTCAACGTCCGTTAGTTCATCGGTGAGTGTGGACATGTTCCCCGCGCTGTTGTGACTGTCCGTACTCGAAAACTGGTATCAAAAACGTCCGTCCCGTGACGGACAACAGCGGGGATTATACCGTCTTTCCTATTGAAAGGTCAATCAAAGCTGAACACTGGCGAGTAAGCGGGCCGTGCCCGTCTCGACTTACTTGGCGTCCCCGTCACCGCCCACAGTCAGGGGCGGAAAGCCGGTGCCCAGATCCAAGATGCGGGCCTCCGTCCGAGCGAAAATTTCGAACTCCTCCGGCGTCATCCCGGAGTGCCGGATGAGGGCTTTGAGCGCGCCCCGCTTGATCATCTCCACACCCGGAACGCCCGGCGCGACCAGAACGGGCGGACGCTCCTCTTCAAACTCGCTCTGATGCCGGTCGCCGATATCAACCTGAACCTCAACGGTCTCACATGTGAGCGGCAGATTGTCGTCGGCGCGAGCGGCAAGGATTTCATACAGCTCATCGCCGAGATAGTCGACCGAATCCGCCGGCGGGGCCATGTCGTCCTCTGCCCACGCAGAAAGGGACTGCTGAATGGCGGCCGTAATGGCATCAAGAGCTTCGTCTTGTGTTTCGCCCTGCGCGACGCAGCCCGGCAGAGCCGGACAATGTGCTGAGTATCCACCCGTGGGTTCGGGCTCCAGGATGACAGTGTAGGTTGCCTCGGACATTTCCAATCAATTGTATCCCGCCAATTGAGACTGGACACCACGCTTTTGAGCCGGGCAAGCGGTTAATCTGTGGTGTATGGAATCGAGGCCGAAAACGCCCGCGCCGCCCCGTTCGGGACGGCGCTTCTACTACGGGTGGGTGATTGTCGCGACGATGTTCATCGTCTCGGTCGCCCAGACAGCACAGTACAACCCGGCCATCAGTGTCTTCGTCAAGCCGATTACTGGGGATTTTGGTTGGAGCCGCACAACCTTCTCAACCGCAATCGGGATTGGGGGAATCGTCGGCGCCGGCCTCGCTCCGTTCATCGGTCCCATCCTGGACAGGCGTGGGCCGCGGATACCGACGCTGATCGCATTCATGTTGCTGGGCGGAGCCGTGATGTCCTTGAGCCAGGTCTCGGAGATCTGGCAGTTCTATGCCGTCATCATCACGAATCGCGCCCTGAACACGGGCTTTCTATCCATCGTCGCAGGTGTGGTGGTGGCCAAATGGTTCATTCGACGGCGCGGTCGGGCCATGTCGTTCTCCATCACGGGCATCCGCTTTGGCCAGGCGATCTTTCCGCCCTATGCGACCTTTTTCGTCCTGCGTTCGGGCTGGCAGAGCGCGGCCATCGCGCTTGGGGGGTTGGTGTGGGCGATGACGCTCCTGCCCGTTGCGCTGTTCCTGCGGCGGCAGCCCGAGGACATGGGGTTGCGGCCGGACGGCGACAGCCCTGCGGATGAGGACACTGACGATAGTGGGGCGCCTCAGTCCTACGCCGCCGGCGGAGAGGAATCGTTTACCTTGGCACAGGCGCTGCGCACGCGCGCCTTCTACCTGATCCTGTTCGCAACTAGCGCGCTCGCCTTCAACATTGGCGGCATCAATTTCAATCTCTTTCCGTACATGACTGACCAGGGCATGTCGGAGGCACAAGCCGCGATGATCCTGACGGTGTGGTCGCTGATCGGCGCGACGGGATCGCTGATTGTCGGGTTCGTGGCCGAGCGGATGCACGTTCGATTCGTGATGGCACTGGCTTTCTCGTTCGCGACAGTCGGCGCCGGGCTGCTCATCATCACGGACGATGTGCCGACGGCGCTGGTTTTTGCGCTCGTGCATGGCTTGTCGTTCGGTTCGCTGCCGATGCTGATGAACCTCGTATGGGCGGATTACTACGGCAGGCGGCACCAGGGGGCGATACGCGGATTCACCACTCCGTTCCAGGTCATCGTGCAGGCGGGCGGGCCAATTATCGGCACACTTTCCTACGACCTGATCGATACGTACCTGCCGGCGTTCATCCTCTTCGCCGCGCTCTATCTCCTCAGCGCCCTTGCGATGCTCCTGGCCAAGCCCGTCTCGCTCTCGGATGTGCTGGCACGCCGGAGCGCAGGATGAGAGGGACGCAACCTGCCGCTTGCTTAGGAATAGCCCGCAATTCTACTCTTAAAACAATCACAGACATGTCGGGGCGCCCTGATGCGCCCCGGCCAATCAGATAAAGAGTCGGAGCAATGACGACAAACGCAAATGAACGGTTTACCCTTCTTCCCCGGTCAGTGAGGCCATCACACTACGCCCTCACGCTAACACCGGACCTGCAGAACGCGACATTCACGGGCGACGTGTCAATTGACATCCTCGTTTCGGAAATCACAAGCGAGGTGGTGCTGAACGCCATCGAACTGGAACTGAGCTCGGCGACGTTCACACCCCGCGGCGGAGAGACCTCGGCGTCAACCGGGATCACGTACAACGAGGATGAAGAAACAGCCGCCATCCGCTTTGATGAGCCGCTGCCCGTTGGAGCGGGGACGCTTGAGATTTCGTTCACGGGAATACTGAACGATCAACTGCACGGCTTCTACCTCAGTACGTTCCGTGACAAGAATGGAGTTGAGCGGCGGATGGCTGCGACGCAGTTTGAGGCGTCGGACGCGCGGCGGTGCTTCCCGTGCTGGGACGAGCCGGCAATCAAGGCTACGTTCCAGGTTGACCTGATAGTTCCTGAAGGGTTCTCGGCCATCTCCAACACACTGGAGTCCGCGCCGGAGCCGGAGAGTGGGGGCAGTGAGCGAATCAGCTTCCCCACCACGCCCATTATGTCCACCTACCTCCTCGCATTCATCGTGGGAGAGATGGAATCCATCGAGGCACGGTCGGCCAACGGCACGCTAAACCGTGTGTGGGCAACGGTTGGACAAGCTGAGCTTGGAGAGTTCGCGCTGGAAACGTCGGTACGTATTCTCGACTACTACAACAATTACTTCGGCGTAGATTACCCGCTTGAAAAGCTGGATCACATCGCCTTGCCGGACTTTGCGGCGGGGGCTATGGAGAACTGGGGGGCGGTGACGTACCGCGAGGTGGCGCTGCTGTTTGACCCGGCAAGCTCCTCGCCCGGCACGCGGCAGCGTATTGTTGAAATCGTCGCTCACGAGATGGCACATATGTGGTTCGGCGACCTCGTGACGATGGCATGGTGGAACGATCTGTGGCTGAACGAGAGTTTCGCGTCGTGGATGGCAGCCAAGGCAGCGGATACGCTTTTCCCGGACTGGGCAATTTGGACGCAGTTCATCGCCACGGACGTCGCGCCGGGCATGAGCCTCGACGGGCTGGAGAACTCTCATCCGATCGAGTCCGAGGTGCGGAATCCCAACGAGGTCAGCCAACTCTTTGACGCCATCAGCTATGAGAAGGGCGCGTCCATTCTTCGCATGCTGGAGCAGCACATCGGCCCTGACGACTTCCGCAGCGGCTTGAACAACTACATGCGCGCATTCGCATACTCCAACGCGGAGGGGGCTGACCTGTGGCGCGCGATGGGGGACGCCTCCCGGCAAGACATCCCCGGCATGATGGACTCCTGGGTCAAACAGGTTGGCTATCCCGTCGTCACGGCGGAGACGACGCGTGGAGACTCCGGCGCGGCGGTCTCACTGACACAGCGCCGTTTCCTCTACTCCGGGCCGAATGACGATGAAACGCTTTGGCATGTGCCCGTGCGCATCACGACCCAGGGAAGCGATGTTGAGTCAAGGGCGCTATTCACTGGGCGATCAGAATCAATCGATGTTCCGGTGGCGTCCACGGATGGGTGGATCAAGGTCAACGCGGGCGGCACGGGATTCTATCGCGTCGGCTACCAACAGGATGAGCTTGACCGGCTGATCGCGGCGGTTCGGACGGGTGAACTCAACGCTCCCGACCGCCTGACGCTGCTGGAGGACACGTACGCGCTGGCTCGCGCGCGCCATATCCCGGCTCGCAACTACCTTGAGTTGGCGCAGGCATATACGGACGACGAAGATTACAGCATCTGGGCGGCGATGGCATCGCAGCTCGCCGCGATCGAGGCGCTGTCTCGCAATGAGCCGTATCTCGAACGCTACCAGGAATTCGCACGAGGCTTGACGCAGACGGTCGCCGGCAAGGTCGGTTGGGAACAACCGGAGAATGAGGCGCACCTGCGAACACTACTTCGCGCAGTAGCGCTTAGCGCGGCAGGCGGTTTCGGCGATGAGGCCGTGCTGTCGGAGGCGGCGGCGCGATTCGCGCGTTTCCTGGAGGACGAGTCATCGCTGCGACCCGACTTGCGCGCCCTCGTGTACAACCTGTCTGCGGAGCAGGGCAATGATGAGACATTCGAGACGATGAAGCGGCTGGAGCGCGAGTTCGATCTGCAGGAGGAAAAGGTCCGCATGCAGATGGCGCTCACGCAGTTCAGCCAGCCGGAGCTGTTGCAGCGGGCGCTCGATATGTCCGTCGACCAGGACCAGATACGGGTGCAGGACGCGCCGCGCATCCTCATGGGGGTGGGCGGCAACCTCCGGGGCCTGAACCTGACGTGGGAGTTCATGAAGAGCAACTGGTCGGAACTTGAACGCCGCTATGCAGGCGGAGGCTTCGCCATCATGCGGCTCGTTTCCATTACCGGCGCGTTCGCTTCCGAGGAGGCGGCTCAGGACGTGCGCTCATTCTTCGAGCAGCACCCGACGCCGGCCGCTACTCGCGCTATTCAGCAGTCGCTTGAGCGCATCGAACTCAACCGGCTGTGGCTGGAGCGGAACCGGGACGAACTCGCTGAGTGGCTGGCTTAGCGTGGGCGCTTATCGCCGCAGTGGGTGAAGGCGTTCACCGGGCCGGGCTGACTGGTCATACTAGCTGGATCGCAGCTGACAGGCGGACGTGGTGCTAGTAGGCGTATATGGTAAGGCGTCCTTTGGTGAGAACGTCTCCAACGTGTTCCTTGATGGTCTGCAACATCGAGAAGTCGTCCTCGCCAACGAATGTGACGGCCTTGCCGGCGTTGCCGATGCGGCCCGTGCGCCCAATGCGGTGGATGTACTCCTCCAGATTGCCGGGCATATCGTAGTTGATGACGTGTGAGATCTCCGGGATGTCCAGGCCGCGAGACGCGACGTTGGTGGCGACCAGCACCTTGAGCTCACCGGAGCGGAACGCGCGCATCACCGCCTCGCGTTGGTTCTGCCGCATGCCGCCATGGATGGGCTGAACAGGCAAACGATCACGCTGAAGGCGGCGCGCAAGCCGGTCAACGCCCACCTGCGTTCGACAGAAGATCAGCGTTTTCTCGCCTTCCAAGTCGGTGCGAAGGACTTCTTCCAGGCCGGCCAGCTTGTCTTGAGAAGCAACCTCATAGTAGACCTGTTCAATCGTGTCGGCGGCCTCGGACTCTTCGCCAATGCCGATGTGAATGGGATCGCGCAGAAATCGCTCGATCATGCGCCGGATGAAGAACGGCACGGTAGCGGAGAACAGCGCCGTCTGTCGCCCGCGGGGTGTGGCGCGGAGGATGCGGATCATATCCTCGGCAAACCCGATGTCCAGCATCTGGTCTGCCTCATCGAGCACGGCGATTCGGACATTGTTCAACTTGAGCGTGCCGCGCTGCATGTGATCCTGAACGCGGCCCGGCGTGCCGACGATGATCTGCGGCGTTTCCCGCAGCGCCTTCAACTGCACGTCGATCTTTTGGCCGCCGTAGAGTGTCACGACCTTGATACCGCGGTGCTTTGCGAGGCGGCGCAGCTCACCCGTGACCTGCACTGCGAGTTCCCGTGTCGGCGCAAGCACGATGCCCTGCACCTCGCGGCGTGTCGGGTCAAGAAGCTCAATCATCGGGATTCCGAATGCCGTGGTCTTGCCGGTGCCCGTCTGGGCGCGTCCAACGACATCTCGTCCCTCAAACATGACGGGAACGGCCTCTACCTGGATGGGCGTGGGATCCTCGTAGCCCATGTCATCAAGCGCTCGGCGAATCGGCTCAGACACGGCGACTGCCCCGAACGTCTTGTCTCGTTCGAACGGTCCCGCCTGGACGTCAATCCGGGGGGCGGCTTTTCGCCGACGGGCGCGGGGCTCGCTTGCGCCATTCGCGGACTGTTCCTCAGCACGACGCTCTGCGGGCGCGGGCCTATCCTTGCGACGGCGTCGCGGCCGTCTGCGCGCAGGGATGCCGTCAGTGCGCTCTATCTTCCGGGTTTCCGTGGGCGCCGGTGGCGCTGCGGAGATGTCAGATTGGGGGGGAGGTGGGAGGGTGATGGTAGACGCCGTTGGAGACGGCGGGACCGACGTGCGGCCTAAGAGTTTTCGAAGCACAAATTCCTCTTGTCCAAGCGGAGAAGCCGCCACCCGCGGTGGTGCTTTCTCGGCTGAGTATCGTATCGAACCAGGGGCCCATGTGTGGGGCGGATGCTGCGGCGCGCGGTCATGCGCCTAGAATCTGTTGGCACTATGGTTCCTGAAGCAGTCTGAGCAGTAGACGGGCCGATCGCCGCGCGGCTGGAAGGGCACCTCCGCCTCTTTGCCGCAGTCGGCGCATATGACCGAGTACATGCGGCGCTCTCGCCTCTCAAAGTTACCGGCAGGCCCTTGCCCCGAGGACGGCCCGCCCGAGGTGTACGTACCGCCAACATAACCGCCCTCGCGGTCGCGCTTGCGGGCTGCCCGGCAGTCCGGGCAGCGGGTGGGTTCACGGGTAAATCCCTTGCTTGCGTAAAATTCCTGCTCACCTGCTGTGAAAACAAAGTCCATAGAGCAGTCACGACACGTAAGTGTCTTATCGGCCATCGTCATCCCGTATCTCTCCTTCTGCGCTGTTTTGTCCGACGACCACGGTTCGCACGTGATCACCAGTCGGGGCCCTCGCCCTTGGGACTTCCGTGGAGGTTGCCCCGATATTCAGCGCCCAAGGATGCTGTGGCGGTTTCTGGCCGACTCAGTGGTTAGTTCAAGCGATTGTGCGGTCGATAGTGTCCAAACACACCTATGCAATCGGATTATAGCAGACTGAGGCCCTGGTAGTCGCCACGAGTCTACTTGGGAGAGGTCTGCCTTGCCCGCGCGGACGGCATTGACTAAGCTTGACGGCGAGACAGGCGGAAAGCGCTCCAGGCTCACAGCTACTGTGAGGACAAGGCGCAGCTTGTTACTGCTTATCACGAGAGAGCAGGAAGGGGCACACGATGGATTTTCGATTTTCACCTGAGGATGAGAAGCTCCGCGAGGAGGCTATTGAATTCACCCGGCGTGAGTGGGACGCCAAGGGAATGGGCGACGGTCAGGGCATCTACTACGCCCTTTCCTGGGATCACGAGGATCACGAGCTCGAGTCGATGCTCAACGGCTTCGAGAAGAAGCTGGTCGAAAAGGGCTGGTGGACCATGCACTGGCCGACGGAATACGGCGGCAAGGGCGCGGGCATCGAGACACAGATGGCGTATCGAGAGGCCATGGTCTATGCGGGCGCGCCGGCCACGCTTGGCGGCGGACTGGTCGCGCCGGTACTGATGGTGCACGGCACGGACGAGCAGAAGGAGTATTTCCTGCCCCGGATTGCCAACGCGGACATCTCCTACATCTCACAGGGTTTCTCGGAGCCTGATTCCGGGTCTGATCTCGCCAGCTTGCAGACGCGCGCGGTTCTTGACGGCGACGACTACGTCATCAACGGCCAGAAGATCTGGAGCACGTACCGTGCGGAGTTCATCCACATACTCGTTCGAACCGACCCTGAGCAGCCGAAGCACCGCGGCATCACATACCTGCTCGCCCGACTCAAGGATGAGGACGGCAACTATCTGCCGGGCATCAAGGTGAACGCCATCCCGGACGCGCTCGGGCGCCACCGCTGGGATGAGGTCTTTTTCGAGGACTGGCGTGTCCCGGCGAACAACATCATCGGCGAGGAGAATCGCGGCTGGTACGCGGCGATGACGACCCTGAGCTTTGAGCGCTCAAACATTGAGGGCCCCGCGATGCTCATCCGCATCATGGAGGACTTCATCGATTATGCGAGGAACGTCCGTCAACATGGCGAAAGCCCGCTGGACAGTCCCGTCGTGCGGCACCAGATCGCCAACCTGCGGCTTGAGATCGAGGCGATGCGGATGCTGTCATACCGCGTCGGCTGGATGCAGAGCCAGGGCGAGATTCCCGTGCGCGAGGCGTCCATGACCAAGTTCTGGGGTGACGAGATCACCCAGAAGGTGTACCGCTACTTCTCCCACGTGCTGGGCGAGTATGGGCAGATTCTGCCAACGACCGAGCTGCCGCTGAAGTTGCCGGTGGACGGATTCCTGAACTCCAACGCCACCAGCACAATCGGCATCAGTATCGCCGGTGGCACAACCGAGGTCCAGAAGAACATCATCGCCCAGCGTGGGCTGGGCCTGCCGCGGTAGCAACAGACCAGCTTTGGAACCAAAGCGGGCGGGCAGTTGCCCGCCCGCTGCACTTAACGAGCTTCGGCGCCCTCCGCTCCCAGCCGCTCCCGCGCCGTGTCTATGGCCATCGAATTCGTGTCTATACCAATCCACTGTCGCCCCAGCCTCTCCGCCGCAACGAGCGTCGTGCCTGAGCCGAAGAAGGGATCAAGAACGAGATCGCCGGGATCGGTGCTTGCCTCGATGATGCGCTCATACAGTGCTAGAGGCTTCTGAGTCGGGAAGCCGGTGCGCTCTTTCGCCATATTGTTGAGCGAGGGGATGTCCCAAACATCCGTTGCGCCTTTCATTCGCCCCTTGAGCCTCTGCGATTTTGCGGGCGTCTGCGGCTTGTTGAACGTGTACCAATCCGACTTCGTATAGAAGAGAATCACATCGTGCTTGCGGGAGTAGCGCCTGGGCGACGACCCGCCGAGGCCATAACTCCAGATAATCTCATTCCTGAAGTTGTTCACCCCAAAGATGGCATCCATCAACTGCTTCACATAGTGGCTGGACGTGGGATCGCAGTGCAGATAGATGCTGCCATCATTCTTGAGAACACGCCGCATCTCCACCAGACGGACAGCCATGAAGCACAGATAGGTCGCCATACTCTTACCGGCCGTTTCGCGGGATGTTTCAACGACGCGCACGGCAGAGGGACAATGCTCCTGAAGGTGAGAGAGCCATTCGGCATCGATATCTTGTTCCCACGACCAGCGGTCACTGAACTCGGCATCAGCAGCCGGGCGTCCTGAGTGCGTACTGACGTGCCGGCCCGTATTGAACGGCGGATCGGTGGCAATGAGATTGACGGATTCATCCGGCAACTCGCGGAGAATAGGCAGGTTGTCACCGAGGTGGAGGCTGCCTGATGGGGAGCCTTGCGGCGTCGACATGAATCGAGACAGCTGTGGGGCTAGAACGCCGGGCCCTCCGACAATGGGAACGGCATTGCGACGTCCGGGTACTTCTCTTGCAGCTGCTTCCATGCCCGATGTCCCAACTCCTCGCCGCGTTGCAGGATGTCGTCCTCGTCGACGTGCAGCAGCTTACGGTCACGCATGACCCACTCGCCCGCGACCATGACGGCCTCAACGTCTGAGGCCTGCCCATTGTTGACGAAATCAGAGATGACACGGAGCACGGGCACCATGTGGGCACGTCGCAGGTCTGTGATGAACAGATCGGCCTGCTTGCCCACTTCCAGCGAGCCAAGTGTTTCATCCATGCCCATGATGCGCGCGCCGCCGATTGTCGCCCAATCCATAAGCTTTTCAGGCGATGGACTGAACGGGTCGTCTCGCCGCACACGCTCGACAAAGTAGCCCGTGCGGACGGCCTCAACCATGTCCTCGGCCATGTTGTCCGTGCCGATGCCTATCACGCAGCCTGCCTCTTCAAGGTCGAGGGCGGGAGCCGCAGCGCCACGGCGCGCTGCAATCGCGGGGTTATTGGAAACGCCGGTGCCGTGACGGCCGAGTGCCTGAATCTCGGATTCGATAATCTCGCGACAGTGTGCAACGACAAGGCGCGGGCCGAGGAACTCGTTCTGCTCCAGGTAATGGGCGGGCAGCACGCCCCACGCGGCCATCACTCCCGCCACTTCCTGCTTGCTCTGTGACAGATGGATGGTATAGCCGACGCCCCGCTCCTCCGCCAGTTCACGTGAACGGCGCAGCATGGCCGGAGAGACGGAATCGGTCGTGGACGGCGAGAAATAGACCGTCAAGCGACCGTCCGCCTTGCCATGCCATGAGTCATACACATCAACGGCGCGTTGGTAGGCGGCCTCCGCAAGTTCTTCCGAGAAGTCCGATGACGACTTCAGGAGCGTTCCGGCACTTATGACGTTGTAGTTCACGTCGGTCATGGATTCCGTAAGGACGAAACGCGCGCCGGTGTCCGCCAACTGCTGCGCGTAATTGGATATGCCACGCCCCTGTTCGAAGAACGTCGTTGTGCCGCTGCGAATGCCTTCGATTGTGCCGAGCAGGGCAAACACCTGCATCTCTTCGGCGGAGAGCATGGCCGCGACCTGCTCCGGAAAGCGCAAGGGGGACGGAAATCCGAGGTCCTCAAGAATCCCTCTGCTCAGCGTAGCGGTCAGGTGTGTGTGGCAGTTGAAGAAACCGGGAAAGACCGCCTTGCCGCGCGCGGAGATTGTTTCTGCGTTCGGATAGTCTCTTACGACCTCATCCGTAGAACCGACGGAAACAATGTTGCCATCGTCACCGATGGCGATTGCGCCGTCGTAGATGATGCGCCCATCAGGATCAGACGTAACGATGATCGCGTCACGGATTACAGTGGTCATTCTTGTTCCCCCTAGCTCTGCGCGAGCAGGCGAGCGGCGGCCTCAATGTGGGCGGCGTCGATGCCTGCCTGGGACAGCAGATCCGCCGGCTTGCCCGAACCCGGCATACCCTGCACGGCAATCTTGATGACGCGCGGCGGGTTTCGCAGTCCGCCGAGCGCGCCGAGAACGGCGTCGCCGATGCCGCCCTCGGCCCAATGGTCCTCGACCGTCATAATCGTGCCCGTATCACTCGCGGCCGCCTCAAGCGTTGCTGCATCTATGGGCTTCACGGAATACAGATCAATCAGACGAACGTTGATCCCGTCAGCGGCCATCGCATCAACGGCCTTGAGAGACTCATGCACCGTGATGCCGGCGGCAACGATGGTGAGCTTGTCATCATCTGAGGATCGAAGCACTCGGGAGCCGCCAACCCGGAAAATCTCATCAGGTTCATAGAGCACCGGTGTCGCCTCTCGCGTAGTGCGGATGTAGGAGATGCCGTCAATATCGGCCATTGCGGCGACAAGCTGCGCGGTCTGGTTGCCATCGGACGGATAAAGCACGGTGCTGCCGTTGATGGCGCGCATCATCGCGATATCCTCGAGCGCCATCTGTGACGGCCCGTCCTCTCCGATGGAGACGCCGGCATGTGAGCCTGAAAGCCGGATGTTGGCGCGGCTGACGGCAGCCATCCGGATGAAGTCGTAGGCGCGTGTCAGGAACGCTGCGAACGTGGAGACGTACGGCGTCCATCCGCGCACCTGCATCCCGACAGCCGCTGCAACTGCCTGCTGCTCAGCGATGTAGCACTCGAAGAATCGATCCGGGTGCGCCTTTGCAAAGATCTCCGCATGCGTGGAGTTGCTGACTTCGCCATCAAGGGCAACGATATCGCCTCGACGAGAGCCGACAGCAGCCAACGCATCACCATATGCACGGCGGGTCGCCATGCGAGAACCGAGTTCATACTTCGGCAGTCCACCGCTGGGCGTCACTTTGAACACGTTCGCCTGGACGGAGTTTGCGGGTGTCTGAACGGTCACCGTCGCGCCCGTACTGCCGCCAAGCTCCGTGATAGCCGTCTCGGCATCTTCCAGGGGACGTCCGTGGAAGCCCTCCTTGTTCTCAACCGCGGATGCGCCGCGCCCCTTCATCGTGCGGGCGATGATGGCCGTAGGACGGCCTTCAATGCTTACGGCCTCCCGGTAGGCAGCGTTGATTGCGTCAACATCGTGGCCGTCGATCTCGATGGTGTGCCAGCCGAATGCCTGTAGCCGCGTTGCGTATGCGCCCGTGTCCCAGCCGTACATCGTCTCCCCACGCTGGCCAAGGCGGTTGACGTCGATGATGGCCGTCAGGTTGTCCAACTCCCAGTAGGCGGCGTGCTCTGCCGCTTCCCACATGGAACCCTCTGCCATCTCGCTGTCGCCGCAGAAGACCCACACGCGGTACGGCAGCCGGTCCAGCCGCTTTCCCGCCAATGCGATGCCGACGGCTATGGGGAGACCCTGCCCCAGCGAGCCTGTCGCAACATCAACCGTGGGCAGGTTGGGAACAGGATGGCCCTCAAGTCGGCTGCCGATGGATCGATAGGTCAGGAACTCCTCTTCGTCGATAGCGCCTGCGGCCTTCAACATGCTGTAGATCAGCGGGGAGGCGTGGCCCTTGGAGAAGACGAGATGATCATTGTTGGGGGCGTCCCGGCGCTCCAGGTCATAGTGGAGAAAGTCGCTTAGCAAGACTGAAGCCAGATCAGCCGCCGACATGCTGGATGTCGGATGGCCGGATTTCGCCTGCGCGGCCACGCGCACGGAATCCACCCTGAGTTGCTGAGCGAGACTCTCCCACGTTGCGACATCACCCATCGGAATGCCCTCCTGTTAGCATTCGTTACCCCTACATTCATCATCGACTTTTTTTGAAAAGGTGTCTATCGAATTGACCCTCAATCGCCGTGCCATTGATAATGCGGCAATATCTCATGGCTGTTCGCACTGTTCAGGGCCGCACGCCCAAAATTCATCCGTCCGCGTGGATTGCCGAGAACGCCTATCTGATGGGCGATGTTGAGGTCCACGAGGGCGCGAGCATCTGGCCGGGCGCAGTTCTCCGCGCTGAAGGTGGACGCATTATCGTCCGCCGGAACGCCGCTGTGCTGGAACGCGCAGTGATTCACGGCGGTGGAGTCGGCGCAATCTCCAGTACGACGGAGATCGGTGATGGCGCGCATGTTGGCGTCGGCGCGATGGTGCATTCCATGGGCGTTGGGCGTTTCACCCGCGTCGGCGACAACGCAACGGTGCTTGAAGCGGCCACGGTCGGTGAATGGTGCTGGATTGAGCCCCGTGCCGTCGTCCTGCCGCGTGCCGTAATCCCACACTACTCACGCGTATCAGGCATCCCCGGCACTCCTATTCGCACAGTCAACGACTTTGAACAGCGGATTCTCTCTGTACAGGGTCACAACACAAACGCTCGGGCAGCGGAACATCGCGCTGCCGAGATTGATGGAGGCTCATCGATGATCCGACCTTTCAATGGCAAGTCGCCAAAGATCCACCCGACGGCGTGGGTGAGTGAAGCGGCATATGTTGTCGGCGACGTTGAGATTGGAGCGCAGTGCACCGTCTTTCCCGGCGCGGTTCTGCGCGGCGATAGAGGCAAAATCATCATCGGCGACCGCACGAACGTGCAGGACAACGCCGTCGTACACGCAAACGGCGATATCACGATAGGAACGGACAATACGCTTGGCCATGCCGTGACGTTCCACGGGCGGCGGCTTGGCGACCACAGCCTGATTGGCAACAATTCGACCGTCTCAGAGGGCGCGGAGGTCGGTGATTTTTGCGTCGTGGCAGCAGGTGGGGCAGTCGCGCCGTATGCAATCATCCCCGATGACTCATTCGCGGCGGGCGTGCCAACCGAGGTTCTATGGCAAACCGAGCCGGCGCGCCGCGCGCAGATGGAGGAGAGCGGCGGGGCGTACTACGCCCGCCTCGCCGAAGCCTACCAGGCAGACGGCCTCGGCTCCTGGCCCCCGGGAGAGAATCCGCCCGGTTAGATTTCTCTCACTTTCCCACGGCGTCTTCCGCAAGTTGCCGCAAGATTCTTATGCGTTCTGAGACAGGTTCAGGGCGCCCATAAACAGCCGTCCCCGCGACAAGCAGCCTCGCACCGGCCCTGACGACCTGTTCCGCAGTGCGGTCGTTGATGCCGCCATCGACTTCCAAATCTACGTCCACGCCGCGCTCGTCGATAATCCTGCGCATCTGCGCGATCTTGGCCTCGACCTCCGGGATGTAGGGCTGCCCTCCATAACCCGGGTTGACAGTCATCAGCAGCACGATTGCGATGTCATCCAGGAAGGGAAGGATGGAGTCGATGGGCGTCTCCGGCTTTATCCCAACTCCCGCCCGTGCGCCCGTCTCACAAACGGCGGCAAGCGTTCCGGCCAGATCCGCGCACGCCTCCGCATGGACGACGATGATGTCCGCGCCGGCCGCCGCGATGTCTGCAACGTGGCGCGCCGGCTCCTGCACCATCATGTGAACGTCCAGCGGGACGCCGCCTGCGTACGGCTTGATTGCGGCGATCATCTGCGCGCCAAACGTGATTGGCGGCACGAATTGGCCGTCCATGACATCGACATGGATAAAATCCGCCCCGCCCTGCACCGCCGCCGCCGTCTCTTCACCAAGCCGGGCAAAATCAGCCGCCAGGATGGACGGCGCAATCTTGATGGGGCTTTTATCCGGCATCCTGAAAACTCAACTGCCGTCCGATTCGAGACGAGCGCGGGCGGCTTCAATGGCCTCACGCACGCGGTTGGGCGCTGTTCCGCCAATGACATCCCGCTTTGCGACCGCGCTGTCTACCGTAATGTCCAGCACATCCTGCTCAAAGTGCTCGGAGGCGCGGCGATAATCATCCGGCGTGAGATCGCTTAGCTGCTTGCCGGAATCCATCGCAGTCTGAACCAGGTCATTGACGATGCCGTGCGCCTCACGGAACGGGACTCCCCTTGCAGCCAGATAATCGGCCAGCTCTGTTGCCAACAGGAAACCACTCTCCGCGGCTGCGCGCATCCTCTCCCCATTGAACTCCAGCGTCGGAACCATTCCCGCCATCATCTCCAGGCTGCCGAGCAAGGTATCCGCAGCATCAAACAGGGGCTCCTTGTCCTCCTGCAAATCACGGTTATACGCAAGCGGCAGAGCCTTCACCGCTGTGAGGAGTGAAACAAGGCTGCCGACTACACGCCCCGTCTTTCCGCGTACCAGCTCCGCGATGTCCGGATTGCGCTTCTGCGGCATGATGCTGGAACCGGAGGCATAATCGCCGCCAACTCGCACAAAGCCGAACTCATCAGACGACCACAGGATGATCTCCTCTGCAAGGCGGGAAAGATGCGTCATCGTCAGCGCGGCGGCGGACACGAACTCGATGACGAAATCGCGGTCCGCTACGGCATCCATGCTGTTGCGGCTGACGGCGGCGAAACCAAGGTCGGCCGCCAGCGCCTCGCGGTCGATTGGATAGGCCGTGCCGGTCAGGGCGGCGCTGCCGAGCGGCATCACGTCCGCGCGCGCCAGAGCATCGCCCAACCGGCCCGCATCGCGTTCCGCCATCTCCACATAGGCAAGCAGATGATGGGCGAGCGATACGGGCTGAGCGCGTTGGAGATGCGTGTAGCCGGGCAGGACGACGTCTATGCCCTGTTCCGCCTGATCCAGCAGGGCGCGACAATAGGCGCTCAGGCGCTCCAGCGCAGCCTGGATAACGTCCTTCACATAGAGGCGCGTATCCGTCGCAATCTGGTCGTTGCGAGAACGACCTGTGTGCAGCTTGCCACCGACAGGGCCGATTAGCTCGATCAGCCGCCGCTCGATGTTGAAGTGAATGTCCTCAAGCTCCGGCCTGAACGGGAACTCGCCCGACTCAAGCTCAGCGCGGACAGACTCCAGCCCCCCAAGAATGGCGCTTACTTCGTCCTCGTCTAGCACCCCCGCCCGCCCAAGCGCGCGCGCCCACGCCTCTGATCCGCGCACGTCATACGACGCCAACCGCCGATCAAACGACAACGAGGCAAGAAAATCCGCAGGGTTCGTACTTGATTGCTCCGCCATACATACAGGATAGCGGCACGAGGCGGGGGTAAGGAGTGTTGGCTGATTGAGACTCCGCTGAATCTTGCCGTCTCAACAAAGTTGACACCCCCTGGAATCCTTTGGTAAGTCTGTGGCATTCCCGTGGCATCAGATGTACAAACAAGCGTTAGACAC
Organism: Dehalococcoidia bacterium; assembly: GCA_034420915.1. Lineage (GTDB taxonomy): Bacteria > Chloroflexota > Dehalococcoidia > UBA6926 > UBA6926 > VXMO01. Next base: position 17,211 of record DAOUKW010000177.1, read on the forward strand.
TGAGACTCAATATCGCTAAACTTGGGTAATCAAGTTTATATGACTCTACCTTAATGTGAGACTCAATATCAGGTAAAGGCGGACACCAATGATCCCATACGGACGATTCCCGGCAGACCGAAGCAGGGTGCTGAGTGCCATGCTTCTGGTATTCGCGCTCGGGTTGTTACTGGCCATCGCCGCCTGCGCTGGCCAGGATGATCCCACGCCAACTCCCACCCCGCCTCCCACGTCAACGCCTGAGCCGACTCCAACACCGCCGATCGGGCCGACAGCCTCCCTAGCAGACCTGTTCCTCACCGATACCACACTGGGCGGCGAGGTTATGTCCCGCCTCTCGAATGCTGAGACGGACTGCGTCCGCGCAGCGCTCGGAGAAGACGTGTACACAGCCGTACTCGGCCTCCCGATGACAAGATTGGTCAGGGAAAGTGGGGGCGGCGGCGCCGGTTCGTTCCTCCGCTGTCTAACCGAAGACAACCTGGTGCTCATGGGTGAGGTGCTTATAGACTCCCATCACGGGAGAACCGACATTGAGGCGCGTGAATGCAGGGTCGCCGTGGGACGCGCGAACCCGGACGTAACCCGCATCAGGTTCGAGTTGCTGCGCTCCGAGATGGGGACGCTTGACGCTGAGTCGCTGTTGTCCTCTGCCAGGGAGCAATTCGACTGCCTCAACACGCAGGATCAAGCGAACCTCCTCGTCCGCCTTACGACGACGTTGGACGAGGAGGATACGTTCACCGGACAGGATATCGTCGATATGCTCCCCGAAGGGGAGGTGTCTTGCCTACGGGAAAGAGTCGGCGAAGCGCAGTTCGACCTATTTCTCAACGCCACGGTCACGGACGTGTTTCAACCTGCGCCTTCCCTGCTCGACTGCCTGACACTGGAGAGCAGGACGGCGCTATTTGCCGTCTTTACCGCATCCAGGGTCGAGGGGCTGCGTGAAGAGGCTGTGCTTTGCATGGCCAACATCGTCGCGGACACCCCGAACATCCTTGCCCTCGGGTTCGGAGCCCTTCAAGTGGACCAGATGGACGAGAGTGAGCTCGCCCGCCTCGGCGACGAAGCCGCCAGGCTCTTCGACTGTCTCAACTCTGAAGAGGTTATCCAGGTGTTGACCTTGCCTGCAGTTGTTGAACAGTAGAATCCCGGCGCTTCTCCGTCATCCCCGCGCAGGCGGGAATCTGAATCTCACTGCGCCGCCTAACCCGGTAACTCCGGCCATCAATCAGGCAGGCCAATTTGGGCTAGACTAGCCTCATGAGCACGTTCACTTGGCCAATCCGCATAGCCAGCCTGGATGGGCAACGGTCGCTAGACTTCGATGCAACCGTTGATACCGGTTCGGATTTCACGACGATGGCTCGTTCATCGTTGCGTGAACTTGGCATCGAACCGGCAGGCAGACGGAGCTTTCGATTGGCCGACAATCGCCAGATTGAACGGGACTGGGGACACGCCTGGGCCGCTATTGATGGCGAGAGCGTAATCACACTGGTCGTTTTCGGGGACGATGATTCCCCTGCCCTTATAGGAGCCTACACGCTGGAAGGGTTAGCACTAGCGGTGGACCCTCTCGCGGGCCGCCTCGTCCCCAGACAGTTGATTATGTATTAGGGGCACGGTGCCCCAATACCCCTACTCCTCCGGCCTCACGCGCGCCTGCGTCCGGATAGGCAGGCCCCACAGATGGATGAAGCCCGGCGAGGCTGATTGGTCAAATACGTCGCCCTCGTCGTACGTGGCGAGCGCGTGTTGGTAGAGGGCGTACTCGCTCTTGCGCCCCACTACCGTCGCATGGCCCTTGTGCAGCTTGACCCGCACCGCGCCCGTCACCGCCCGCTGGCTGCTGTCGACGTACGCCTGCAGGTCTTCCCGCAACTGGCTGAACCAAAGACCGTCATAGACTAGCTGGGCGTACTCACGGGAAACGGTCTCGCCGAACCGCACCTGGTCTTTCGTGAGAACCATGCCCTCCAGTGACCTATGCGCGTTGATGAGAATCGTCGCCGCGGGGGCCTCATAGATCTCACGCGACTTGATACCGACAAGCCGGTCCTCGATGTGGTCGATGCGCCCAACGCCGTGCTCGCCGCCAATCTTTGAGAGCGTCTCGACGAGGTCAACAGGCGGCATCTCCACGCCGTCCAGCGCGATGGGCAGACCCTCTTCGAACTGCAATTCGACATAGCGCGGCTCGTCCGGCGCCTCGTGCGGCGCGACCGTCCATTCATAGGCGTTCTCTGGCGGTTCCCGCCACGCGTCCTCAAGCACACCCGCCTCGATGCTCCGCCCCCACAGGTTGTCATCGGTGGAATACGGCTTTTCGAGCGTGGACGGGACGGGAATCTCATGCTCACGGGCGTAGGCAATCTCTTCAACACGCGTCATCCCCCACTCGCGGGCGGGCGCAACTACCTTGAGGTCCGGCGCGAGCGCGCCCACAGATACATCGAGACGAACCTGGTCGTTGCCCTTGCCAGTGCAGCCATGCGCGACTGCCGTCGCGCCCTCCTGCCGCGCCGCCTCCACCATCAGGCGGGCGATCAGCGGCCTGCCAAGCGCGGTAGCGACGGGATAGACCCCCTGGTAGAGAGCGTTGGCCTTGAGGGCGGGGAAAACGAACTCGCGGATGAACTCGTCGCGGACATCGGCGACGTGCGCGCCGACTGCGCCGGACTCAAGCGCCCGCTGTCGGATCTCATCCAGGTTGTCGACGTTGCCGAGGTT
>DAOUKW010000178.1:0-6188 GCA_034420915.1 Dehalococcoidia bacterium
ACGCGGCCCTCATGCCCAGTGGGGCCGAAGGCGTTCGACAACTCTTCGAGGAGTTGGCGCTGGCGGGAGTAGGTTGTCTGATCAGTTGTCATGGCTTCAAAATCTCAATTCTCGATATTGGCCGGGCTGCATTGTATCGATGGTGGCAATTATTCGGTTGACATTCTCCTCGATTGTCCGCCACCGGTTGGGCCATATGAGTAGGACACCGATGTCAGGACGGGGCAGGCCCTGTTCTCGGGCCATCCGTGTGTCATTTGTAATCAGCAACTCATAGTCGGATTCGGCTCCCTGTTGAAGCAACATTCCGTTGGACAACATCGCCCAGCCCAAATCTCTCGAGAATTCTACTTCGTGATGCGCTAGATAGTCGCGGAGCCCGTTGGGCATGCCATTGTCGAAGAGAATTCTCACGTCTTAAAGAGAGCCTCGACTGGGGATCCGCTAAGCCTTAGCAACGCGAGGAGTCGCCGCCGGCATCTCCCCTTCCACCCACGGCTGGCTCATATCTTCCGCAAGGAACTCCAGAATGGCGCGGGCCATGTCAAGATCACCCCCGTACCACTCTGCCCATTGCTCCACGGTGGCCCCGCTAGCGAGGTTTGAAATAAGACTTTCCACAGGCATTCGCGAGTTGCGGAACGTCAACGCACCACTGTACCGGCCTTGAACTCGTTCCACCTGCGGGCATTGTGCCCAGTCCGTTGTCATAGAGCCTGACTTGTCCATCTCGGCCCTGCCTTTCTCGAATCGCCTCTTTCACGCTTTGCGCGTCAACCGTCATTATAGATAGGACTAGCTCAAGGAGATATTAGGTCGCATGTCACACCAGGAACACGAAGCAGAATCAGTCGCGGACGGGAGCGCGCTTGAGGGGCGATACGCGGGCGAGGACGACACGCTCATCCGCATGCGGCATTCCGCGGCGCACATGATGGCGGAGGCCGTGCTGTCCATGTTCCCCGAGGCGAAGCTGGGCATCGGGCCGCCCATCGAGGACGGCTTCTACTATGATTTCCTGCTGCCGCGCACGCTGTCCACGGACGATCTGCCGGAGATCGAGAAGCGGATGCGGGAGAGCGCGGCATCGGCCGCGCCATTCGTTGCGGGTGAGATGTCTCGCGAGGAAGGGCTGGCGCGGTTCGCGGATCAACCATTCAAGGTCGAAATCATCGAGAGCCTGACGGATGAGACGGTCTCCATCTATAGCCATCGCGAGTTCACGGACCTGTGCCAGGGGCCGCATGCGGAGTCGACGGACAAGACCGGCGCGTTCACCCTGACGCGCGTGGCGGGTGCGTATTGGCGCGGCGATGAGAGCAATCCGCAGCTACAGCGCATCTATGGGGCGCTGTTCGAGACGCAGGAGGAGCTTGACGCGCACCTGGAGCGGCTAGCGGAGGCGGAGCGGCGGGACCACCGCCGGCTGGGGCGTGAGCTTGACCTGTTCTTCTTCGACCCGATCGCGCCAGCCAGCCCGTTCTTCCTGCCCAAGGGCGCGACGGTCTATAACCTGATGGTCGATTTCATCCGGGAGTTGTACGACAAGTACGGCTACCAGGAGGTCATCACGCCGCAGATATTCTTGACCGACCTCTGGAAACAGTCGGGGCACTACGACAACTACCTGGAGAACATGTACCTGACGCAGTCAGACGAGATCGAGTACGGGGTCAAGCCGATGAACTGCCCCGGCCACTGCGTCGTGTATCAATCCCAGTTGCACTCATACCGCGCGCTCCCGTTGCGTATGGCGGACTTTGGGCGGCTGCATCGCAATGAGCGCTCCGGCGCCACCCATGGGCTGACGCGCGTTCGGAGTTTCTCGCAGGACGACGCGCATATTTTTTGTCGGCTCGACCAGATTCAAGATGAGTTTTCGTCGCTGATACGGATGATGCGCGACGTGTACTCGGCGTTCGGGCTGAATGAGCCACGCTATACGCTGTCGCTGCGGCCTGAAAAGCGGGTCGGGAGCGATGAGATTTGGGATCGGGCTGAGCAGGCGCTGCGGGAGGCGCTGACGCTCGCCGACGTGGCCTTCGAGGAGATACCCAACGAGGGCGCGTTCTATGGGCCGAAGATCGACCTGTTCTCGCAAGATGCGCTGCGTCGCGAGTGGCAGCTGAGCACGTTCCAGCTGGACTTCAACCTGCCGGAGCGGTTCGACCTCGAATACGTGACGGAGGACAACACGCGCGAGCGGCCGGTGATGATCCATCGCGCGATCCTCGGCTCGCTGGAGCGATTCTTCGGCGTGCTGCTGGAGCACAACGCCGGGGCGTTCCCGGTATGGCTCGCGCCGGTGCAAGCGACGCTTATCCCCATAGCAGACCGCCACATCTCGTACGCGGAGCAGATGCAGGAGCAGCTGCACGCGGCCGGGCTGCGCGTTGAAATCGATGACCGGAACGAGCGGATGAACGCGAAGATCCGCGAGGCACAGACGCGGCACGTTCCCTACATGCTGGTGGTCGGCGACCGCGAGGCGGAGTCGGGGGCGGTGGCGGTGCGTCGGCGTGAGAACAGCGAGAATCTGGGCGCGATGCCGGTCTCAGAGTTCGTAGAGCGGGTGTTGGGGGAGGTGGGAAGTAGGGGGTGAGGGGGCGTTTGTAGATTTCTCGGTCAGACCTTAGGATCACGTTAAGTCGTCGTCTTACCAGACGTATCAGGAGGACCCATGTTTGAGACTAATGAACCACTTTTGAAACAATCGCTTGACAAAGTGGATTCGAGCAATATGCAACTACCCGATTTTCAGCGAGGCTGGGTATGGGATGACGACCGAATACGGGGTTTGTTGGCCAGCATTTCTCGCGGATTTCCCATCGGGGCGATCATGACCCTGGAGGCTGGTGGCGAAATTAAGCTTAAGTCCCGACCGGTTGAAGGGGTTCATGTAAACGGAACCTCAGTTCCTGAATCATACCTGTTGGATGGCCAACAGCGCCTGACCTCTCTTTATCAAGCTCTACTGCATCCCGATGCAGTGGAAACCAGTGAACGTAGTCGAGGGCAAAAAGTGAAGCGCTGGTACTACATTGACATGCAGGCCGCGCTCGATAAGTCAATCGACCGGGAGGACGCGATCCGTAGTGTCCCAGAGGACAAAAGGGTTACAGGCGACTTTGGGCGCGAAACAGTGCTGGATTTGTCCAGTCCCGAACTCGAATACGCGCAGCACATGTTCCCAACTGAGCAACTGATGAACGCCATGGATTGGGCATTTTCCTACAGCAACTATTGGTCTAACAGTGAACTCACACACCCGGAAGGTGATGCATCCAAGTTTATTCAGGATTTCAAGAGCGCTGTACTCAACTCCTTCACTGAATATAAGTTGCCAGAGATTCGGTTAGGCAAGGGGACGCTAAAAGAAGCCGTCTGCACCGTCTTTGAGAAGGTTAACACGGGTGGTGAACCTCTGAATGTCTTTGAGTTGGCCACGGCATCATTCGCCATGGATGACAGTTTTTCATTACGAGATGACTGGGCAGAGCGTCGAAACAGGCTTTATTCCCAGTCGAGCGTACTCCGCGGCTTTGCAGGAGATCAGTTCCTGCAGGTAGTCGCGTTGCTCAAGACTCAGGAAGATCGCCGCCGTGCTGAGGGAGAAGGTAGGACTGGCCGTCAGCTTCCCGCCGTAGCTTGCCGAAAGAGGGAGATCCTCGATTTGAATCTGAGTGACTATAGAATGTGGGCTGACAGCGTGGAAGAAGCCTTAGTTCAGGCAGCCAGATTCCTGCGAAGTCAGTTTGTGTTTGGGCAGTACAACGTCCCCTACAATACCCAGCTTGTTCCTTTGGCTGCGCTCTTCGTAGAACTTGGGACCGATGCCAACTCGGCGCTAGCAAAGGAACGCCTAGAGCAGTGGTATTGGTCGGGTGTGTTTGGTGAATTGTATGGTGGCGCGGTTGAAACCCAGTTCGCACGGGATCTGGTGGAGGTCGCCGTATTCGTTCGCACAGGGACAGTGCCGAACTCCATCAACGAAGCCAGTTTTATCCCTCAAAGGCTGATTTCCCTCAGAACCAGGAATAGCGCCGCGTACAAGGGCTTGTACGCTTTACAGATGAAACATGGGGCACGGGATTGGATGTCAGGTGACCAATTGGCATTCGCTACGTACGATAACGCCCACATCGACATACACCACATCTTCCCGGTTGCGTGGTGCAGAAACAACGACGTGCCCAACTTGCTTTATGACTCGATTATCAACAAGACTCCTGTTGACGCGCATACGAACAGGGTAATGGGAGGTCAGGCGCCGTCCGGTTACTTGCGGAGGCTGGAACCGCATGTCCCGGAGGGCAGCCTAGATAACTTGCTCAGTTCTCATTGGATAGAGCGTGACCACTTGGATCGCGATAGCTTTGGCGAATTCTTCGTCGTCCGTGGCCAACATATGCTCGACTTGATCGGCACAGCCATGGGACGCGATTTGGGTGACGGTCAGGAGGTATTTCAGCAGGCACTGACTGATGCCGGTGTTACTTCCATGTACATCGAAGAGGAACCTGAATACGACGAGGTTGGTGAGAGCGAGCGGGAAGAAACTGAGGCGGCCTAGTGCGTCTTTAGATTCTTCGGCTGCGCTCGGAATGACAGAGGGTGCTGTGGCCCTTGCGGGCCACGCGCTGGATTCCCGTGTCAAGCGCGGGAATGACGGTGGGGATGTAGGAATGATGGGGGCTGGCAGGGGTAGCGCGCTCATCCCTTCGACTGCGCTCAGGGTGAGCGGGCGGGGTGCGCGGTTGGCCTAGGCGGGCCTGATGTCCGTCTGCTCGAAGTCTTCACCTTTGTAGAGGAGAGGCTCGCGGGTCATTTGTGAGAGGGCGTAGGCGAGGCAGTCGCCGAGGTTGAGGGCGGCGGGGTGATTACCTTTGCCGAATCGTCGCCAGGCGCGGCGGGCGGCATCGACATGCTCGGCAGTGACAGGGACGATTTCGATGGATTCGCGCTGAAGGAATGCATCGAATTCTGCGCCGCCTGCCGGGCCCAGCCGACTTTCCAACACGATGGCGGATTCAAGAACATTGAACGCAGACATACGGAGGCGGTCCACACGGAATAGCGCTTCTTCAAAATAGGGGCCATCAGTCTCTCTCAGCAGGATGGCGCAGACCGCAGATGAATCGACGATCACTTCGGTTCGCCGTGCTCGCCATAGAGAGAGTCGAGAAGCTCCTGTGAGGAGAAGGTGGGGGGCAGATGCGGCGCAAGCCGGCGGTGCATGTCGGCAGTTTCCTTGCGCCGTTCCTCTTTCCAGCGAAGCCAACCTTCCAGGGATCGGTCGAATTCCGTAAGCCGCTCCCGTTCCCGGTCAAGGCGCTCACGCAGGGCGATGGTGATTGCCTGCGTCTTGTTCTCCTTGGTCAGCGTGGCGAGTTCTTCGGCGAGGCGGCAGGTTTCCTCGTTCTTGATGTTCAGGCTCATTGCGTACCTCAGGGTAGACGGTTCGTTTTGTGTCTACCCTACTGATTATGACGTGCGGGCGCAATGATTTGGGCGGCTATACGGGGTTTGGCTACACAACAAGATTCAGATTCCCGCTTTCGCGGGAATGACGGGTGGGGCACAATCCTTGACCCGATAGCGGGGGACGCCTATCGTACTCGCAGATTGGGGGAGGGTGTTCTGGATTCCCGTGTCAAGCACGAGAATGACGAATGCGTCCAGTCGGTGGGGAGTGTGGCTATGACTAATGGTGGGGCGGATACGGCGCTTGGGCATTTGCGGGTTGTTGAGATTGGGGAGATTCCCGCGGCGTATTGCGCGGGATACCTTGCCGGACTCGGCGCGGACGTGGTCAAGGTGGAGCCGCCGGGGGGCGATCCCAACAGGATGCACGCGCCCTTTGCGGGCGACATCGCGGACCTCGAGCGCAGCATTCCTTTTCTCAATGCCAATCTGAATCGTCGCAGCATCATGCTTGACGTTGAAGACTCCGGTGGGCGGGAGACTCTTGAGAAGCTCATCGAGCGGGCGGATATCTTCGTGGAATGCACACCCCCCGGGCATCTTGCCTCGCTGGGCATCGACGATGAGCGTCTTGAGGAGTTGAACTCCGGCCTTGTGACGGTTTCGCTGACGCCGTTCGGGCAGACGGGGCCGCACAGCGCGTTCGCGGCGAATGAGGCGGTGATCTCCGCCATGTCCGGCGTGATGATGAGCCAGGGGGACGA
>DAOUKW010000179.1:0-4033 GCA_034420915.1 Dehalococcoidia bacterium
CAACGCGCTGACCCTCGCTGAGCAGCGATATCGTCAGACGCGCTACGCCACCGAGCCTGCTCCCCTCTCACGGACACTCTTCGCGCAAGGAGTTGCGCGCATCAATGGCAGAGACATGACGATCGGCGGCGGCCTGCGATTCGAAATCTCTCACAACGCTCTTGGGAATCGGCCGCCGCAGGACGGAGACGTCGTTACGGTCGGAGGCTATGTGCGAGACGATGGGGTTCTGCTTGTGCTGCGCCTGTACGCGTTTGAGGCGGAAGGTGTGGCTGCGGATCAAATCTGGCTGCAGTCTGAAGCGCTTGGCCGCAACGAAGAATTCCTCTTTATCCCCGGGTTCAACGTTTCAGTGGACGATTGGTCGCAAGTGGGGAACCCGGCGACTGACCAAGGTCTCTGGGTCTACATACAGGGAACAGTCAGCGATTACGGTAAGGTCGATGGGCAGGACATTCATCTGCTCGGAAAGGCCCCCATTCTCTTCCCGCGCCCATAGAGTGCTCGCCCGGTATGTAGGCAGGCAAACCTAACGTAACTCGCGTTATACTTGGATGTTATGAACCGTCCCGCCCAAAAGTCGGGCGTTTGGTACAACGTTCGGATTTTTCTGCGGTTGCAGACCTTTCTTCTGCCGTATTGGCGTCGGGCGACGCTGACGTATGTCCTGCTGTTCGTCTCCAGCGCCAGCGCCCTGGTGATTCCGTGGCTCTTTGGACGAGCAGTCGATCGGCTTGTTGAGCAGGCATCCATCGGCACGATTCTCACCGTGGCCGGCTGGATCCTCGTTGCAGCCATCATCCGAGGAGCCACGTCGTACGGTCAAAGCTACTTCAGCCAGGCCGTCTCACAGCTCGTTGCATATGACCTGCGCAACGCCATGTATGACCGATTCCAGCGGCAGAGTTTTTCATTCTTTGACACGTCGCGGACGGCTGAACTGATGTCGCGGGCGACGGCGGACGTGGAGTCCGTACGCATGCTTATCAGCTTCGCGCTGGTCCGCATCGTTCAGGTCGCCGTGATGCTCTTGATGGTGACCGTGGTGCTGCTCCAATCCAATTGGCAGTTGGCATTGGTAACGCTGGCCGTCCTGCCGTTCATCGCCTACCGCACGACGCGAACAAGCCGCCGCCTGCGCCCCGTCTGGCTCTCCGTTCAGCAGGAAATGGCGGCGCTAAGCACCGTCCTACAGGAAAGCCTGTCCGGAATGCGCGTCGTGAAGGCGTTCGGACGAGAAAAAGAGGAGACGGAGCGCTTCAACAAGCAGGCGCACGTACTTTACGAGCGCAACATCACGGCCAACGATGAGCAGGCCCTCAACACATCGCTGATGACGTTCTCCGTCTACTTTGCCGCGGGCATCCAGTTGCTCTACGGCGGGTACCTGGTCATGCAGGGCACTCTCACGCCCGGTGACCTCACCGCCTTCCTGTTCTACCTGCTGACGATCACGGTCTACGTCCGTATGATCGGCTGGCTCGGCAACCAGCTTTCCCGCGCCGTCGCGTCCGGAGAACGCATCTTTGAAATCCTGGACGCCCGTCCGGAGGTGCGAGAGAAGCCGGATGCCACGGACAACGCCGTTGTCGCCGGCCGGATCGCGTTCAATACCGTCTCGTTCGGGTACGGCGGGCGCGATGACGTGCTGAAGGACGTGACTTTTGTGGCTGAGCCAGGGCAGGTCATTGCCGTTGTCGGGGCGACGGGCAGCGGCAAGACAACTCTCGTCAGCCTGATTCCGAGGTTCTATGACCCAACACGCGGGGCAGTCGTCATCGATGGCGAAGACGTGCGGAACATGACCCTGGACCACCTGCGCGGCTCAATCGGCCATGTCCAGCAGGACGTGTTCCTGTTCTCAGCAACGATCCGCGACAACATCGCTTATGGAGTGCCCGGGGCGCCAGAGGAGGAGATCATCGCCGCAGCCAGCGCCGCCCGCCTGGACAGCTTCATCCGCAGCCTGCCCGATCAATACGACACGTGGGTAGGCGAGCGCGGAATCAACCTCTCGGGCGGACAGCGGCAGCGGCTCGCCATCGCCCGCACCCTGCTGCTCGACCCGCGCATCCTTATCCTGGATGATTCCCTTTCCAGCGTGGACGCTGAAACGGAGCGATCAATCCAGCAGGCTCTCGACCGCGTGATGGAAGGGCGCACGACAATCGTTGTTGCCCAACGGTTGGCCAGCGTACTGCGTGCCGATCAGATATTCGTGTTGGATGAGGGCCGCATTGTTCAGCGCGGGACCCACGCGGAACTTGTCGCATATCCGGGTCCCTACCGCCAGATTTACGAGCTGCAACTGCGCCACCAGGAAGAGGCTTATGAGGCCGCTCCGGATGGGATGCCTGTCGGGGGACCACGGCCATGATGGGCGGCGGCGGAGGTGGATACGGCAACTACGACGGCTGGGACGATGAAACCCTCGGCGCGGTTTACGACAAGCGCGTTGCCGTCAGGCTGATTCCGTACATCGCCCAATTCAAGCTGTGGGCGGCGATCGCCGTCGTCGGTATGTTGGCCGCGACGTTCAGCAGTGTCGCCATGCCCTTGTTTATCGGCCTCACCGTCGATACTGCCATCGCGACCGGCAACACAGCGCGCCTGGCATGGATGGCAGGGGTGTTCTTCGGACTCGTTGTGATCAACGCCATCGGCCTCTGGCTTCAGTCGCGCTACATGGCCAAGGTGGCGCACGCGATGCTCGTCAACATCCGCACACAACTTTTCGGACACCTTCAGAAGCAATCCCTGGGCTTCTATGACAAGCAGCAGGTGGGACGGCTCATGTCCCGCGTCGTGAGTGACGTTGAGCAGATCCAGCAGGTCATGACGGGCGGCGTCATCGGGACGCTCAGCGACGTTCTGACCCTGGTCGGCATCGTCGTCATCATGTTCGTCATGGATTGGTCGCTTGCGTCAGTGACGCTCAGCGTCGTCCCTGCCCTGATCATCATCTCAATCTTCTGGCAGAAGCGGGCACGGGTGGCGTTCCTGCGCGTGCGCCGCGCCATTTCGGTTGTGAACGGGAGTTTGCAGGAGAATGTTTCCGGCGTGCGCGTCGTCCAGAGCATGAACCGCGAGGACGAGAACATGCGCCGCTTTGACCGGATCAACTACGACCACCTTGACGCCAACCTGCGCGCCTCTCGCCTGACCGCGGGCATGTTCCCGGCGGTGGAGATCATGGTCGGCATCTCCATGGCGGTGGTGATCATCTACGGCGGATGGCAGGTTCTGCAGGGGACGTTGACTGTCGGATTCCTCGTGGCGTTCACGTTGTGGGTACAGCGGTTCTTCGATCCCATCCGCAACATCACCATGCAGTACACGGAACTCCAGCGCGCCATGGCATCCGGCCAACGCATCTTTGAACTGCTGGACACACAGCCGCAGGTTGCGGACAAAGACGGCGCGCAGCCGATATCCCGCATCACCGGACGCGTCACATTCGAGAACGTTTCATTCTCATATGAAGACGACATCCCGGTGCTGCGGAACGTCTCGCTTGACGCCCAGCCCGGCGAGACCATCGCGCTTGTGGGCGAGACCGGCGCAGGCAAGACGACGTTCGTCAGCCTCATCGCTCGTTTCTACGATGTGACAAGCGGCCGTCTCGCTATCGACGGCCATGACGTGCGCGACGTTCAACACGAGAGCCTTGCGCACCAGATGGGCATCGTGCCGCAGGAGCCGTTCCTGTTCTCCGACACCATTGAGGCGAATATACGCTTCGGAAAGCCTAGTGCGACACGCGCGGAGGTGGAGGCGGCGGCGCGCGGGGCCGGGCTACACGAAATCATCATGCACATGGACAACGGCTACGACACGGAGCTGCAGGAGCGCGGCGCGAACCTCAGCGTGGGCCACCGACAGCTCGTCAGCTTCGCCCGCGCAATCCTCGCCGACCCCCGCATCCTGATCCTCGATGAGGCGACGGCCAACATCGATACACGCACGGAGGCCCGCATCCAGGACGCGCTGCGGCGGCTCCTGCCGGGCCGTACGTCATTCGTCATCGCCCACC
>DAOUKW010000180.1:0-3827 GCA_034420915.1 Dehalococcoidia bacterium
CATTTCGGCGAGAACTGGGTGCAGGAGGCCGCTCCCAAGATCACAGCAGTGAATGCGTTGGCAGAAGAGCAGGGCATCGCAACGCCAACGTGGCACATGATCGGACATCTCCAACGCAACAAAGCGCGGCAGGCGCTGGAAGTCTTTCAGGCCATCGACACCGTTGACTCACTACGTCTGGCCGAGACTATCAGCCAGCGGGCGGAGCAGTTGAACGTCGGCCCGATTGATGCGCTTATCGAGGTTGACTTCACAGACAACCCGGACCGCGGCGGTTTTAAGTTGGGACTCGCGGCGGACGATGGGCGGCTCGGCGCGTTTATGAAGGATGTGCGGCGCATCATCGAACTGTCGAATCTGAATATGATAGGCCTGATGACGGTGGGGCCGATGGCGGAGGACGCAGAGGCGTCCCGCCCCGGTTTCCGCCACCTGCGTGAACTTCGTGACACTCTCAATGATTCCGTCCCGTCCGCGTCGTTGACGGAACTCTCCATGGGCATGACCAACGATTTCCACGTGGCCATCCAGGAGGGTTCCACCATCGTGCGCCTCGGAACCGCCATCTTCGGCCCGCGTCCGACCGGCCGCACCTACTAGCCCGAAACGTACTACAATCCGTACATCGACTCGGGGAAACGGCAGCCCGACGCGGAGGGGAGAGGACGATGAGAGACCGCAATGACGCGCCCTTTGGACGGGTGCTGACGGCAATGGTGACGCCGTTCGATAGCGATGGCAACGTCAACTATGAACAGGCGGCAAAGCTGGCGCAGGCTCTCATCGACTCCGGCACGGAAGGACTCGTTGTCACGGGCACGACGGGCGAGGGGCCGACGCTGACAGCCGAAGAGAAGCTGCGCCTTTATGAGACCACGCTCGAGGTGGCCAACCGCAACGGCGCGCATATCATCGCCGGAACCACCACCTACAACACCGCAGAGAGCATCGAGCTTTCACAAGAGGCCGAGAAACTCGGCGCGCACGGCATCCTGATGACCGTGCCGTACTACAACAAGCCGCCGCAGGACTCTCTGTACCGGCATTTCGTTGCTATCGCGGAGTCCGTCGGCATACCCGGCATTTTGTACAACGTGCCGGCCCGCACGTCCCTCAACATGACCGCCGCTACTACGGCGCGACTTAGCCATGTCGACAACATCGCAGGCGTCAAGGAGGCGAGCGCAGACCTTGGGCAGATCGCGCAGATCATCGAGACGGCGAACGACGGCTTCACTGTTTGGTCCGGCAATGATGCGGATACGCTGCCCGTGCTGGCGGTTGGCGGATACGGCGTGGTCAGCGTGGCGGCGCATGTGGTGGGCAGGCAGATTTCGAGGAAGATTTACGCGTTCCTTGACGGCGCGCGCGAGGAATCGGCTACCATCCACCGCGGCCTTTTGCCGCTCATCGACGCGTTGTTCGTCGTGGCAAATCCCATTCCGGTGAAGCACATGCTCAACACTGTCGGCATGGAGGTTGGCGCGCCGCGGCTGCCGCTCACAGAGGCGGACGATGCCACTCGCGCTCACATCGAGGACGTTCTTTCGCAGTACGACGTCGACCTGCCGGTGTAGGTAGCAGCCTACAGCGCCGGTCACGTACCTCCGTCATTCCCGCGAAAGCGGGAATCTAGAGGGTCTGCCACCCTCAACCTATAGCGCGGGCCTCACGATGATGTTCTCGTCGCGGCGGGGGCCGATGGACAGCATGCTCACCTGCGCCTGGATATGCTCTTCAAGCCGATCGATGTAGGCGCGAGCGTTCTTGGGCAAGTCCTGCACGTGCCGAAAGTCGCTGGTTGGCTCAAGCCAGCCGGGCAGTTCCTCATAGATTGGGACACATTCAGCCAGATCCGCTGCGGAGCTTGGGGGAAAATCGAGCGTCTGCCCGCCAAGCCGGTAGCCGGTGCAGATCCTGAGTGTCTCCAGCTGATCCAGCACATCGAGGCGCGTCAGGATAACCGATGAATACCCGTTGACCAGGTTGGACAGGCGCGCCATGGGCGCGTCAAACCAGCCGATGCGGCGCGGGCGTCCGGTCGTGACACCGTATTCGTGTGCCACCTCCCGGATATGCTCGCCGTGCTCATCGTTGAGTTCAGTGGGGAAGGGGCCGCCGCCCACGCGGGTGCAGTACACCTTGAATACTCCAACGATGTGGTCGATTCGAATCGGCCCGATGCCCGCGCCCTGGTAGGCGCTGCTCGCTCCGGGGTGGGAGGACGTGACATAGGGGTATGTTCCGAAATCGAGGTCGAGCAGAGTGCCCTGCGCCCCCTCCAGCAGCACCTCCCGCTGTTCCAACAGGGCGCGGTTGATGATCAGCTCGGTCTGTTGGATAACGCCGCTCAGTCTCTCTGCCCAGTGGCGGCACTGCTCATAGATATCGTCAACCGCGAGCGTCGGGTGACCGTATACGCCCTGCAGGACAAGGTTCACGTACTCCATCGCGTTTTCCAGCTTGAAACGCAGCCCCTCGCGATCGAGCAGGTCCCCCATGCGGAGACCGCGCCGCGCCGTCTTGTCCGTGAACGCCGGTCCGATGCCGCGCCGTGTCGTGCCGATGGCGTTTGCGTCCAGGCGTCCTTCCTCCAGTTCATCAAGGATTTTGTGATACGGGAAGACGATGTGGGCACGGTCGCTGATGAGCAGTCGCGAGGTATCGATGTTGGCGGCTTCCAACTGGTCCATTTCCCCAAGCAAGACTTCAGGGTCTATCGCGACGCCGTTGCCAATGATGCACGTGGTCTGGGAGTTGAAGATGCCTGCGGGGACGAGATGTAGCCGGAACTCGCCGAGGTGATTGATGACGGTGTGGCCTGCGTTGTTGCCGCCGGAGAACCGCACCACATAGTCGGCCTGCTCCGCGAGCAAGTCGATGACCTTGCCCTTGCCCTCGTCTCCCCACTGCGCGCCGATGACCGCGGTTGCGCCCATTTTCTCTCCACATTTGAACCTGTGCGACTCATCAAGTATCGCACAGGGCCGTCTTTCCATAAGGCGCAACTGGTCGGGAAAGCGCGTGCCCACGCAACGGGTGCACTTAAGGCAGCGGCGTCTCCGATGCTATACTGAGGCGGGGTCGGCGCAGACGGATTGGGGTAGGCAAGGGGGCGGGGTGTACCAGAATTCTGACTTGCGGATTTTTTCCGGTAATGCCCACCAAGCCCTTGCGACTGATGTTTGCCAATACCTTGATATTGAGCCCGGAGCGGTTGAGGTCTTTCAGTTCTCCAACGAGAACATCTTTGTGCGATTCCAGGAGAACATCCGGGGCCGCGACGTCTTTCTAGTCCAGCCGTTTTCGAGCCCCGTGAACCAGAACATCATGGAGCTCCTGATCATGATTGATGCGGCCAAGCGCGCCTCGGCAGGCCGTGTCACGGCTGTCGTGCCGTATTACGCTTATGGCCGCACGGACAAGAAAGACCAGCCGCGCGTTCCCATTACAGGGCGGCTCATCGCAGACCTCATCCAGGTGGCGGGTGCGGAGCGCGTTCTCACCATTGACCTGCACGCCGGGCAGATCCAGGGATTCTTCAGCATCCCTGTCGATGAACTGACCGCCCTGCCGCTGATTGCCGACTATTTCCTTGACACCGATTCCGCAGGTGTTGTTGTCGCCCCGGACGTGGGCAGCACGAAACGCGCGCGTGACGTGGCGGAGCGGTGGGGAGAGCCTCTCGCGATCATTGAAAAGCGCCGACTTGGCAACAGTGATCGCTCGGAGAGCGTCACCGTGATTGGCGACGTGAAAGGCCGCAAGGCGATCATCGTTGATGACGAGGTCAATACGGGCGGCTCGCTTGTGGCGGCGGCGGAAAC
>DAOUKW010000181.1:0-9785 GCA_034420915.1 Dehalococcoidia bacterium
GCTACGGCTCGATTCGGCTACAGGGCCAGCGGCGCTCAAGAGGGATCCCTCACCGGAACGGCAACCATCACCGGCGACTTCGTAGGCGACGGGCACTCGGAAGGCCCTCTCGGTGTGCTGGGAACATGGTCCATCACGGAAACGGCCACCAACGGCCTGGACTTCACGGGATCATTCGGAGCAGACCTGAAGCCGTAGCCGGCGTTGCAGCTGCAACGGCCGCCGCCACTCGCGGGCGGGCCTTGGCAACGGGCCCGCCCGCCTTCAAGGCAGCGCACCCCTCTGCCTTCCGGACGTTCCTGCCGACTTTGATGCGGAGAGCCGTCCTACTGGGTTCGGAGTGATCCGGGCGCCTGCTGCCTCCGGCGGGATCGCGCGGCCCGCCCGGACGCACCCGGACGATCACATCGCCGGCCACGGGTCCGGCAGCGGCACGGGTCTCCGGAAGCAGGCCGGGATCGCCGTGTGAACGATTCTCGGACCCACCGCGGACACCGAGAACGACGGCATCCTCGGCAGCGCCCCAGGGAGTGGGCAGACGCTCGATCCGCACGAAGTGGACGATGCCGTGGAATCCTTGCAGAACACCGTCGCCGCGCCGTCCGGCCTCGGGAAGCTCGGGCACGAATTTGAGGCCGGATTGTCGCGATCAACAGCCCAGGGACCCCGAATGACGCCGGCGACCACGCTGGTCCCGAGCTGGACGCGAGGGGATTCGTGCAACGGCCTGATGTCACGGAGTCCCTTCGGATCGATGACGGGGACGCGTGCCGGCGCGCATGTCGTCACGCGGGAGGATGCCTCCGGCGCAGCGTCCGACACCGCGGGAGGAGGGGCGCGAGGCGTGTCCGCGTACGCGCCGATTGACGCTCCCTCTGCCGGCAATTTCTCCGACCGGGACGAGCCGCGTTCCGCGGAAGCACTGTGGCGGTGGCTCCCGCCATTGCCCGGGACCAGGAAGGGGGCGACACCCCGCGCCGGGAGGAAATCCACGCCCGGTGGTCTTGACAGGTGCCCCCCATGGCCCAATGCGCTTGCCGTTCCCCGCACGCGATCGCCGCAGCTTGAGTTGGTCCCGGTGTTCGCGGACCTTCACGGGTCCAGCGAGGTGCGGGGACCTGCCGAAACGGTGCGCGGCCGGCGAGACCTGAGGGATGTCGCTGGCCCGCGTGCAGGGGGGACGGATTGCGATCCTGCATGTCTTCCGCCGTGTGGCGGGGAAGGTGGGTCATGGGAAGCCTGCTGGCCGGACTCGAGTGGGATGCGCTGCTCCTTGCAGCGCGTCCGTCCTTCCGCGGCGGAAGCTTCGCGGCGAGCCCGCAACCCGGCCCCGGGGGATGTGGCGGGACTTGGCCAGCCGGGGCGGCTGCCTTCCCGTCAGGCCGCCGGTGCCGCGAAGCGGTTTGGTCCGTCATGCGCTCGCGGGTTTGCCGCAGCACTGTCTCCCCCGTTGTTCCGAACTCGGAATGGCGCCCGCAGGACTTGCTGAAGATCCCGTCGCAAGAGGGAGTGTCGCGGCCGGAGGCAGGTCTGGCGGCCGATGGGGTTGGGCAGGAAGGCGGGAGGCAGTGGCCGGCTGGGAACGCAGACGAGGGGGAGTGTGAGCGCTGGCGACTGAGACGCTGGGCCAGTGACCGGCACGCCGGTGGCGATGTGGATCCGCGTCAGCGTGCCGTCCCCGGAACCAGGTGCCGATGAGGTCGGCCACGGGAATCGGTGCGCTCAGCACGTTGCAGGGACAATGCCGACAGAGGGCTGCCGACCTTGTTTTCGTCTTCCATCTGCCGTTGAGGCCCCCTGTAGCGGCCTTCTGTTTCCAATTGGCTGTCTGCAGGGGCTCAAACGGAGGAGTTGCCGGGAACTCGTTCCGGAACCTCTGTAGGCTGTTGGACTGCGACTCAGGCCTTCCACCGGCTCGGTCAACGAAGGAGCTACGAAAACCGCAGGCTGCTAGGGCTTCCTGATCGGGTCTTGTTGGATTTGAGCCTCGTGGCTTTCGCCACAGGCTGATAGGACCGGAAAGGAGCGCAGGATGACGAAGTCGAATGAAGATCGGCGGCGAGACGAAATACGAGACATGCTCTTCAATGACGTCAAGCCAATGATCAGGAACAGAGAGTTCTTCTCGGCGAAGACACCCGAGGCAGCAACTCTCGCGCTCGGAGATCCGTATGCGTTCTTGATCGCGTGTTGCCTGGAGCGCGGATCCAAGTCAGAGAGAACCTGGACAATCCCGTACGGTATGAAGCAGAGGCTCGGAGCCTTGGATGTTGATGCCATTGCGGAGATGCCCGAGCGCAGGCTCGACGAGATCATCAGAGGCTTGCCGCACAAGCCGAGATTCGTCAATGCCGCCCCCAGGACGATCCTCGATCTCAGCCGAATGATCCGAGACAGATTCGGCGGTCGCGCCGAGAAGATGTGGGAGGGCCGCTCGTCGAAACGATTCGAGAGAGATCTACGCACGACTTGCGGTGTCGGTCCGGGGATCGCCAGCATGACAACCAACCTGCTGATCCGACTCCACAGCGACGTGTTCGCCCTGGAGGGCCTGCACGCCGTCGACATCAAGCCGGACACACACACCCGCAGAGTCCTGTATAGGCTGGGCATTGCTGCGGAGGACTCCGACAACGCGGCATTGGAGGCGGCGCGACGACTGAATCCGCCGTACCCCGGGGGGCTCGATGCCCCTCTTTGGTGGGTCGGCCACCAATGGTGCCGTCCCTCGCCGGTCTGCAAGGCATGCCCGCTGGTACGTCGGTGCGATTACGGCCGCCAGCGTTGCTGTTGACACGCACATTGTTCCGGCCTCGGCTTTTCGATAGTTTCGGCCCCAGCCGGGATTTGGGATGCTAAGGTCATGGCGAAGGCGAATCAGTCCCCCGGCAAGCATCACCGCGAAGGTGTTGATCTGATTGAACTTATGGCGATGTTCCCGAACGAGGGGGCCGCCGTCGAGTGGTTCGAGGACACCATATGGGGAGACGAGCGGTTCTGCGGACACTGCGGAAGCCTGAGCACAGGCAGGACTCCGAACGCCAAGCCGATGCCCGACTGGTGCCCGGACTGCCGTTCCTATTTCAGCGTCAGGACCGGGACGGCTCTGGCCCGGTCCAAGGTGCCGATGCAAAAGTGGGCAATCGCCATCTGTCTGTGCCTGACAAGTCTCAAGAGCGTGTCGAGCATGAAGCTCCACAGGGACATCGGAGTCTCGCAGAAGACCGCATGGCTCATGCTGCGCCGCATCAGGGAGGCTTGGGCTGCGGATGACAGCGAACCGTTTGCGGGCCCGGTGGAGGTGGACGAGACCTACATGGGCGGGAAGCGGAAGAACATGAGCAACGCCAAGCGCAAGAAGCTGAGCGGCCGCGGGCCTGTCGGGAAGACCGCAGTGGTCGGTCTCAAGGACCGCGACACCAGTCAGGTCGCCGCCAAGGTCGTCACGACCACTGACAAGGAGACACTGCAGGGATTCGTCAAGAAGGACACCGCCAAGGAAGCGAAGGTCTACACGGACGAAGCAGGCGCGTACAAGACGCTGCCCTTCGACCATGAGGCGGTCAAGGAGTACGTCCGCGGGCAGGCGCACACGAACGGCATGGAGTCATTCTGCTCCATGCTGAGACGCGCCCACGAAGGTGCGTTCCACAAGATCAGCCCGAAGCACCTGAACCTCTACGTTCAGGAGTTCGCGGGAAAGCACGACGTCCGCGACCTAGGAACCGTCGCCCAAATGCGGAACACGGTCGCCCGACTGATCGGACGCAGCCTTCTGTACCGCGACCTGATTGCCGACAACGGCCTTGCCTCCGGTGCGCGGCAGTAGCGGCCGCAACAGGGCGCGGGCCAGCTTCTCCGGAGTCGCCCCCTTGAGATCCGTCCGTGGGTCCAGCATCGGTCTCATGTCACTTGCCCCCCGGGAGGGCGTGCCTGCCTGCGGGAAGCGGTCCCTCGATCTTGCCTTCGATGCGAGCGACTCGCTCGCCCAGCTTCCGTAGCTCGGTCCGCACTTCACCGAATCCCGTGTTCATCCGGTCTTCAAGCCGATCCAGTCTATGGTTTGTCTGGTGCTGACCCGTTAGCATGATGGCTGCCAGTGCCACGGCAATGGCGAGTAGTCCTGTCCAGTCTGGGAGTCTCAGTCTGCCATCCATGTCTCATCCGAGTTGCCCAAGGCAACTGTTGCGCATTTTAGCGCACTGTAGTGGGCTGCATGACACCCATGAACCCATACACCCATACGTGCGCTAGCATATTGACATCAACATTTACATATTATGTGTCAGCTTAGAACCCGTGGACATCCGTAGGGAACCCGCATGCCGGGTTGCCTGCCGGATAGAAGAGCCGCGTTCAGGCAACGGGTAGCTCCCTGCGCCGGCGGCGAAATGGCGGGAAATCACACCCCTACGTGATGTTCACACGGCCCGGCTCCATGTGGAGCCGGCAGTAGGGGGGAACATGCCGAGGAATCTCGTCCGGCCTTGGATGCAGGGCTGGTGCCGGGTCTTGAGAGCGATACCTGTAGGGGTTGGGTGGTGGGCCTGCTTATTCGACAGGGCGGGTAGCGAGTCCGCCCCTCACTCGACTCTTGTATTCGGCAGGTGGCCCGGCTCAGTTGCGTCCCTGTTGTCAGGCAACCGTCCGCACCGCCTGCCATGAAGGGCGGATGGGCATGCTCCGGGACGGACCAGTCCGGCCAGGCACGCAAGGCATCCAACGCAAGCGAGGGTCTCACGCTGACTCGGACCAAGGAACGAACCGTTCTTGGGTTCACAGGGCTGCCGAGCGCGTACGTGGCAATGAGGGAAGTGGACCTGATGATCGACCAAATCTCAGGTGATCCGGGCCGCTCCCGTGCTCGTGTCAAGTGTTGGTTACAATCCCCGGGAGTTTCCCTTACGCTGACGAGATCTCTGCGGCTTGATCTCCGTATCTCGGGCATACGGTGGCGTCTGGTGAGATCCACAGGAAAGTGCCGGTTCGGGCCGAATGGGGGGTGAAGCTTAACACCTGCGCTCCGAAGACGCGATGTAAACTGTTCTAGGTGCAGCTCGCTGCCAAGGCTTCGGAAGCGCTCGGGATCCGGACCGCGACCGGCACCGCCCTGGAACTGGATCTCGAGGGCTCGTTCGGCGCGACGAGAAGCGGCGACGTGACCACCCCGAAGCTTCCGAGACTCACCGACGACGGCGGGAAGGTGATCGCCGACACGCGGGAAGTCCTCGGAAGTACCGGCTTCACAGCCGATGCCATATCGACCGACGTCGCGGACGACGACAACACGATCACGCTGTCAAACACCGTGCTCGGGATGACCCATTCCGGAGCGAACCTGCTGGCGCTCATCGACTGGTGCTACGACAATCCCAATGGGTGGACGGACGACCTCGAGGATCTGC
This sequence comes from Dehalococcoidia bacterium, assembly GCA_034420915.1. GTDB lineage: Bacteria > Chloroflexota > Dehalococcoidia > UBA6926 > UBA6926 > VXMO01. Next base: position 5,406 of record DAOUKW010000181.1, read on the forward strand.
ACCCTCGCAGGAACGTGACCATGCTGGGGGACGTTCTGGTAGCAACGGCCCGGACCGAGATCAGACGGCTGCGAAGCCTGATCGGCTGAGGTGGTGCCGGTTGTTTGGACAGCTGATCGGCGGACTTGAGTTGGACGTCGCCGTCTTGACTCCTATCTGCCCTCGCGGCATTCACCTTGGCAGACTTTCTGGAATCCGAAGCGCCCACACTGAGCTTTGTCCCGCACTACGCGGGAAAGACGCTTGTCGGCGAAGAGAACACCGGGAACCTCTACAGCGGGACATTCGAGCTGACCGTCAACTGGAGCGATACCGACGGTACGAGCAACATCAGCGCAAGGATCATCGACCTCAAGGGCGTGTGCGGCAGCACGAGGGACTGGTTCCGGCACGACAGTCAGGACGTGGGAACGATCTTCCTGTCCGGGATCGACATGGACGGGAGCAGCACCGCGGAATTCAGTTGCGCCGATGCGACAGCCCCCCAGCGTTCGGTTCGGCTACAGGGCCGGCGATGCTGAAGCTGGGGACCTTGACGGAGCTGCAGCAATCAGCGGAAAGTTCGTAGGGGCTGCCGTGCCCAGCGGCCAGCCCGTCGGCCAGACTGTCCCGCTCAATGCCCTCGCCGACCTCCGCCTCTGGCGTCCTCGCCACCTCCGGAGCGCCGAACCCGCGCAACGCTCGAGCCCGTCGCTCTCACCCAGTTCTTGGCGAATTCACCGAAGATTCGGTATGATTCGCTGCGGAAGGGCGACAGGAAGGGACTACGGCGGTATGCACGTTTGGTTCACTAGGAACGAGATTCTGGACCTTGCAGAGGAATACTTGAGCCTCCCGTCGTACCAGCCCGGGGTGCCCAATGGCGAGGCGGACAGACGGCTCGGACTCAAGCTCGGCGCAGCCCGCGAACGGGGACACATGGTCCTTGACGACCTGCGGGCAACGGCAAGCTGGAAATATCGCGGGAAGGCGCTGATGAACTTGGTCGAGGAGAACACCGACGAAAAAGTGGTGGATGTCACCCGAGCTTCCTTTGCCGCCACTGACGAGCGGCAGCGGATTGACGCTCTGCGAACTCTCCGTGGTGTCGATTGGCCGATGGCGAGCACTATCCTGCACTTCGCCTTCCCGGACCGTTACCCGATAGTTGACAAGCGTGTGATGCGAACCATCGGCGGCCGCAGCCCCGGAAGGTTCAATCTCGACGAGTGGGTCCGGTTCACCAACTTCAGCCGGGACCAGAGCCAAAAGTTCGGTGTGACGATGCGCGAACTCGACCGGGCGCTCTGGACCTATGACCAAAAGCGCACAACGAAGAGGCGGCTGTAGCTCCGCGTCCGCGATAGCCTCTTGATGAATCCACCGATTGCTGCGCCCCATTCCGACGGGGCTGAATCTGCTCCGTCTCGCACGCGATTCGTTAGCCGGGCGGTACGGTTCGAGCAGAAAGCAAGGATGAAGCGGCCATTGACGCGCAAGCCGTTGCACTCTTGGACATCCTCGCCGCTGTACTGCGGTGTGCCTGGAAGACCAGTTCCGCGATGGGTGATCTCAGCGAGTCCCTCCGCTGGCGCATCGTCGTCAGCCACCATCACGCCGCTCTGCGGCGCAACGAACTCGACCCCTGCCCCTCTGACCGTAAGCATCCATGTGTCAAGCGAGGGGGCCATTGGGTCCATATGCCTTTTCTCGGGGCGGTGGGGCATTGTTGGCTGGTGTGGCACAGCTGGGCGGGAAGAAGTGTGGCCGAGGAGTTGCAGATCTCGGAGGACTCGGCACCGCGCTGGGGGAAGTCGGAGGGTCCGGACGCCGAGCGGTGTATGAACGGCCATCCTCGGCAGGACAGGATGTTGAATTGCAGGTTCTTCAGGCGTCAAGCGGCCTGTTCTGATCTTCTGATCAGTCTGGCTTGACACCGAGATGGTTGACAAACCCGAACAGTCTGCACCAGCGGCTGGCGCCACCGCATCCGCCTGACTGGCCTCCTCCTCCATCGTGTCCAGATCCCGCGGCCAGTGTGAGGCCGGGCAGTTCGGCAGCATGCTCACTGTGAGACCGGAGGACTTGAAGCGGTTCTCGTCACGAAGGTTGTGCATGATTCTTGGCGCAGACGACCAGGACGGGCGGCGGAGCTGAAGTTGAGCCGCGGGGGCAGGGACGCTGCGGAGCGGGGCCGGAAGCGTCGAACGCGGCCTCTCGGCCAACCCGCCGCCTCTCAGCTCCCAAACAGCATTCATGTGACTCCCTCTGGCCAGGTCGGCCAACCGATTCCAGCCCGTCAATGCCGACCGGCCCAGGCCCGCTGGCTGTCGCGAGTCGATTGGACCGCTCGTGCTAGCCAGCCCAAGGCAAGCGCGAACCCCTCTCACGGCCCCATGCCCTTGCCAAGACTCCGCAGCTTGAGAATTTCTCTCGGTTCAGGGCTGGGCAAGTGAGGAAGGGCTATGCTAAGATTTGTAGCGGCGATTGCGGGGCCGGAACGAATGAGAACAGAACGCCGTGATCTGGGGATTTCGGTGCTGTTCCCCGGGGAAGGGCGATGCTCGCCTGTTGAGAACCCTAGGGCCAAGCGCTATGCTGGCCCAACGGGTGTCTCGTTCTCACGAATCCGGCCGCCGAACTTTCCTTTCGACTGGAAGTGCGCAACGTCTGCAGCCCACCGCTCATCTCCCTTCCTGGAGAGGAGCGGGATCTGTGTGCGGGGAACTGGCGGATCGCATCGTGACAGGGGAATTCTGAAAGGATAGGCTCCATGGCAACGGTTGTCGGTTGGGCTCTAATGGCTGGATTCGTCGTCGGTCTGATCTATGTCGGCGTGCTTCTGAACAGAGTCATGCAGCTCCGTCACGTGACATCCACTCCCGTGGCGGTGAACGACGGTCAAGTCACCAAGGACAGGTTCCTCGAACTTCTCGAGGAAGCTCAAGTCTCCATGATCATCTACGACGATGGGGACAATGTGGACGGATCCATCTACATGAATCGGGAAGTTACGAAATCCGTGAAGCGAAAGCTGGACAGCGATCCCGTGTTCCGCATGCAGTGCCTCTTCAACTTTGACGAACCTGATCTCGTGTTCCGGAAAGCTTTTGAAGGCAGCTCGCCTCGCGTGGAGATCAGGACATACGACCCGAGCAAGCGGAGACTTGCCACTCACTACAAGATCATTGACAACGGAGCCAAGGCGTATCTGTCACGGCACCCGCCCGGAGAAACCAAGAGACTCTTCAGAATCGTTGATTGCACGAAGGTTCCTAAGTCCCACTTCGAGCGTGTCTCAGACAAGCTGCTGGGAACGTACAAGAGTCACTTCCGAGAGGCATTCGGGGCGGCAGGGGCGAAGGCGGGGATCTGAGCTTTCCTCCCAGCACCGACAGAGAATCATCAAGTCAGATATGGCTGAAGCTTTTCCTCCGATCCATCTGTACGCATTGTTGGCTGCGGCCATAGCGCTCATGTCCATGGCCATGGGACGCAATCTGTATGGCTCCGACCAGTCATGGTTGAAGAGGTGGACTCCGTTCCTAGCTTTCGTATTGGCAGTGCTTCACATTGTCGCCTTTATCGGCCGGCACCTCGTGGGACATCCGGAACCTGACTGGCATTTGGCCATGCATGGCGCGATCCTCCTTGGGCTGGTCATTACAGGGGGTAGGGTCTATGCAGACCACCTGTACAAGACTGTAACGGAGTCTAGATCCACCCTTCCACCCTTGGAGCCGGAACCCGACGGTTCATAGGGGTTGCTCTGAAGCCCCGCCGTCGGCGTGGCACACGGGTCGCGAGTTGCTGGCGAGCCTTGTCGCAGCGACAATCCAGTGTGTTGGCCTGAGTTTGAGGTGGTGTCGGCTGCTTGGACAGCTGACCGGCAGATCCAAGGTGGACTTCGCCGGGTTGACTACTGTCAGACCTTGCGACATTCACCGTGGCCGACTGTCTGGAACCCCAGCCCTTCTCGCCCCTTGTCGCGGACTACGCGGGCGAGTCGCTTGCGGTCGACGAGAACGCCGGGAAGCTCGACAGCGGGACGTTCGAGCTGACTGTCAACTGGGTCGACGCCAGCGGCGAGGACGACATCACCGCAAGGATCATCGACCTCAGGGGCGTGTACGGCACCAGGGACTGGTTCCAGCACGCCAGCAAGGACGTGGGAACGATCTTCCTGTCGGGGATTGACATGGACGGGAGCACCACCGCGGCATTCGACGAGCAGACCGCTACGGCTCGATTCGGCTACAGGGCCAGCGGCGCTCAAGAGGGATCCCTGACCGGAACGGCAACCATCACCGGCGACTTCGTAGGCGACGGGCACTCGGAAGGCCCTCTCGGGGTGCTCGGAACATGGTCCATCACGGAAACGGCCACCAACGGCCTGGACTT
>DAOUKW010000182.1:0-9575 GCA_034420915.1 Dehalococcoidia bacterium
CGCGGAGCTGTCCGCCCTGGCGCACACGTCCCAGCGTGAGGATTTTAAGCGCAAGATGGAGGATGCGGGCAAGGAGGGTGGCTTGAGGGCTTATCTGCAGGAACGGGACGGCCCCTTCCAGCCGGAGCCGTTCGGGCCGAGGTCTGCAGCCGCGCGAGACTAGCCTTTCATCGACTGCGACGTAAAGCGCCCCCTCCGCCCTTGAGCAGAGGGGGCGCTGCCATTTTGGAAATCATCCCGAACATAGTTGACACGTTACGATTTCAGGAGTATACCGTCCGTGTACAGCGGGTCGGGGACCCGAAAGGGACGGCAGAGTTGCCCGGCCTGCGAAGGAGGGCGACATGTTTGGAAGCCTTCATATCGGGGCGGTTCTTTCCCAGGGAGCGTTACCCGTCTTCAATGTACCGGCGGGCTCCACTCGTGAGCCCAGCCCGCCTCCCGCAAAGCCCTCACACCACTTTGCCGAAGAGGATCTCGAACGTCCGACGGACGTGTCCGCGCTGGCTCTCTTTACAGATACAGGAATCGCAAGCGCTCCCCCCGCCGCCCATAACGTGCGTAGAAACTCCGAGCGTGACTTCGTCGATGAGATCGACGAGATTCACGAATTGGACTTGGCCGAACCCTTCCACGAGGCGCTTGCTTCTACCGAAGAGGAGGCGCTGCCGGTGTGGGTGGAGCCGCCTTCGAAAGAGGTCTATACCCTGACAGGGCTTGAGCTGAACTGAGCTTGGTGGCCCCCGCGTGACCCGATCAGGTCACGCGGGGGTGGGCGGCTTTCCTTTGCGTTCGCGCGTCTGCGTGGCGTACGTTTGACGCATGATTCGCGTTGTCGGTTCCTTGAAGGCCTGACGCATTGCCAAAATGTAAAATGTAAGGATACTATGGCAAAGGCAGTGCTTTGCCACACTAAGTAAGGAATACTGGCAAGAGATGATTGAATCAAGCATTACGTCAAAGGGCCAGATGACCCTGCCCAAGAAGGTAAGAGAGGCGTTATCCATCGAGCCGGGTGACCGTGTCCGGTATGTCATTGAGGGGGAGCGAGTAAGGATCCTGCCGGTTCGCCCAATCAATCGCCTGTACGGGATTCTTCCGTACCACGGTCCTCCGGTGACGCTGGAGGATATGGATAGCGCAATAGCTGCGGGTGCATCCGGCCAGTGATCAGCATCGATACAAACGTCCTTATCCGTTACCTGGTGCGGGATGATGCGGAACAGGCGCAAGCAGCGCGGGTCCTGTTGCAGGGCCTGAACGCAGACAACCAGGGCTTCGTCAGCCGCGAGGTTGTGGTTGAGGTTGTGTGGGTTCTTGAGCGCGCGTATGGATTCACGCGGGGCCAGATTGCGGACGTGGTGTCGGAATTGACGACGACGGAGGGACTTGTGATGGAGTCGTCGGACGATGTTGCGCAGGCCGCCTATGGCTACGGTCAAGGAGGAGCGGACTTTGCCGACCTGATGATTCTTGCGGCGGCGCATCGCGTGGGCGCCGCGCCGCTGTACACTTTTGACCGCAGGCTGTCTCGGTTGGATGGGGCAGCGCTTGTCGGAGAGTGACAGAGTGATTCGTGTTGTTAGTTGGAATATCGCAAAACGGCTGCAGCCGTGGCGCGAGCTCGTTCAAATGGATGCTGATGTTGCGCTCGTTCAGGAGGCGTGGCCACCGCCCGAGGATGTGAGTGACAACATCGATATAGGTCCAAAGGAATCCTACGACTCTCATCACTGGAACTCTGACTGGTGGAAAGGGCGCTGGCCAGCTATCTACGACCGCTGGCCAATGGTTGTAAAGCTCTCTGACCGCGTGGATGTTAAGTGGTTCAAGCAGATTAGCCCTGTGTGGGGCGCAACTGAAGATGAAATAGAAGTCAGCGGGGTTGGCATCCTTGCGGCGGCGCGCGTCACCCCTAAAGACGACTCGATTGAGCCATTCATCGCAGTGTCTATGTATGGGCGGTGGTTAGGACCGCATCCGAGTGTGGGTTCCAGGTGGATATATGGGGATGCTTCAGTGCACCGCATCATTTCTGATTTATCCACTTTCATCGGCCATGAGGATCCCGGCACACATCGCATTGTGGTGAGCGGTGATCTAAACATCTTCCATGGTTACGGTGACAACGGCGATCCGTATTGGGAGGCAAGATACCGCTCTGTGTTTGACCGCATGAACGCTATTGGGCTTGAATTCATCGGGCCGCAGGTGCCGAATGGGCGGCAAGGGGAGGTGCTCCTGCCGGGCGAGCCGGCGGACTCCCAAAACGTCGTTACGTACTCATATGGCGGCAACCCGGCACCAGTCAATAACAGACAACTTGACTTCGCCTTTGCCTCTCGCGGGTTCCATGAATCCATCAAAGTCCGTGCTCTGAACGAGGTGGATGAATGGGGGCCGAGCGACCACTGCCGCATACTGATTGATATTGATGGGTAGAGGCGCGGGAGACAGCGTCGATGCGGAGGGGAAATGACGATTTCCGATAACGATAGCTTGCTCAGTTTCGTCGTGTTGAAGCACACGCAAGGACCGGAAGACGCGGCTACAGACGCGCTCCGCTTCATTCTGTCGCGCTCGGAATCTGCTATGAGCGCGATGGCCGAACTTCTGGGTAATACTGGAGAACCGTTGCCGATTGCGAAGGCAACAACTCAGGAGTCTCTTGAAATATCTGGCGCCGCCCCAGATATGTGGTTACGTGACTCAAACGACAATGTGACGGCGTTCGTCGAGTCAAAATTCTGGGCGCCCCTGACACCCAATCAGCCTGTGACGTACTGGGAGGCGTTGCCAACGGATAGACGGACTGCGCTGTTGTTCTTGGCTCCGCAAAGTCGCGTAAACGACGGCTATCTGTGGGATGAACTGGTTAGTCGGCTGCGTGAGAAAGGACATGAATTGGGAACGGTCATTGGGGATGAGAACGTAATCTCGGTGTCGGCCGAAGGTGACCGGCGCATCCTGATGCTCACAAGTTGGGAGCACTTGCTTGGACTGATGAGGGAAGGGGCAGAGCGGGACGGCGATGTAAAGGCAGCATTTGAAATAGCCGAACTAAAGATGCTCGCAACTAGGGCTGCAGAGGGTGTTTCAGATGACAAGAATGAAATGATCAAGCAAGTAACGGGAGATATAGTGGATCGCTTGGTGCATGCAGGCTGGGCAAACAGCGACGGACTATCGTGGGGGGCGGGATACGGATACTTTTGTAGATACCTGCTGTTGAGTGGAGCATGGGCTTGGCTTGGAAGAATCGACGAGGCCCTGGAGCAGATGCCTGAGACACCACTGTGGCTCTGCTTCTACTACGATAGCGATGATCGCGCTCCTGTAAGCGCGGCTGAAGTGCGCACCAGGTTGGGAGACAAGGTCTATCCTGGAACCGAATTGCAAAGGTGGGCAGAAGTAATGGTGCCCATTAACTTACGGCCGGGTGTAGATCTTCGATCAGCTCGTGACGCCATCGTGACCGAACTCGAATCCATCGCAAAGCTCATTGACCCCGATGGGCCGACGTATCGGTGAATCTTCAGACTTGGTAGCTGCTATGACCATCCCCACAGCGGAAGATTGGCTTGCTGTGTTCGAGGCGTCGCCGTCATTGGCGGGGGACGAGGGGCTGCGCGAGCACGTCCGGCAGCGGTTTCACGGGAAGTATCTGGAGACGATTATGCGGGCGCGCAACCCGATGGCCGAGGATCGCGCGTGGGAGGGGTTCTATTTCTGGATGGTCTTTCCGGAGACGAATCGGAAGCCGTTTGAGATTCCGCCGGAAGAGGCCAGCGCGCTGTTAGAGTCGTTGAAGCTGTTGGTTGTGCGTCTAAAGGAGGGCCTGCGCGGGAATGACGGGGGGCCTTCGACAAGCTCAGGGTGACTGGGCACGCTGTTATGGCGCTTGAGCACCATGCGATGGATTCCGGCCTTCGCCGGAATGACGGAGAGGTGCGGTGGGGGAAGGGGATCAGGGCGGCTAGCCAAGCTTGAATGGCAGTCCCCGGATCTTCTTGCCGGACGATAGCTGGCGCATCATCTTGCGCATCTCGCCGAACTGATTGAGCAGGCGGTTCACGTCCGCGGGCTGGGTACCGCTGCCCCGGGCGATGCGCTTGCGACGGCTGCCACCAATAATCTCCGGCCTCTGCCGTTCCTCCGGCGTCATGGATAGCACGATGGCCTCCACGCGCTTGATCTGTTTCTCATCGAACGCGTCGGCTGGCACCTTGCCCTTCATCTGGGAGAAACCGGGAATCATGTCGACCAGGTTCGCCATGCCGCCCATGTTGCGCAGCTGGTTCATCTGCTCCAGGAAATCGTTGAGGTCGAAGCTGGCGTTGCGCAGCTTGCGCTCCATCTCCTGGGCCTTTTCCTCGTCGATGGTCTGCTGCACCTTCTCGACGAGCGTGACCACATCGCCCATGCCGAGGATTCGTCCCGCAAGCCTGTCCGGATAGAACGGCTCCAGGGCGTCCATGCGCTCGCCGACGCCGATGAACATGACGGGCAAACCGGTGACGGACGTGATGGACAGGGCAGCGCCGCCGCGCGCGTCGCCGTCCATCTTGGTGAGCACGAGGCCGGTCAGCGGCACCTGTCGATGAAACTCTTCAGCGGCGTTGACGGCATCCTGGCCGGTCATGGCATCGACAACGAGCAGCACCTCGGCGGGGTTGAGCGCCTTGCGCACGTCCGCCAGTTCTTTCATTAGTTCATCATCCACCTGCAGCCGCCCACCGGTGTCGAAAATGTGCCAATGGGCGTTCGCATCACGGGCAGCGGCCAAAGATGATTTAGCGACGGCGACGGCGTTCGAGTTGCCCGGCTCGGCGTGGACGGGCACGTTGATCTGGCTGCCAAGCGCGGTCAACTGCTCGATGGCGGCAGGGCGGCGCACGTCGCCCGCGCCGAGCGAGACGGCCTGCCCTTGCTGCATCAGGTTTGAGGCGAGCTTGGCGGCGGTCGTCGTCTTGCCGGAGCCTTGTAAACCGACGAGGAGGATGGTGGCGGGACGACTATCGCCCGCATCGAGCGTGCGATTCTCTTTCCCGAGAACGTCCGTCAGTTCCTCCTGCACGATCTTGATGATCTGCTGGACGGGCGTGACGGACTGAAGGACCTCCTCGCCGACGGCGCGGTCACGGATGCTCTGCTGGAGTTCGCGTACCACGCGCAGATTGACGTCGGCTTCAAGGAGGGCGCGGCGGACCTCGCGCAGCGCCTCTTCAACGTCCGCTTCGGTGATACGGCCGCGGCCGGAAAGTTTGTTGAATACGCCGGTCAGTCGTTCGGTAAGTGCTTCAAACATGGTTCTTTCAGTGTAGCGGGTGGGTGGAGTTGGAGCGGGCGATGGGGATCGAACCCACGACATTCTGCTTGGGAAGCAGACACTCTACCACTGAGTTACGCCCGCTCGGAGTTGGCGCGCCACACATAGATGATGCGGCGTAGAACTATGTATGCGCTCCCCGTAAGGGAATGTCAAGGTGAGCAGTTGCCCGCTGTGGAGAGTGGGCACATGATGGATTAGGTATTCGAGTGAACGTAGCGTCTGGGGGTTCAGAGCGGTGGATGCGGAAACGTTCAACAGTTTGCTGTCGCGACGGGGCGGTTTGCAGCACCCGTGGAGCAGCGTTGCGCCGATGCCGGAGGGAACGATTGGGTTTGGCGCCGGTGTTCCCGACCCCGAGACGCTGCCATTGACACAGCTCGATGAGGCGGCGCGGGCCGTTATCGCGGACGAGGGCATCCCCGCGCTCCAGTACGGCTCGTCGATGGGCGATATCGCCCTGCGGGAACAGATTGCGGAACGGGTGACGAAGCTGCACGGAGTCGAGACGCCGCCGGAGCACGTTGTCATCACGACGGGCGCATCTCAGGCATTGGACAGTGTCTGCGCCACGTTCATCGACCCCGGCGACGTTGTGGTTACGGAGAATCCGACGTTCACGGGCTCGCTGTGGACGTTCCGGGCGCACGGGGCGCGGCTCGTGTCCGTCTCGTCCGGCCCAAACGGGCTGGACATCGATGAGCTTGAGCAGACTCTCTCAGACCTGCGCGCGGTGGGCGACCGTCCCAAACTGATCTATCTCACGCCCGACTATCAGAACCCCACCGGCGTGCAGATGCCCACCATGCTCCGCAGGCGGCTTGTTGAACTTGCCGCGAATGCCGGTTGTCTCATCGTTGAGGACGCGGCGTATGCGGAAGTGGGAATCGACGGCATCGATGCGCCGTCATTGCTGTCTCTCGCGCCGGAGCAGACGGTGCAGGTGGGCACGTTCAGCAAGGTGATCGGCCCGGGGCTGCGGATCGGTTGGCTCACGGGTTCGCCTCCCGCCGTTCAGCACGCGGCGGCCAACCGCACGGACATGGGGACGAGCGTGACTCTCTCCAGGATGCTGGCGCGATTCCTTGCCAATGATGAGCTTGATCCACATCTCAGTCGGGTGCGCGAGGTCTACCGGCGCAAGCGCGTCGCATTCGGCCTTGCCGCCCGGGAGAACCTTGGGCCGATGGCGCAGTGGAGCACTCCCGCGGGCGGATTCTTCTTCTGGCTTGAGGCGCATAAGGATGTGGACGTGCCGCGGCTGTGGGAACTTGCGCGCGAGGAGCGGGTGTCCTTCGCGCCCGGGTTCCGGTTCTTCGTTGAAGATGAGCCGCCCACGCAGTACATGCGGTTCGCGTTCAGCGAGGTATCCATCGATAATATCGGCGAAGGGCTGCGACGGCTTGGCCGCGCAGTCGAGCGGCTGGAGGACGAGAGCCAGAGACGGCTGTTCTAGGCGGGATCTGCCAATCGCCGCGCAGTTGTGATGAAGCCGGTGTGGGCGACCATGCGGTGCGCGGGGCGGAGGGTGTTGGGGCCGGCGTCCCAGGAACGGAGGGCAATCTCAAACTGCTCGATCAGGTCGAAGACGGGGTCGGCTTCCAGGTCTTGCCAGAGTCGGTGTAGCTGCAAGGTCGTTGGCACAAAGGCCAAAAAGATCCCGCCCGGCCGCATCGCCTCCCGCGCATGGGGAATGACGCGCGAGGGCTCCGGCAGATCCAGCACAACCCGGTCCACGTCCTTTTCCCTGATGCCGTCCACGTAAATGTCGGATACATGCACCGTAAGCCGGTTGACTGAATCATCGGGCAGAAAGTCGGAGACGTTGCTCTGCGCCAACGCCGAGAAATCCTGACGGGTCTCATAGGAATAAACGTGGCCGGATTCACCAACAGCCTGCAGCAGGGCAATTGTCAGCGCGCCTGAGCCGATGCCTGCCTCGACCACCCTTGCCCCGGGACGGATATCCGCGTAGGTGAGAATCGGGCCGATGTCCTTGGGGTAGATGGGTGTCGCGCCGCGCTTCATCGTCAGGATGTAGTCGGCGAGCGTGGGCCGCAGCGCGAGATAGACGCCGCCGCGCTGGGACGTTCTGAATTCGCTGCCCTCCGGCTGCCCGATCATGTCGTCGTGTTGGATGATGCCGGCGTGCGAGTGGAACTCGCCGCCCTCTTTGAGCGTAACGAGGTACTTGCGGCGCTTGCGGTCGGTGAGCAGGACGAGATCGCCGGAGCGGAACGCGCCCGCCGCTGTTTGTGAGTTATCGGGTTGGCTGGTCATAACAGAATTATGGGCAAAGAAAAAGCCCCGGCAACGACCTATTTTCCACAGAGGGCTGCCCCTCCAGTATCGTCGGCGCTGAAACGTTTCACTTCCGTGTTCGGGATGGGAACGGGTGGGTCCGCTTCGCCAAAGTCACCGGGACATCGACCATAGTACAGCATTGTAGGGCGGCGTGGGAGGGGGGCCGCTCATGTCCTTCGACAGGCTCAGGATGAGCGGAGGGGTTTGGCGGGGCGATAGCTGTCCATGTATGATTGGCCGAAAGCCAAGCGATGGGGGACAGGGGACGCCGGCGGCTTGGCCGTCATTATCCGCCGTATGCGTTCCACGAGGGTAGCTCCGATGCCGATTTTCAGATACGGCCGATGGGATAACACACAAGAGCCTTTCGGCGCGGCGCCGGAAGACCTGATGGAGGCCATCTCAGACGACCTCGCCACCCACGGAGACATCCGCCGCGCCCTGCGCCGCATGATGATGCGCGGCTACGACATGCAGGACGGTCGGAACATCGACGGCATTCGCCAGATGACGGAGCGTCTCCGCCAACAGCGGCAGAACTATCTCGACCGCTATGACCTCAACTCTGTTCTTGACGGAATCCGCGAGAAGCTGCAGGAAATCCGCGACCTGGAACGGGACACCCTCGAACAGCGGATGCAGGAAGCGCACGATGCGATGCGGGACGCGCCTGATTCCGAACAGGGCGGCGGCAACGCGCCGTCGGAATCACAGGACGGCCAATCGTCTCAACAGGATTCGGACACCATGCAGTCCGGCTCAGGTCGGCAGGCGGCGGAGGAAGAGCTTCAGCGATTCCTGGAGCAGCTTGAGCGCGAGTTGAACAGCGGCGGCCGGCAGGGACAGGAAGACGAAGACGGTTCCGAGTCCGGCCAGCAGTCCGGCGGCCAACAGGGCGATCAACAGCAGGGCGCAGGACAGCGCTCACAGCGCGGGCAGGGCATGGACCGCATGACGGCACAGGCGCTGGAGAACATGGCCCAGCGCAAGATGGACTTCATGGACTCGCTGCCCAACGACCCCGGCGGCGCCATCAAGGAACTCAGCGATTACGACTTCATGGACGAAGAGGCGCGGGAGAAATTCCAGGAGCTGCTGGATTCGCTTCGCCAACAGGCCGCGCAGTCCTACATGCAGAACATGATGCAGCAGATGCAGAACATCACGCCTGAGCAGATGGAAGCGAGCAGGCAGATGATGCGTGACCTGAACGACATGCTGCGCGACTACGCTCAGGGGAATGATCCCAAATTCGATGAGTTCATGGACAAGTGGGGCCAGATGTTCGGCGACAACCCGCCCCGGGACATCGATGAACTGCTTGACCGCCTGATGGAGCAGATGTCGCAGTTCCAGTCGTTGATGGACAGCTTGCCGGAGGATATGCAGCAACAGTTGCAGGAAACGATGGAGGCGGCGCTCAACGACCCTGAACTGATGCAAGAGATGGCGGAACTCTCGTCGCTGATGGAATCCCTGATGCCCATGCAGGAGATGAGGCAGAACTATCCGTTCGCCGGTGATGAGTCGCTGTCGCTGCAGGAAGCCATGCGCCTGATGGACCAGCTGCAGCAGATCGACGATCTTGAGGCGCAGCTGCGGGGAGCTGAGCGCCGCGGCGACATCGACGAAATCGACCGGGAACAGGTGGAGAACCTCATCGGCGAGGACGCCGCGCGCGATCTTGATTGGCTCCGCCAACTCCAGGAGCAGCTCGAAAAGGCGGGCTACATCCGCAAGAACGGCGACAAGCTGGAACTGACGCCCCGCGGCATCCGCAAGATCGGCGAAAAGGCTCTCAAGGATATCTTTAACCGGCTGCGGAGCGCCGGAATTGGCGCCCATGAGATGCGCAAGAACGGCCTCTTCGGTGAAAAGGACGAGGAGTCCACGAAGATCTATGAGTTCGGGGACCACTTTGACGTCCACATGTCGCGGACGG
>DAOUKW010000183.1:0-5806 GCA_034420915.1 Dehalococcoidia bacterium
ATCACGATGCCGGACCACTACATCGACCGTCCCGTCTGGCCGTACATCAACCATCGGACTCATACCCGGGGCGACCGGGAACTCACCTATATCGAATACTCAGCGCCCGATCCCAACGAGCCATCGCCACTGCAATCGTCGTTCCTGTTTGTCATCACGGAAAACGGTGAGCGGCGCATGGAACTGGACCACCACACGACAGGGCTGTTTCCGGTTGATACGTGGCGGCGGCTGATAGAGGAGGCCGGATTCCAGGTTGAGCGGCTGAATTATCCCGTCGCGGACGGCCCCATCAGCCAATACCTCTGGGTGGCCACGGCGGTCTAGGGAAACAGCGCGAACTCTTCCAGTCCCTCGGTTTCCGGCGCGCCAAACATCAGGTTCATGTTCTGGATCGCCTGCCCCGCCGCTCCCTTAACAAGGTTGTCGAGCGCCGTGACGATGATGATCCGCCCCGTCCGTTGGTCAATCACCGGGTAGACCTGCGTCATGTTGCTGCCGGATGTCTGCTTGGTCTGCGGCGGCTTCTGCGTCACGCGCACAAACGGCTCAGCGGCGTAGTAGTCCTCATAAAGATCACGGAGTTTCTGCGCCCCTTCAGGGCTCGCGGGCAACCGGCCGTCCGCAGGCGTCACGTAGATGGTGCTCAGGATGCCACGCGTCATCGGAATCAGGTGCGGGGTGAACGTGACGTTCCACTTCTGGGACGGGTCGATCTCATGGAGTTCCTGCGTAATCTCCGGCAGGTGGCGATGGCCGGACAGCCCGTAGGCGGACACGTTCTCGTTCACCTCGGAGAAATGGACGGTCTGGCTGAGGGAGCGACCCGCGCCTGACACACCCGACTTTGAATCAACAATCACGTTCGGCTCGATGAGCTTTTCCTTAACAAGGGGGGCGAGCCCGAGCAGCGCGCCGGTCGGATAGCAGCCGGGGTTCGCAATCAGCCGTGCTTCCTTGATCTGCTCCCGATGCAGCTCCGGCAGGCCATAGACCGCCTCTTCAAGGAAGGACGGCGCGGGGTGCGGCTGGTACCACGCCTCGTATTCCTCCACATTGTGGAGGCGGAAATCGGCGGCGATGTCCACCACGCGGGCGTTCTTGCCAAGCATGGCGACGCACGCCTCCGCCGACGCCTTGTGCGGCAGCGCGGAGAACGCGACATCAACGCCGTCAAGCTCATCCTGCTCGACGATGGGCAGGCCCATCTTGTCCAGGTGCGGCAGGTATTCGTCGAGCTGTTCACCCGCGGCGGATCGGCCCGTGACGGCGGTCAGTTGGACCTCGGAATGGCTGCGCAGAATCCGCGCGAGCTCCATCCCCGCATACCCCGTCACATTGATGATCCCCGCCTTGATGGTCATGGTGTGTTCCTTGCCCTATTGCGACACTATCTACCGCGATTGGTGAATACCCATTCTAGCAGGATGGAATAAAAGTTCACGCCGTGCGTTAGCCCTCTCCCGGCCTTTCTCAGAACTTTGCCCGATGGATTCCCGCTTTCACGGGAATGAAGAGTGAGAGCTTACCCCTTCACCGTGCTGCTGGGGCAGAGGTTTGAGAGGACGCACTCCGGGCAGTTGGGGCGGCGGGCGTGGCAGACTTTGCGGCCGTGTTCGATGAGATCCACATGGAATTGGTAGACCTGTGACTCATCAAGATGCGATTCAAGCACGTAGTGCGCCTTGTCCGCGTTCATCTTCTTGGGGATGAGGCCGAGGCGGCCAGAGACGCGGTGGACGTGCGTATCAACGGGCAGCGCGGGACGGCCCAGGCTGAACAGGAGCACGCACGCCGCCGTCTTCTCGCCCACTCCCGGCAGACTCAACAGCCACTTGCGCGCCTCATCAAACGGTATGTCCGCCAGAAAGTCGATGCTGTACTCACCGCGTTGTCGATGGATTTCGTTCAGGATGGCCTGTACGCGCGGGGCTTTGATCTTCGATAGCCCGCCATGTTTGATAGTCTCTTGCACGGCCTCCGTCGGCGCGTCAACAACGTCCTGCCACGTGGGGAAAGTGGCTCGCAGATCCGCGAATGTGCGGTCGGTGTTCAGGTCGGACGTGTGCTGTGAGAGCACGGTGTAGATCAACTCGTCCATGGGCTCAGCCCGCTTGAACCAGGGACGCTCTCCGTTCTGCTCGTACAGCAGCGCAAAGACATCCTGCGCTCGCTGAGCACGGACGGTCGGGCGGCGGCGTTTCTTGGTCATCGCGTGCTAGACTTTCCCCATGAGTTTCCCGTTCATTCTAGGCATGGCTTCCATTTATTCGCCGCCATTCCGCCAGTTGCAGACCTTCATCACGGTAGACGCCCATGCGTGACGAGATGACGCAGGCCCTGAGCGGCCACAACGCGGACTACATCGAGCTGCGGCTGGAAGAACTGGACACGAATCATATCTCCATGCGGGGACATGAGATCGACGACATCGGCGGCTCATCGAGCAGGGGCGGCGCGGCGCGGGCATACGTGAACGGCGCATGGGGTTTCGTGACGTTCACGCAGTCAGACAATCTGCGGGAGCGTGTTGCGACGGCTGTCCGGCAAGCGCACCTTGCCTCCGGCGAAGGCGGAGAGCTTGTACGCGGGGAGGCCGTTGTCGCTGAACCCGCTCCCGTTCTGGACAACGACCCGTTCCTTGTTCCTCTCGACAAGAAGGTGGGGCTATTACAGGAATACGTTGAGGCGATGTGGGCCGTGCCGAACATCCAGAGCACGGCCATCGGCTCCGGCGACCGCCGCCGCGTCACACATTTTGCCAACTCAGAGGGGTCGTACATCCGGCAGGAACGCGTGGACGTGACTTTCCGCGCCCGGGCGATGGCCCGCAGGGATAGCGACGTTCAGCAGTATGGCGTCAGCGTCGGGAGTCTCGGTGATTACAACGTTCTTGAAGGTCGCCATGCTGAGATGCGCGAGATCGCGGAAAAGGCCGTCGCGCTGCTGGACGCGCCACAAGTGGAGGGACGCGAGTACACGGTTATCTGCGATCCAATCCTCGGCGGCGTGTTTGCGCATGAGGCGTTCGGCCATCTCTCAGAGTCGGACTTCGTGTATGAGAACGACCGCATGAAGGAGATCATGGTGCTGGGGCGGCGATTCGGCGGACAGCACCTGAACATCGTGGACGGCGCATCGGTCCCCGGCTTGCGCGGCTCCTATGACTACGACGACGAGGGCATCGCAGCGCGCAAGTCAGACCTCATCCGCGAGGGCGTGCTGGTGGGACGGCTTCACTCGCGAGAGACGGCGGGCAAGATGGGCGAGGGCGTGACGGGCAACGCGCGCGCCATGGACTATCGATTCGCGCCCATCGTCCGCATGACAAACACGTTCATCGAGCCGGGGACGGCCACGGCGGAGGAGCTGATCTCTGAGGTCAAGGACGGCGTGTACTGCAAGAACTGGTACGGCGGGATGACGTCCATGGAGATGTTCACATTCTCCGCGGGCGAGGCGTACCGCATCCGCAATGGGCGCATCGAGGAATTGCTGCGGCCCGTCGTGCTGTCCGGCAACGTCTTCACCACGCTTGAGAATCTCGATGCAGTCGCGAATGACCTCGACATGAACCAGGGCGGAGGATGCGGCAAGGGCGGTCAGTCCCCCCTGCCCGTCTCCAACGGCAGCCCGCATATCCGAATACAGAATTGCCTCGTTGGAGGCGCTTAGGCCATGACGCAACGGCCAACCGACGGGGATACGGCGCTTCTGGAGCGGACGCTTGCCTATGCGCGCAGCAAGACAACCGCCGCCGAGGTGTTTGTCAGCGAGGGCGAGTCCACGCCCGTTAGTTTTGAGGCGGAAAAGCTCAAAGAGATCTCAACTCGCCAGACGTGGGGACTCGGCATCCGCGTCTTTGTGGACGGGCGCATGGGCGTCTCGTCCACGAACGATCCAGACAAGGCTGAGGAGCTTGTCGACCGCGCCATCGAACTCGCTCGCTACGGCCCTGAATCTGAGTTGACTCTGCCCAACCCGTCGCCAAACACCCCCGCCATCGAGACATACGACCCGGCCATCGAGGAGGTCACCACAGAGGCGATGGTGGATGCGGGGCGGCGGCTCCTAGATGACGCCAAGCCGCTTGAGCCGGAGGCGCTGTACGGCGCGAGTCTTACGCACAGCACAAGCAGCTTCGCTTTCCTTAATTCCAACGGCGTCAGTTTCAGCCATCGCAAGAGCGGCTTTGGGCTGTTCGTCTCCGGAACGCTGATCCGCGGCACGGATATGTTCTTCATCGGCGAGGGCGACCGCGGATGCAGCCCGGATTGGGATATGCAGCGGCACATTGACGGCATGCGACAGCAGATCGAGTGGGGCAAGGAGATCGCCCCCACCCCTGCCGGCCACATGCCCGTCCTTTTCATGCCCCGCGCCGTGGCATCCGTCCTGCTTGGCCCATTTCTTTCCGGCATCAACGGCAAGACGGTGTTGCAGGGCTCGTCGCCTCTTGAGGGCCGCATCGGTGAGCAGGTCTTTGACTCGCGGCTGTCCATCGTCGATGACCCCACCCTCCCGCTCAAACCACCGTCCCGCTCCTACGACGACGAGGGCGTGCCGAGCCGCTGCCAATTCCTCGTGGAGGACGGCGTGCTCCGCACCATCCTGTACGAACTGCAATCGGCATCAAAGGCGGGAGTTGAGCCGACGAGCAGCGCCTCGCGCGGACTTGGCGCAATGCCCGGGGCGGGCACGACATATCTGACCATCGAACCCGGTGATGCTTCGTTCGATGACATGCTCCGCACGATGGGCGACGGCGTGATTGTCGAGCGTCTCATCGGCATGGGACAGGGCAACGTGTTGGGCGGCGACGCGGGCGGCAATATCCTGCTCGGCTACCGCGTGCAGGGAGGCGAGGTGGTGGGCCGCGTCAAGGACACGATGCTCCACTGCAACATCTACGACATCCTCAAGGACATCATGGCCATCGGGGCTGAATCGACGGAACTGGGCGGGTCGCTGTCCACACCCGCGATCCTCTGCAACGGCGTTTCAATCGCTCCAAAGACGGACTCTGACTAACCGCGCGGGGAACACTCTTCATGCAGTCGGACGGTGTCGAAAGCGTTATCAACGCAATACGACAAGACCCCGGCGGTATCACAGCCGCCGCCCTCGCTGAGCTATCCGACCCCGACCGCGACGAGTTGGGCCGGGTAATTGACACCCTGCGCGACATCGATTTTGAATACCGGCGTTCCATCGTCGGTCAGTTGGTGGAACTCGCGGAAGAGAACGTCGACTACAGCTTTGACCGCATCTTCACGATCCTGATGGAGGACGAGGACGAAGAGGTCCGGGAAGCCGCAATCATGGGATTGTGGGAAAGCGAGGATCGCGCGCTGATCGAGCCGCTGTTTGGGCGGCTGCTGTTTGACAGTGAGGAGCGCGTGCGGGCCGTCGCCGCGCAGTCGCTTGGCCGCTTCGCCGTCCTGGCCGAACTTGGCGACCTGCTGGAGCGTGATTCAACCCGTGTCCGTGAGGGACTGCTTGACGTGATTCGCAACGAGCAGGAGCCGTCATTCGAGGTGCGCCGCCGCGTGATTGAGGCCGTGTCCGCCTTTACCTCCGAAGAGGTGCGGGAACTCATCCTAGAGACTTATGACAGCGCCAGCGAAACCCTACGCGCGTCCGCCCTCTACGCCATGGGACAGAACGCGGACACGTCCTGGCTGACCTATATCCGCGAGGAGATGGAGAGCGAGTCCGAGGAGGTGCGGTTTGAGGCCGCAGGCGCCGCCGGACGCATCGGCGATGAGCGTCTCATCCCCGCCCTCGCCCGCATGGGCATGGAGGA
>DAOUKW010000184.1:0-3284 GCA_034420915.1 Dehalococcoidia bacterium
CCTGGGTGAACGCGCTCAACCCCGATCACCCGGATTACAACCCCGTCCTGCGCCTCTCCGACCGGAACGAGCGGGAGAAGCACGGCGACACCCACGCGGACATGGAGGCGCGCATCAAGATCATCTGCTCCGCCATGCTGGACGTCATCGCGGAGAACAACCGGGCGCTATAGGACCTGCCAGCTCCGCCTGCCGTCCAGCCGCACAACCCGCCCGATGTTGGACCCCACCGGCATATGCCCCGAGGCAACCGTGAGCCCCTCATCCTCAAGACGCTGGACCAGCGAGGCCCGCGTCTCTGCCGCCAGCGGCTTATCGACGTCAAACCCGACATTCCATGAGGTCTCCGTCAACTGCGCCGCGGTGTGGAAGGCGTCGCCGATGAAGATCGCCCTCTCGCCGCCGGAACTGATCAAAAAGCACTGGTGGCCGGGCGTGTGGCCCGGCGTGACGAACGTGGTGATCTCGTCGGTAATCGCCGCATTGTCGCCCACCAGCTCCATCGCGTTGAGGCCCTGCAGTGGGATGACGCTGTTCTCCATGTGCGGCGAATTCGGCAGAACGTCCGCAGAGTTAAAATAGTCCCAGTCGCCCTGCGGCACGGAGTACGTGGCGTTCGGGAACGTGGCGCGGGGCGTGTCGCCGTCCCATGTGACGTTCCAGCCAACGTGGTCGCCGTGAAGATGCGTGATGAGCACGCGGGAGATGTCGTCCGCGCTGATGCCCGCGCCATTGAGCTGGTCCATGAGCTTGCCGCCGATGCCGCCCATCGCCTCGAACGGCCCCTGCCCGAGGCCGGTGTCCACCAGCATCGTCTGCCCGCCGGAGCGAACGGCAAAGAAACCCATCTGGAAGGGGAGCTGGCCGTCCGGCGTCATCGTGTCCTTGTAGGCGTCCCAGGATTCTGCCGGAACATCGGGAAACACCATCGCCGGATCGCGCGGCGCCGGCCCGATATCCACAAACGCCAAAATCTCAACGTTTCCAACAGTAATGCGGTCAGTCATGACGCTCGTTTCCTTTTCTTCTCTCCTCGCGCTCGTTCCTCAAGCCGCTTGCGCAAAGTTTCAATCGAGGGTACATCCTCGGAGTCAATGGGATCGGAACCGGGGAGGCTCCAGCCCTTGGGCTCGGGCACCTTCTCTTTGCGCTCCTGCGCGACTTCTATCCAGAAGCCCATGGCCTCCTGGATGCTCTTGAGCGCCTCCTCATAGGTTTCCCCATGGGCCATACAGGTGGGCAACTCCGGCGCTTCCGCAATATAGAGCTGATCTTCGTCGCTCCACGCTATGACGATTTCGTACTTCAGCATTTCGGCCTCCCAGCCAATACTACTTTGACAGGCGTGAACAACGCACGCCATTCCGTGTGCTAACTCCGTCATTCCCGCCCCCCTCCGTCATTCCCGCGAAAGCGGGAATCTGAATCCCATTGCCCCAACCAAACCCTATAACGCCTACCCACCTCGTCATTCCCGCGAAAGCGGGAATCTGAATCCCATTGCCCCAACCAAACCCCGTAACGCCTACCCACCTCGTCATTCCCGCGAAAGCGGGAATCTGAAGCGTATTACGCCTCTCAACGTCGTGAAATCGTGCCAGTTAGTTGGTATGCGCCCCTAAAGAATCTCCCCATACAGGTCCTGCCACTGTGGGTTGCCTTCCTCAATGAGTTGAATCTTCCATTCGCGACGCCATTTCTTGATGTTCTTTTCCCGCTGAATCGCGCTGTCCATCGTGTTGTGAACCTCATACCACACGAGGCTTTGGATGTTGTATTTCGTGGTGTGACCTGCGGTTGCCGTCTTATGTTCGCCGACTCGCCTTATGAGGTCGGAGGTGACCCCGGAGTACAGTGCGCCGTCTTTTCGGCTGGCCATTATGTAGACGCAGGGGAGGAATTGGCGACTCATGGTGGGATTGTAGCAACACGGTCGTTCGGCTGCGTTTCCGGCTCTGCCTGGCTCAATATGATTCAGATTCCCGCTTTCGCGGGAATGACAGCGGTGGGCTCTCGGAATGACGGATAGACACGCGGCAATGACGGATGTAGGACGGGAGTGATGCCCCCGCCGATGCTATACTGCGGCAAATGACGCATGTGTGGGCTGCCTGATGCGCCGAATCTATCTGGGCTCCGTTGAGCCGCGCGCCGGAAAAACCGTGATCGCATCGGCGCTCGCGCATCTCACTGGCGACGCCGCGGCCTTCCGCGCAGCTGCCCCAAACAACAACGCCGCGGAACCGGACGATACCCGTCTCTTCCCCGCCGACCCGGCGGACGACGTTTCCCAGCGCTTCCACACCAATATCGACGCCGCCCGCGCCGCGCTTTCCACCGCCGAATCCGGCGCGGAACTCTCCATCATCGACGGAACGGGGCTTGACGGCGGCAGCGTGGATGCCGCGCTCGCCGAGGCGCTTGATGCCGAGGTCATCTTGATCTTGTGGTACGACGAGCATTCGATGGGCGAGGGCGACGTATCCGGCATCCGCGCGGCGGCGGGGCAGTTCGGCAACCGTCTCTCCCACATCATCATCAACGCCGTGCCGGAACTGCGGATGCACTACGTGGAAGCAACCTTGCTGCCGGCCATCACAGACGCCGGACTCCCTGCGGTGAGCGCCCTGAAGCAGGATCGAACGCTCAGCGCGCCGACGATGCGCGAAATCGTGGAGCATCTTGAGGCGGACGTGGTCGCGTATCCCGAGGGGCTGGATGTCCTTGTTCCCCGTGTCATGGTGGGCGCGCTCGCGCTGGACGGCGGCATCTACTACTACGGACAGGCTGACGAGAAGATCGTCCTCACGCGCTGGGACCGCCCCGATCTCCAGATGCCCGCAATGGCAACCGGCTGCCAGGGACTCATCCTGACGGGCGGGCAGGGGCCCATTCCGTACGTGCAGAATCGCGTTGATGAGCTGCGGATACCGGTCGCCGTTGTGCGCGGCGGCACCATAGCAACGGCAACGCGCCTGAGCGACGGCGCGCTTGGCGGACGCGGCCGGATGCACCCGGACAAGCTGACCGTGATGGCGAGCCGCCTGGAGGGCACGGCGCTCGCCCGGGAACTCGCGGCGGTCTCCGCATGACGGAAGCCGACGACGCCCACATCCTTGGACCCGCCGATCAATTTGCGATTGAGGCCGTAGGACAGCCGGGTGACCGGCGATTCAGGATCCTCGTGCAGGGCCCGGGCGGCAACGCGACAATCTGGCTTGAGAAAGAGGACATGAGCCGCCTCGCGCTGTCCGTCGAGCGGCTGCTCCAGATGGTCCAGCGCA
>DAOUKW010000185.1:0-4616 GCA_034420915.1 Dehalococcoidia bacterium
GCCATCTACCCGGCCTTCGTTCCGGCCGGGCGCATGAGGATGATTGCGCGCCAGTCTCCGCTTTCGTCGGACACAGCGTCGATGAGTCTCAGACCGGCCTCCATCAGCGCGTAAGCCGCCATATCAAACTTTTCAGTGATGATGCCGGAGCCGATGAGTATCCCGCCCGGGCGTGCTGCGGCGGCAAGCGGCGCGGCCAGCTCCTCCAGGACTTCGGCAGTCAGGTTGGCGGCGACAATATCCCAGCCGCCATTCTCCCGGACTGTCTCCGGCCAATCCTGTCGTTCAGTTGAAAATGGGTCTTGTCCTGTCCGGGGCAGGGTTCCTTCACGGATATCGATGATGTCCGAGAGGGTATTGTGCGCGACGTTCTCCTGCGCCGCTGCGACGGCAACGGGATCAATATCGATGCCCCGCACATGGCTTGCGCCAAGCCGCGCGGCAATGATCGAGAGGATGCCGGAACCGCAGCCGACGTCCAACACCGTTTCTCCCGTCTGCACGCGCTTCTCCAGTTCTCGCGCGCAAAGCTGCGTGGTGGGATGCAGGCCGGTGCCAAATGCCATGCCGGGGTCGAGACGAATCACGATGTCATCCGGCTCGGGGTCGTAGTCGCGCCACGTTGGAACGACAACGGATCGATGGCCGACGCGATGGGGGTGAAAGTGCTCACGCCATGCGGACTCCCAGTCCTCGTCGGCGATTGTCCGTTCATTCAGTTCACCGAGGGGCGTAATCATGTCCAGGTAAGACAGGCCATCCCGCAGCCCTTGCCGCGCCGCCACAATCGCGCCATCCTCGCCATCCTCAGGAAAAGGCGCATAGGCTGCCACGCGAACGCGGCGGCTCTGCGTAAGAGACTGCGGGCCGATGCGAATCTCTTCCGGTTCGGCCACTTCCTGTATTGCAACGCCGCCCGCGTGGCTGAATTGGCTGAAGAGATCGGTGACGGCTTCCGCCGTCTCACCGGTGACGATGATGCTGAACTCGATCCATTTCATGGAGTCGGGGTGGCGTCCTCATCGGGCGTCGGTGTCGGTGTGCTGACAAAGACGGATGTCTCCGTGATCAAACGCGCCATATGCTCACCCCACGTGCGGTCAAGGAGATAGACGCTGTCAATGCCGTCGATTCGGGCGTAGTTTGTGATGCGGTCCGGCGTCAGGTCCCCAACATAAACGGTGTATGCCTGCCCGTCCTCCATATGGAAACGCAGGGTAATCTGCGGTGAGTCCAGCCCGTACAACGCGAGGGCCGCTGCATCGGGATTCTCCACGATGAGGCGTGGAGAGCGCGCGCCGCCCGCAAGAAAGGGCGTGCCGGCAAACTCCAGGCTGACCGGCGGGCCGCTCAAATCCCCGTAGTGCCAGACACGCTCGTTGTCTCGAATAAACGAGGCGTCCGCGCCGAAATAGGTGACGTCGAGGCGATTGATCAGGGAGTCGTCAACCAAGTAGAACCAGTCCTGTGACGTGGGATCATTGCTTTGCTCGGGCTCGGTCAAGGGCGGTCCGAACCACAGGTAGCCGCCCATGAGGACTGCAACCACCACGAGGACGAGCGTGATTCGGAAGTTCATGGAACACGCCGTTCCGCGGCGGCACTATCTTGGAGGGCGTGACTCAGCGTCGCCGCCACCACGTCCACCCCGCGACCAGGATCATGAAGGCCGGAAAGACGCCGACGGATGAGTAGAGAATCCAGTTCGCCTGCCGCTGTGTGAGCGTGAGAATACGCGGCACGTTCAGCCGCGCCCGCACGCCAATAAGCCCTTCCTGTTCCGTGAGCCAGTTGACGGAGTTCATCATCAAGTCCAGGTTTCCAACGGAGTTGATGAACTGATTTGTCGCGAACGCCGAGTTTCCGATGGCAACGATGCGCCCTGCCGTATCCTGCGGGAAACGGGGGTCGGATGGGAATTCGACGGCCGATGCAATCGCCAAGGGGCCGCGGGTGTCCTGATCCGCGTCGAATCGCGGTTGCACCAGGCTGCTCTCGTCACGCTCAAGCCAACTGCGGTCCGTGGTAAATGCCAGGGGATAGACGGTCAAGGGGGAGCCCTCCAGGGCTTCTGCAGGCAGCGGGGCCACACGGGTGACCAGGGGGAAGAACGTTACAAGGGATCGGTCAATCATTGGGGCGGTTATCGGATGATCAGGCAGGTAGGCATCCCCGCGGATTGTCGGTGTTGTGATGTCAGGCTGCGCGTAACTGGCCGGGTCAACGATTGTGCCGCCGCCGGCGGCAATGCCTGCCAGGAAGAGCAGCTCCAGCCAGGAATCCGGCGTATCGTCGGAGAGCAGGAAGAGAACGTTGCCGCCACGTCCCAGATAGTTCCCCAGCAGGTCCCGGTCGCTTCGGCCTTCCTCCTCGACAAGATCGCGATCAGGGCCCGCGACGATGACCACGGAACACTCATCCGGCACCTGCCCGGCGGACGCAAAGCCAAAGTCCCGCACCACGTACAGTTCGCGTTCCATCGCCTCCTTGGCGCGGCTCATTCCAATGTCGGTGGTGCTAAGGATGCTGTGCTCGCCGTGTCCCGTGAGGAAGCAGACGGTTCGGAGCTGCGTGCCCGTTGCGAGCAGGAGATTTGATGTGAATTCCTGCTCTGAAATCTGGCGTGTCTGCGTCACACGGTCACGCGAGGCAAAGACGACCACACCGTTCTGATCGATACTGAACCTGCTGGCCTTGGCGGGGTCTGTCTCCGGATCAACGATTTCATACGTGAAGTTGTCACTAAGCAGGTCGTATTCACGGAGCAGCTGTTCCGTTGCCGCCGCGGCCTCGTCGCCAGGGGTGAAGAAACCGAAAGCCTCCACCGGCTGGTCAAGGCTTCTAAGCACCTCCTGGGTCTGTGTCGCGAGCGTGAAACCGCGGTTGGCCGTCAGATCGACGCGAGCGTTTGCGGCGGCGCTGACGATGTTGACCAGCGCGAGAATCACGGTGAAGGCAACAATCATCACGAGCGTATTGACGCCGTACCGCCCCTGCCGGGTCGACATGATGCGGACGACCTGTTCGCGGCTAAGAAACACCCCGACAGCCAGGGAGATCGCACCGACGGCCACAAGGACAAGCGCCCACGTTCTGAGTTCCGCAACGATGGCGTAGAGGAGCGCCCCGCTGATGACGGCGACCGCGCCGACGACCAGCAGCGCAATGCCGATGTCCTCGGATACCCGCTCTCCGCGGAGGGATAAGCGCTCACGCATTGACGGGTTACCGCCAGCGGCGGGTCTCTACGGCCCGCACAGTCAGGAAGAGGAAGAACACAACCAAAGAGAGGAAATAGATGATATCTCTCGTGTCGAACACGCCGAAGGCCATGTCCCGGACATGTTCACTCATCGCGAGAAATGTCACAACGTCCGTCCACGCGTGGTCGGGATCGCCCAACGCCGCCGTGGCGCTGAATAGCCACAGCACGAGCAGGATTGCAAGCGAGAAGATTGCGGAGACGATCTGGTTGGCCGTGAGGGCAGAACCCAACATTCCCACAGCAACGGCCACCGCGCCCACGAGGAACAGGACAACGTATCCCGTGAGAAGGGGAATGACGTCCGGACTCCCGAAGAAGAATAGCTGCAACGGGAAGTAGATGGTAAGGCTGTACATTCCCGTCAGGATGGTCAACGCGGCAAGGTACTTGCCCAGGACAATCTCAATGTCACGGACCGGGGCGGTCAGTAGAAGCTCCATCGTGCCCAGCTTCTGCTCCTCTGCCAGCAGACGCATCGTCAAGGCGGGCGCGATGAGAATGGTCAGGAAGAATGCTCCCATGGGGCCGATGGGGCCGAAGAGGAACCCGCGAATCGTCGCCTCCGGGTACCGCCCCGTCACGCTCAGCGCGAATGCGAGACCGGTGAGGCCGAGGAAGATGGCGGCAATGACCCAGGCGTTGGGTGAGTTCGCGTAGGAACGCAGTTCACGCAACCAGATGGTGCGGATTGTACGCACGTTCACGCGGCTGTCTCCTCGTCCTCCGTGGTCAGCCGCAGGAAAATCTCCTCAAGAGAAAGGCCCATCGCGCGGAGCTCTACAAGGCCCCAGCCTTGATCTGCCACAGCGCGGGCAAGCTCAACGCGTATATCCCGGCTCGGCGCGCACTCCACGACGAACTGCTGGCGCCCGCCCGCGTCTGAAAGCGTTACCTCCGCGACTCCGTCCACAGCGGCGAGAGCCCGCTGAATCTGATCGCGCGGGCCGCGCACGTCCATCACGACGCGGGAGACTCCCCCGAGCCGAGCGGACAGCCGTTCCGCCGTGTCCATGACGACGATCCGTCCTTCGTGAATGATCAGCACGCGGTCACAGACCATGCTGACCTCCGGCAGGATGTGGGTGGAGAGGATGACGGTGTGGTCGCCGCCAAGGCCGCGGATGATCTGACGTGTCTCGACGACCTGCCGTGGATCGATGCCGATTGTCGGCTCGTCAAGCACGAGCACGGGCGGCTCATGCAGGATGGCCTGCGCGATGCCGACGCGCTGCCGATACCCCTTGGAGAGCTTGCTTACCAGAGAGTCCGTGTATTCCTCAAGGCGGCAGAGTTCAAAAACATCATCCACGCGAGCTCGAATGCGGGGCTTGCTCATACCGCGCAGCTCTCC
>DAOUKW010000186.1:0-10498 GCA_034420915.1 Dehalococcoidia bacterium
CGATGGTGCGTCATCGCCTGCCACACGGAGGAGGAGTGGCAGGGCTTGGTGCGTGGCATGACCCCGCCCAACCAGGATCCGCCGGAGTGGACGCAGGACTCGCGTTTCGCGACTCTTGAAGCTCGTCTCGCAAACCGTGAGGCCCTTGATGAACTCGTCGCCGAGTGGACGAGGAGCCTGACCCCGCGGCAGGTCATGGCAACGCTGCAGAAGCACGGTGTGCCCGCCGCCGCCGCTCAGACGACGGAGGATGTGTACTACGATCCCGCGATGAATGCGCGCGGCTACATCGTCAACGTGCCTCACTCTGAGGAAGCATGGGGCAATATCGGTCACGCCTCATACGGCGCGAAGCTTGAGGAAACGCCCGGCACAATCCGCATGGGCGCCCCCGCCCTCGGTCAACACAACGACTACGTCATGCGTGAACTGCTCGGCCTCAGCGAGGCGGACATCCGTGAACTGGTAGAGGGAGGCGTCCTGGTCTAGGCCCCAGCCTCTACATGAACTCCTCTAGCCGCTGGATATTCCGCGGGTTATCCACCTCGTTGCCCTTCTGTATGCCCGCGTAATAGGCAAACAACTGCACCGGTAGCGCCGTCACCAAGGGCAGCAGCGCCTGCGGTGTGTCCGCCGGGATGAAGATGGGATGATCAACGATCGGCGCGAGCTCCTCGTCTCCCTCAGTGAGAATGGCCGCAACCACGCCTCCATTGTCCTTGAGCAGCCTGACTGAAAGCGCCATGCGTCCATACTCGGGGCCTTGCGGCGCGATGGCGAAGGCGGGTGTCTCATCCCCGTTGACGAGGGCGATGGGCCCGTGGATGAGCTCCGAGCCCGGGTATGCGGTGGCGTGAATATAACCAAGCTGGATAAGCTTCCATGCTCCCTCCGCCGCCACCGGGTAGAGGCGCCCATGTGCCAGGAACACCGCATCGCGTCGCGTTGAATAGCGCGTGGCCAACGCCGAGGGCAAAGAGGGGTCTTCGAGAATCCGATTCGCGTACCCGGACAGCTTGCTGAGTTCGTTCAGACGGCCTGGCACGGATTCTGCCGCGTCATTTCCCCGAACGAGAGCGAGATGCATCGCTATCAGGTAAAACGTGAGCACCGACGATGTGAACGACTTTGTGGACGCCATTCCCACCTCGCGACCACAGCGCAACGGCACCACTGTATCGGCCATCAGCGCCCCGGTCGATTCCTCATCATTCGTCACCATGATCGTCGGGCAGCCCAGCTCGCTGGCCCGGGTCATCGCGCCCAGCGTATCCAGCGTCTCTCCGGATGCCGTCACAGCGATGAACAGGGTTTTCGGGCCAAGCTCAAAATCGCCAAAGACAATCTCTGATCCGACGTCTACCTGGCATGGCAGGTCCGTCAGTTCTTCGATATACAGTCGGCCGGCATCCGCCGCGTGGAGCGACGAACTTGAACCCGTGAGCACGACCCGTTCAACGCTCTCCAGCGCGTCCCGGATTGAGTCGAACTCCTCCATCCGGAGAGAGAGCGTGTCGAAATCCACGCGGCCGCGCAGCGCGTCCGTCCACGCCTCCGGCTGCTCGGTGATCTCCTTGATCATGAACGTCATATGGCCGCCGCGCGCTGCCGCCATCGGGTCCTCCGAAGGCGAAATTGATCGTTTGGTGATGGGAACACCGGCCATGAGCGTCTTGAACTCCACACCCCGCGGCGTCACAATCGCCATCTCACCCGCGGCTAGGAACGCGATCCTGTCCGACACGTTTGCCAGCGGCCCCGCCTCGCTCGCCACGAAGGCCTCGTTGTTCCCCCATCCCACAACGAGCGGGCTTGCGTAACCGCTGCGCGCCGCAACGATGGTCTCCGGCTCTTCCGCGCGCGCAGCCACGACGGCCAGTGTTCCCTGTGTCCGCGCCATAGCCGCTCGAACGGCGGCCTCCAAACTCGCCTCCGCGCCCGCCAACGTCAATTCCTCATCTATCAGATGCGGAATCACCTCCGCATCGGTCGTCGAGACAAAGCGATGGCCGCGACCCCGCAGCTCCGTCTTGAGTTCGACGTGGTTCTCAACGATGCCGTTCGTAACGACGGCAACCAAACCATGGCGGTCCAGGTGCGGCTGCGCGTTCTCGGTGGTCACCGCGCCGTGCGTTCTCCACCGCGTGTGCCCCAGGCCCATGTGACCGAGGGGCGGCTCTTCGGAGAGCGCGCCCTCCAGGACATCGAGCCGTCCAACGGTTTTCACGGCGTTAAAGTAACCGTCCGGGTCGCGAACAGCGACACCAACGCTGTCATAGCGCTGGTCTCTCACCTGCGAAAGGGCCTGCAAGAGGACCGGCACGGCCTCCCGAACACCGACGTAGCTAACGATGGCGCCCATAGACGTCCCTCACCGCCCCGCGCGCTCTTCAGCGTGCTGTGTGTCTCGCGCGCTGTCCTCATAGTAGCCGCGCATGTGCTCAGGCAACAGGCCAGCAATTGCACTCATAATCTCGTTCGTCGCGTGTTCAAACCGATCATCCGCCTTGGATTCCGCCAGATTGGAGAAGTCCAGCAGCTTGCCGATGCGCGCCGTGAAGCGTGGCCTGCGAGCAACGAACGCGGGGTTGTGACCCAATCCCGCAAGACCTTCGATTCCGACAGGTAGAACCGGCGCGCCCGTCGTCAATGCGAGGAAGCCCGTCCCCGGCCGGGCCTGCCCCAACCGTCCGTCACGGCTCCGTGTCCCCTCGGGAAAAATCCCGATTGCGCCGCCGCCACGCAGGTGCTCCCTCGCCGTTCTCAAAGCCTCCCTGTCAAGCCTGTCCCGCGTGATCGGAATCAGCCCCCACGTCCGCACCAACCACCGGGTAATGGCATTACCCTCCGTCACGAGTTCCCGTTTCGCCAGGAATCGCACCTGCCACGGCATGATCACCCCAATCAGCGCCGGGTCCATGTTGTGCGTATGATTCACAGCCACAATCACCGGCCCCGTCGGCGGCACATTCTCACGTCCATGAACCGTCAGCCGCGATCCGAGTCGAAACGCCCCTGCCGCGCCGGAATGCAAAAGCTTTGACATCAGTGACTGTTTTTCCATCACGCAACTATAGTAGAGGCTACGATTGAGGGTGTGTCAGGTGGGGTAGTTGTCAGCAACACTGGCAGCGATATTGAGGGGGATTACGATGACGACCATCAACGAGCAGGACCTGCTGAATGGTATCGACCGCGATGAGGTCGTGCAGCTGATGAAGGACCTGCAGAGCTATCGCAGCTTTTCCGGCAATGAAACAGAGGTCATGCGATTCCTTGCGGGCTGGTTTGATGAGCGCGGCCTGTCAACTGAACTCATTGACGTGTCCGACGAGCCCGGCCGCCCTGATCTGGTCGTCCGCATCCCCGGCAGCGGCGGCGGCTCGTCGCTCATGCTCAACGGCCACCTGGACATTGACCCCGTCCCGCTCAACTATCCCGGCGATCCATGGGATTGCCACGAGGACGGCGACATACTGACCGGCCACGGCCTCGGCAACATGAAGGCCGGTGTTGCTGCCGCAGCCGCCGCAACCGTCGCCATTCACCGTTCCGGAGCGCAGCTAAGTGGTGATCTGCTCTTCACCGGAGTCGTTGGCGAGTTGCAGGGCGGCGTCGGCGCCTCCGACCTCGTCCAGCGGGGAATCGGCGGCGACTACACCATCATCTGCGAGCCGTCATTCCTTGATGTTCGCACCATGCACTCCGGCGCATGCCAGTTTGTAATCACAGTCACCGGCTCATCAGCGTGGATCGGGATGCTGCACCGCGCCGAATACGTCAACGCAGTTCGCGTCATGTCAGATGTCGTCAGGGCGCTGGATGACGTCGAGTTCTCCGCGCAGCCGCACCCGGCCACCCCCGGCCTGCCTCGCATGATCGTCGGCGCGATCAATGGAGGCGTCGGGACCGATTTCCTCAAGTGGCGCGCGTCCTACGTGGCTGACTACTGCGCAATCATCATCGAGGTGCGCGGCGTGCCGGGACAGGACTGGGAACAGACGCAGGCTGACATCGACAAGGTTCTTGAAGGCGTCCGCGCCGCCAACCCGGACGCCAGCATTGACATATCGCCGCCGCCTGCGACGTACACCGACGATTGGCGCAGCATGAAAGTGCCCGGGCACGGCATTGATACGCCAATCGACCACATGCTGCCCCAAACGGTCGCGCGTCGACATACGGAAGTCACGGGAAGCGCGCCTGAGCGCATCGGCCCCCAGGATCCCGGCTCGTACGCGTGGACGGATGCGGGATGGTTCGAACGGGGCGGCACGGTTCCCGTTGTCTACGGCCCAACGTCCAACACGGAACGCATCACGCGCATCGGCAATGTGCTCACGGTCGCCCGCGTTCTCGCATTGACGGCGCTGGACATCTGCGGCTGAGATTTCTACGCATTCGCTCAGCGCCCGCTAGAATAGTTAACGAATTCACATGCCGGACAACATTCTTATAGCGGTCGCGTGGCCGTATGCGAACGGAGACCTTCACCTCGGGCACATCGCCGGTGCGTATCTGCCCGCGGATATCTTTGCCCGTTTTCACCGCATGCGGGGCAACAACGTCCTCATGGTCTCCGGCTCGGACGCGCACGGCACACCCATCACTCTCCGCGCCGAGGCCGAGGGCGTCCCACCCCGTGAAATCCATGACCGTTTCCACCAGGGTTTCCTGGAATCGTGGGATGGTCTCGGCATCTCCTGGGACCTCTACACGACCACTGAAACAGAGAACCACTACCGCATCGCGCAGGACTTCTTCACCCGATTCCACGAAAAGGGACTGCTCTACGAGACCGCCAGCGAGGTCCCTTACAGCCCCACACAGAACCGCTACCTGCCGGATCGCTACATCAACGGCACGTGTCCCCACTGCGGCTTCGACAGCGCGCGCGGCGACCAGTGCGACGGCTGTGGCCGCACCCTCGACCCGCGTGAGCTCATCGACCCACGCAGTTCACTGGACGGCGGGACGCCGGAGTTTCGCACGCGCTCGCATTTCATGATGAAGTTCTCCGAGTACGGCGACAGCCTCCTGGAATGGCTCAAGAACAAGAATCATTGGCGGCCGCAGGTCCTGAACTTCACGACAGGCTTCCTGGAGCAGGGCCTCAAGGACCGCGCCTACACCCGCGATTTGGACTGGGGCATCCCCGTTCCGCTCGACGGTTGGGAGGACAGACGCATCTATGTCTGGTTTGAGGCCGTCATCGGCTACCTTTCCGCGTCCGTGGAGTGGGCGCAAGAAATCAAGGGCGATCCCGAGGCGTGGCGCGCGTGGTGGGGAGCTGACGCGAAGCCGTATTACTTCATCGGCAAGGACAACATCACGTTCCACACCATCATCTGGCCCGCCATGCTCATGGCCTACGACGATGATCTCGCCCTGCCGGAAGACGTTCCCGCCAATGAATTCCTGAACCTGGAGGGCTATCAGCTTTCCACCAGCCGCAACTGGGCTGTCTGGGTGCCGGAATATCTCGCCAACTATGACCCGGACGCCCTCCGCTACGTCCTCTCGGCCAATATGCCGGAGACCTCCGACTCCGAGTTCACGTGGCCGGACTACATCCGGCGCGTCAACAACGAACTCGTCGGCACCTACGGCAACCTCGTCCACCGCACCCTGACCTTCCTCCAGCGATTCTTCGATGGCGTCGTGCCTGACGCTCAGCCTGACGAGGCCGGCGCGCGGCTGCTCGCAAGGGTCGATGAGGCGCTCGAACAAGCTGCCGCTGAGATCGCCGCCTGCCGCTTCCGCGCCGGGCTTGGCGTCGCCATGAGCCTCGCGCAGGAGGGCAACCGCTATCTGGACGAGCGCGCCCCGTGGCGCGCCATCCGTGAGGATCGCGACGATGCCGCCCGCACAATCGTCACCATCCTGGGCATCATCGGCGGACTCAAGACCCTGCTTGCTCCCTACCTGCCCTTCAGTTCTCAGCGGCTCCATGAGATGCTCGGTCTTGAGGGCGGCGTGCAGGACGCGGGGTGGACTGTGACATCGCCGCAGGCAGGCGCGCGTTTGCCGCAGCCACAGGCCCTTTTTGCCAAACTCGATGAAGAACAGGTGCTCGCGCGTGAGATGGCCAATCTCGGAGCGGGCGCCGAAAGCGAAACAACGGCGTAGACAGGCGCGCTTACGACCTGCGAACTGACATTGACTGACACAACAACGACCAAACCCCCGGCATTTCTTGAAATCATCGAACCGGACATGGCGGAGGTGGAACGCCGCCTCCGCACCATCGGCGAGGACGATTTCCCTTGGCTTGATGAGCTGCTCCGCTACATCCTCGCCACTCCCGGCAAGCGCGCCCGCCCCGCCGTCACCCTCCTCGCCGGGCATCTCTTTGACTTCGATCCGGACGTGCATATCTCCATGGCCGTCGCCGTTGAGCTACTGCACACTGCCTCCCTTGTTCATGACGATTCGGTCGATAAGGCGCCCATGCGCCGCGGTGTCGCAACCATCAACGCCCAGCACGGCGACGCCGTTGCGCTTCTTTTGGGCGACTACCTGTTTGCCAGTTCCGCCGAGATGGTCTGCGCCACCAACAACGTGCGCGTCATCACCCTCTTCTCTCGCACGCTGCGGCTCCTTGCCGACGGTGAGCTCCGCGAAATCCAGCAGGCGTTCGATTGGACCGGAGGCCAGGAAGAGTACTGGGCGCGTGTGGAACGCAAGACGGCATCCCTGTTCACGACAGCCGCCGTTTCGGGCGCGGTGCTCGGAGGCGCGACGGAGACCGAGATCGACGCCGTTACTGATTACGGCATGAGCCTCGGCACCGCCTTCCAGGTGGTGGACGATATTCTCGACCTGCAGGGCGATGCCTCTGAGGTTGGCAAGCCCATCGGCTCGGACCTGCGCGGCGGCATCCTCACCCTGCCTGCCCTCCTGTACCTCAACGACCACCCGGAGTTGAACGAGACGGGCCCATTCGCCCGCCTGCGAGATGAACGCGCGACCATAACCGAGAAGGACAGGGAACAGTGCGTTGGCGAGGCTCTCAACCTTATCCGCGACTCAGACGCCGTAGAGAACTCCTACGCCGTTGCCAACAAACTCGCAGACCGCGCCCGCAAGGCCCTCAGCAAGATCAACCGCCCCGCCAACCCCGCCCTCCAATCCCTCATGGACATCATCGACTTCGTCGTCCAACGCCATTCATAACACCCGCCCCTCGCGGTACACTCACCCCATGACCAGCAACGCTGGGGGACAACAGAACACCGTCGTCTACGCCGATAACCTCGACTATCTGCGAGCCATGCCGGACGGCATCGTTGACCTCATCTACATCGACCCGCCCTTCAATACGGGCAAGTCGCAGGCTCGTGACTCCATAAAGACCGTGCGTGATGACGAGGGCGACCGCGTCGGCTTCCAGGGACGGCGCTACCGCACGGAGCGCGTCGGTAGTTCCGAATACTCAGACACCTTCGACGACTACCTTGAATTCCTTGAGCCGCGGCTAATCGAAGCGAGGCGCGTCCTCAAGCCCAACGGCTCATTCTTCCTGCACGTCGACTACCGAGAGGTCCACTACTGCAAGGTGCTGCTCGACGAGATTTTCGGCCGCGACTCGTTCATCAACGAGATCGTGTGGGCCTACGACTACGGAGCGCGATCTAAATCCCGCTGGTCCGCCAAACACGACAACATCCTGTGGTACGCCAAGAATCCGTCCGACTTCACCTTCAACTACGACGAGATGGACCGCATCCCGTACATGGCGCCCGGCCTGGTCGGCAAAGAAAAGGCCGCACGCGGCAAGACCCCCACGGATGTCTGGTGGCACACCATCGTCCCCACCGCCGGCAAGGAAAAGACCAGCTACGCCACGCAGAAGCCGCTCGGCATCCTTGAGCGCATCGTCAAGGTCCACTCCAACGCGGCCGACCTCATTCTCGACTTCTTCGCGGGCAGCGGCACAACAGGCGAAGCCGCCGCAAAGCTCGACCGTCGTTTCATCCTCGTGGACAACAGCCCCGAGGCCATCCGCATCATGGCCAAACGCCTAACCCCATACAGCCCCCAACTCGAAGGCTGCGAGAGCATCATCCCCGCCGCGTAATCCTACTTCGTCCGTTCACCCTGAGCCTGTCGAAGGGTCGTCGCCACCACGATGGTGAACTCCCCCCGCGGCTTCTGAAAGTGGTCGATAGCCTCCGAAACCGTCCCCCGGAATATCTCCTCGTGCAGCTTGGTCATCTCCCGCCCGATGACCGTCTCACGGTCGCCCAGCCCCTCCCTCAGCGCCTCCAGCGTCGCGATGATGCGGTGCGGCGACTCATACAGCACGGTCGGCCACTCTTGTTCAGAAATAGCCTCGATCATCCGACGCCGTTGCCCTGCCCTCCGTGGCAGGAATCCGAGGAACGTGAACTTGTCCGCCGGCAGCCCCGCCACGCTCAGCAGCGCGGCGATGGCCGTCGGGCCCGGAATCGGCGTCACCGTGTGCCCCGCCTCCGCCGCCGCCTTCACCAACTGCGCGCCCGGGTCGCTTATCAGCGGCGTCCCCGCCTCGCTCACCAGCGCAATGCTCTTGCCCTCATCGAGTTCTGCGAGCAACTGCGGAACCCGCCGCCGCACGTTGGCATCGAACAGGCTGACCATCGGAACGCGCAGTTCATGCCGAGTCAGCAGCTTGCGCGTGGTGCGCGTATCCTCAGCCGCTATCAGGTCAACCTCGCCCAGCACACGCAGCGCCCGCGCCGAAATATCCTCCAGGTTCCCGATCGGCGTCGCCACCACGTACAACACGCCGCCGGATTCGTTTGAGTCCGTCATCACCAAGCAAGCATAGCGCGAGTGCAATCCCCTCCCGCCGTAGCGCAGCTACTTACCGTTGTCGCGGATCTAAAAAGTCCCGCACGCCGTCACCGATGAGCGCCACGCAGAACACCAGCGCCGTCAGCGCTAACCCCGGGAAGATCGTCAGCCACGGCGCGGCCTCCAAAAATCCCTCCGACCCCTCCTTGAGCATTCGCCCCCACGATGGGTCAGGCGGCGGCACGCCCAGCCCTAAAAAGCTCAGCGCCGCCTCCGTCAGCACCGCCCCCTCCATGAACCCCGTCGCGTGGATGATGACCGGCGTGATGGAGTTCGGCAGTACGTGCCGCGCGACAATCCGCATCGGACTCCCACCCAGCGATTTCGCCGCCATCACGTACGTTTCGGCCTTGACAGCCAACGCCTGCGCCCGCGCGATGCGCGCCACCTGCGGCACGAATGCCACAACGATGCCGATGATCACGCTAACCGGCGACGGCTCCAGCACAACGACAAGCAGCAGCGCCATCAGCAGGTGTGGAAACGCCATCAGCGCGTCGATGAATCGTTGAATGACCAGGTCGGCTATCCCGGACGCATAGGCGGAGATAATCCCGATTGTCGTGCCGATCACCGTCCCGGCCAGCACGGACACCAGCCCCACCATCAGCGAAATCCGCGCCCCGTACAGCACCCGACTGAACACGTCCCTGCCAAATCGGTCCGTTCCGAAGAGGTGTTCCGCGGACGGCGCAAGGAGAGCCTTGGCCTCGTCATGTGCCAGCGGGTCGAATGGCGCGAGCTGTTCCGCGAATATGGCCGTCAGGCCCATTGCCATGAGCGCCGTGAGCGCGGCAGCGCCAACGGGGTAGCGCCGGATAGCCCGCGCCGGTCTAGTCGCGATACGTGATGCGCGGATCAAGTACGGCATACAGCACGTCGATGACCAGGTTGACCGTCAGCATGATGAACACGAATAGCGTGGCGTAGGTCTGCACGACGGGATAGTCGCGGTCCGAAACGGCGTCCACGATACCCCGCCCGATCCCGGGCAGCCCGAAGATCGTCTCCATCACCACAGCCCCGCCCAGCAGTGCCCCCACCTGTATTCCCGCCACGCTCAGCACCGGAATCAGGGCATTCCGCAGCGCATGGCGCACGAGGACGATCCTCTCTGTCAGCCCCTTGCTCCGCGCCGTGCGGATGAAATCCTGCCCCAGTACGTCCAGCATTCCCGCCCGCGTCATGCGCGTCAGGTACGCCGCGTAGCCCCACGCGAGGATGACAACGGGCAAAGCCATCAGTTGAACGTGACGCACCGGGCTTTGCCAGACGTGGTCATAGATAACGGGAGGCGACCACCCGATCAGCAGCACCAGCGCAATCAACGCGAGCAGCGCGAGGAAAAAACTCGGGACGGCCTGCCCGCCGATGGCGAATAGCCGCACGATGAAATCCGCCCACCGCCCCTGCCGCACTGCGCCCATGATCCCCACCGGAATCGCAATCGCCGCCGCCAACAGCATCGTATAGACCGCCAGTTGGAGCGTTACCGGCAGCTGCCGCGCCACAAGCGACGATATCGGTGTCCGGTTGACGAACGACCTGCCCCCAAAGTCGCCGGTCGCCACGCTCCACAGCCATGACCCGTACTGAGCGATCAGCGGCTCATCCAGCCCCAATTCCTCCCGTACGCGCTCCACTTGCAGAGGGTCATGCG
>DAOUKW010000187.1:0-30865 GCA_034420915.1 Dehalococcoidia bacterium
AGCGACGGCGTAGCCTGCCCAATCATAGTCGTGAGCATCCTTGCGCACGCCGATAAGGGAGTCCGCGTTCTCCAAACGGTGGCCGATGACCGCGTTTGGCTCAGCTAAAATCCCCTTCAGGATATCCTCCGGCCCGTCGGCGTTCTGTATAGCATCGAACAGCCTGTCTGCACGATTTATGTCACGACGTGCATCGGGGCGGAGTTCTGCTGCGATGGCTCTGCTAGAGAGCAGATCAATGAATTCATTCAGCCCTGCCGATTGGTGCCCCAATGGAGGCTGCGGAGAGACGGAAATAGCGCTAAAGTCGAAATTACCCCGATGCTCGATGTCTGTGGATGCTGGGCCTCGACGGTAAACGCGCCACCGAACACCGTCCGTAAGCACCCCAATAGTGTCCGGCCCACTTATGTTGTCGCTGCGAAGATAACGCTGAATCTGGCGATCCGGCGAAGCCGCGCGGTGCTGTCCACCGGGAGCGCGATCAAAATCCTCACCGAGTTTCTTGGCCTCAACGACAAGCGAGGGATAGCCGGACTCTGGGCTGACTGCACCCACGTAGCATCGATAATCCGGGCGATTGGCGCTTGTTCCTTCTTCGGGGCTGCGATTTTCAGGGGGATAGCCTAGCGCTTCCAACAACTGATCCACTAGCAACGACCGCGTTGCGGCCTCACTCACGTTTGGGCCCCGCATCTCCAAGTTCGCCACTCCGCGCTGAAGCACGTCGGTAAAACGGGTTGCGGTTTCAGTTGTGGTCACGCCCTCGCTCCTGCCTCTAGCTCAGGAATCCTACCCGAAACGAGGGCCATCTGCCTATAGCCAACCTCACCCCCCGCCGCGCCCGCGTTGGAGGGCGACGGTGAGAGCGATGCCGATGGCCGTGCCGAGCAGGATCCCCACCCACAGCGGCGCCACCGTCAGGCCGATGAACAACCCGGCGGCAATCCCAATGGCGATGCCGACAACGTTCAGGGTCACCGGGTGGGTTTATTCTCCGCTCTCCCGCGCGGCGGCCTCTTCTTCTGCGGTGCGGCCGTGGTACCTGGCGTCGCGCTCGTTGCGGAAGGCTTCC
Source organism: Dehalococcoidia bacterium (assembly GCA_034420915.1). Lineage (GTDB taxonomy): Bacteria > Chloroflexota > Dehalococcoidia > UBA6926 > UBA6926 > VXMO01. The sequence goes on from DAOUKW010000187.1 coordinate 1,076, forward strand.
CAGCCGCGGTCCTGCAGCACCTGCAGCCGCTCCCGCGTCTCATCGTCCTGCTGCGATGATGCCCACAGATCGGCAAAGGCCTCGTCGTCGCGGTAGTTCAGCGCCGTTCGGAACCCGCCCACCTCATACGAGCGGTTGATGAGCATCTTGTTCATCCGCACCGTCGCCGCGGGCAGCGCCGCGATGCGCCGCGCGATGGACAGCGCCTCGTCCATCACCTTGTCGGCGGGGGCGACGCGATTCACCAGCCCCATCGCGAGCGCCTCCTGCGCGTCGACCATATCGCCCAGCAACAGGATCTCCTTCGCGCGCTTGAGCGTCACCACGTACGGCGTCATCAGCACCGGGGGGCCGTAGCCATGGCGAATCTGGATCTCGCCGACCTTCGCGTCGTCCGCCAGCACCGTGAAATCACACACGCCGGCCAGCTCGAATGCCAGCCCGATGGCGTAGCCGTGGACGGCGGCGATGACCGGCTTGCCCAGCTCCCATACCGTGATGTGCGCCGCCCCGGGCGTCGCGCGCTCCAGCGATTCGTCGTTGGCCAGGATGCGGCGGGACGACTCCGTGATGTCGCCGCCGGCGGAGAACGCGCGGCCCGCGCCGCGGATGATCACCACACGCACGTCATCGTCCGCGTCCGCCTTGGCGAGCGCCTCCTTGAGCGCCTCCGTCAGCGCTCCGTTGATGGCATTGAGCACGCCGGGTCGGTGCAGTGTGACGATGGCGACACTGCCCTCCTCCGCCGTTTCGTACAGGACGGGCTGGCCGCCGCTCTCATCATCAACGGGCTCCGGCGGGCCGCTCGGCCGATTCTCTTGCGTCATTGGTGTGTGTCTCCTTTACTCCCCTCCCCCTCGATGCGGGAGGGCCAGGGTGGGGGTGATACCCTCTGGTCATTCCCGTGCTTGACACGGGAATCCAGGCGTTGCCCGCGCCCCGCGATTGTAGCAGGGACGGGGTTCCACCGAATCCCCCGCTTGCGCCTCCGCCCACTTTCAGCCACTATTGCGGTGTCCGGCGCGTGTTGGCGCGCGCCACGGAAAACAAGGGGTAAGGAGAGGACGATGACGTCAAATAATGACTCGGAACTGGAATGGGGCCCAACACGGGAACTCCTCGGCAAGGACATCATGATCGAACCCAAGACGGGCGTCGATGCCGTTGAGCAGAGCGGTATCCGTCGCCAGATGGAGACGCTGGAGTTCGACTGTCCGCTGCACTTCGATGAGGCTATTGCGAAGAAGTACGGCTATGAGGGCATCTTTGCCCCCGCCCACATGATCCAGGTCTTCCAGCAAGGGTCCATGTGGGAGCCGGGCATGGGGTCGATCTGGCCGACCGACGACCCGCATTACAGTAACTCCGGCACGGGCCGCGCAGGCAAGACCCTGGAAGTCCCGTCGCCCGGAACCGCCGGCTTCGTCACGGATCTTGAAGTTGAGACGCTCAGGCCGCTGTACCTCGGCGACCGTGTCTCCCAGGTGTCACAGGTCTTGTTGGATGTCAATCCGCGTAAGACGCGAGTCGGCGACGGCGCGTTCCTGCGATACGAGTACAAGTGGGAGAACCAGGACGGCACCCCGGTTGGCCGCCAGATTATGGTCAGCTACACGTACATCCCCAATCCGCAGGCCGGCGCTGCCGCAGCTGCGGCGGGCGGCGACGGTGAGAAGCCCGCACGTGCCATTGAGCCGCGTGCCAACCCGACCATCGACTGGGACTTCCAGCGGTATTGGGAGGACGTGAACGAGGGCGATGAGGTCCCTGCCGTCCACTACCCGCTGACGATCCAGCGCATGGTCATGGCCGCGGGCGCGAATCGCGACTTCAATGCCATCCACCACAACACCGTCGTTGCGCAGGCGGGCGGCGCGGCGGACATGTACGCGATGAACTACTTCCACAACGGCATGTGGGAGCGCGTCGCGCGCGAGTTCATCGGGCTGGGCGGCAAGATCAAGCAGATCGGCTCATTCCGCATGCGCGTGTTCAGCACCGTCGGCGACACCGTCGTCACGGGCGGCACGGTCAAGCGCAAGTGGCAGGAGAACGGTGAGAACCTCATCGAGCTGGAGCTGACGTCCGTCCTCTCGACGAACGGCAACACCTCCGTCGGCCCAGGCCCCGTCATCGCCACCCTGCCGAGCAAGGGCTAATCAGCGGCTAATCGCATAGTCCCGGCGAACGAGCAGAAAACAGCCCCCGCCACTTGCACAAAGGGCGGGGGCGTTCTTGTGTCTATCCCCGCCCCAGCGCGGAACTCATAAACTCTCCGACGCGGCGGCCCAGGTTCATCTCCTCGCCCCACCAGAAGTGGTCCGTCTGCGGCGCGATGTAGATCTCCGTCGCGCCCGGCAGCATTCCTGCCAACCCCCGCACACGCTCCACCGTCGCGAAATTGTCCGCCTCGCCCGTCGCGATGAGTTTCGGCATCGTCAGCGCCGCATATGCCTCGGCATCGTCGCCAATTCCCGGTGAAATCAACGCCAACGCGGCGAGATTCTCTGCTCGCGTGGCCGCTCCAAGGGCCACGCCGCCGCCGAATGAATACCCCGCCAACGCGACGCGCATCTCATCGGGCAACTCATCCGACACTGAGCCTGTGGCCAGGGCATCCAGTGCCGCCAGCGCGTCGTCCTGCTCGCCGACGCCGTTATCGTACGAGCCGCCGCTGCGCCCCGCCCCGCGGAAGTTGAAACGCAGCGCTGCCATTCCGTACGCCACGATGCTCGACGAAACAGCCATCACTACGTTGTTGGTCATCTCGCCGCCGTACTGTGGGTGCGGATGGCAGATTACGACGCCCGCTGATGGTGTCGCCGCCCCCTCATCGGGCAGGTCAAGCTGCCCCTCCAGCACAATCCCGCCGGTCGAATCGATGCGAACACTCCGCGTGCGAATGGCCCTACCCCCTCATCATCCTTAGCACAAACTTAGCACTACACGGCCCACAACGCGCCCAGGATTATCACCCTTCGTGGCCATCGTCCGTATAATTGTGAAGGACATCACGAACACTATTACCACGCGTGGGAGAGGAATGAATGACCATCACACAGGAGAGCACGCGCCCGGGACGCCGACTTCAGCCGCAGATGGCGACGGCGCGCATCGTCGAGCGACGGGACCTCACCGAAGACCTCTGGCTCATCAAGCTGGAACCGTCCACCCCGTTCCCGTTCAAGCCGGGGCAGTACTGCACCATCGGCGCGGAGGACATCGAGCGGCCGTACTCCATCGTGTCCGCGCCTGAAGAGCCGCTCCTTGAGTTGTTCGTCGAGCTTGTGCCGCCGCCGGACGGCCAATTGACGCCCGTCTTGTACAACCTGGACGTTGGCGCGGAACTGACCCTGCGCCCCAAGCCGAAGGGCATCTTCACACTGGATCGTACCGCCAAGACGCACGTATTCGTCTCGACGGTCACCGGCGTCGCGCCCACCGTGAGCATCCTGCGCCACGCCCTCATGACCGGGGAGGTCGAGGACAGGGAGTTCCACGTGCTGGATGGTGGCAGCTACTTCGATGAGCTGGCCTACCGCGAGGAGTTGCAGGAGCTCGCCGACACCTACGATTTCATTCACTTCACACCGACGGTCAGCCGCCCGGACGATGAGCGCAACGCCGGCTGGACGGGCGCGACGGGCCGCGTCAACACTCTCGTCGAGGACTACCTGCGCGACCACAACATCGACCCCGAAACGTCCATCGTCTACGCCTGTGGCCACCCTGGCATGATCGAGGATGTCAAGGAGCGCATGGAGCGCGTCGGCTACCGCTTCAAGGAAGAGCGCTTCTGGAAGGACTAGGTTCCTCCCCCACCAACATCTCCAACAACAGCCGCGCCCCACGCTTGTCCAGCATCTCGTTGTTGTTGCCGCACTTGGGCGATTGCACGCATGAGGGGCAGCCGTTCTCGCACGGGCATTCGTTCAGCATCGTGAGCGTCTCCTGCCACAACTCGCGCAGCACATCGTAGCCGCGCTCGGCGATGCCCACGCCGCCCGGGATGCCGTCGTAGATGAAGATCGTCGCCTCTTTCGTGTCCGGATGGTAGGGCGTCGATAGCCCGCCGATGTCGTTGCGGTCACACAGCGCGAACAGCGGCAGCAGGCTGATGCAGGCGTGCTCGCAGGCGTGCAGCGCGCTGGCGACAAACTCATCCTCACGGGCTTTTCGGGCTTCTGCCGTTTCGGCGGGGGCGCCCTCCCTCCCCGGCCCTCCCCCGGGCGGGGGCTCCGGCGCGTGCTCCCTGAGCGCCTCGACCATCTTCTCGGGAACCGTCCACCACAGGCCGACCGTCTCGAAGTTGCGCGGCGGCAGGTCCACGTCGCCGTAGGAGACCACGTCGTTACGGTCATGGCGGCGACGAGCGAATCGATACACCGTCCGCTCCACTTTGACCTGCCCGACGGACGACTTAACCTTCCCCTCGCGTTTCTCCTGATCCGTCTTGAGCACGGTCATGGCCGTGTCCGCCATCGAGGTCGTGTAGTATTCCACGTTCGTGCGCTGCAGCATGGCATTCATCGTGGTCAGGTTCAGCTCACTTATAAGGAACTGGTCGCCGCGATGCAGGTACACCGCTCCCTCGTGGGCATACGCAAAGGTGTGCTCCTCTGAGATGACCTCCAGAACGAGGCCCGTGCGCTCTTCCACGAGGGTGTAGTTATCACCGGACGTCGAGCGCAGCGAAACATCACTGGCCGGATGCGCCCCCGCCTTTGGGTGCGCGTGCCACCGTTCAGTGCCGCGCCGCTCCCGCCCGATCAGGTAACTCTCCTGTGAGAGCCGTTCCAGTGCCGCCGAAACAACCTCGCCACCGCCGAACAGTTCTGCGTCACCCGGAATCTCGCCGATGGGCGCCTCAACCGCCGCGCACACAAGATGCGGGTCAAGGATGCGCGGATTCGTCGTGGATATCCGCGCGTGCTCCATGCCGCGACGGAACAGAATATCCGGATGCCGCGCCAGGTACTGCTCAAGCGGGTTGTCATAGACGACCATGATGGACAGGCCGCGCTCCCCGCGCCGCCCGGAGCGCCCCGACTGCTGGAACGTGGACGCAAGCGAGCCCGGGTAGCCGTTCAGCACCGTCGCGTCCAGGTGGCCGATGTCGATGCCCAGCTCCAGCGCGTTCGTCGTCACCACCCCCGTCAACTCGCCGCTGGATAGTTTGGCCTCGATCTCCCGCCGTTCCTCCGGCACGTAGCCCGCCCGATAGGAACTCACTTGCGCGTTCGCTGTCCCGTACCGTTGCAGGTTCTCCTCCGAGATCCGGTACATCAACTCTGCCGCCTGCCGCGTCCGCACGAACGACAGCGTCCGCGTGCCGGTTGAGACGAGCCATGAGAACAGCTCCGCCCCCTCGACAAGCACACTGCGCCGCGCCGACTTGGCGTCGTCGATGATTGGCGGGTTCCACAGCGCGAACTCACGCCCGGCGGTCGGGGCGCCGTCGTCCGTGATGGCCGTCATCGGCAGGCCCGTCAGCGCCTCCGCGTGCTCCTTCGGGTTGCCGAGTGTGGCGGACGTGACGATGAACTGCGGGTTCGCCCCGTACCGGCGGCAGATGCGCCGCAGCCGCCGAACCAGCATCGCGATGTGCGAGCCGAACACGCCGCGGTACATGTGCCCCTCGTCGATGACAACGAATCGCAGGCGGCGCAGAAAGCGCGACCACAACCTGTGGTTGGGCAGGATGCCGACGTGCAGCATCTCCGGATTCGTGAGCAGCAGGCGGGCATTCTTGCGGACGGCGGCGCGCTCATGCTGCGGCGTGTCGCCGTCATACGTGGCGGCAGTTGGCCGCGCGGGCAGGGGCGCGGTGAGCTCATTCAGGGCGCGGAGCTGGTCCTGTGCGAGCGCCTTGGCAGGAAAGAGATAGAGCGCCGTCGCACCCGCGCGGGATGAATCGGCGCAGGCGTTCAGGACGGGAACGTTATAGCACAGGCTCTTGCCGGACGCCGTGCCCGTCGCGACCACGACGTTCTCGCCGGCCAGGAGCGCGTCGATGGCCTGCGCCTGGTGCGTGTAGAAACGGTCGATTTCCCGTAACTGCAGGGCGTGTTGCAGGAGGGGGTTCAAGGACGCGCTGAGCCGACCATACGCCGCCGAACTATGCGGCATCGACTCCACGTGAACGATCTGCCCCGCGTACCCCACGCGTGAGCGCATATCATTAAGGAACGCCTGCGTATCCAGCGTTACTCCCTCCCACGCCTACCGTCCCCTTCCCGCTGCTCTAACTCCTGCACCCCGTTCGCCCTGAGCCTGTCGAAGGGTCGCCTCCCCCCGTCATTCCGAGCGCAGTCGAGGAATCTAAAGCCTCCATTGCGCATCCTCATTCTGACACACCCGTTCGACGCGGTGATCCGAGACGCGTTGACACCCTCCCCGACCGCTAGCAGAATGAACGGGCCACAGGAGCAGCGACTCTTTTGTCGACTGCCCCAGATTTCCTTTGGAGACGTGGGTATTTCCCATGTCTCCTCGCGGACTGGCGCAGTCTGACTGCTCCTGTGGCAAGAGCCTACGTCTGCACGCCGCGAGGGGGCACTTTGATGAAGCGTATTCTGCTGATCGTCGCTATATCCGCATTTGCATTGGTTGGGGTTTGCACTGTGCTCGTTGTTGCCACGAGTACGGTCACAGAGCCATCAACGAACACCGATCTTCCTGTCGAAACCACTCCCACCTCGGGACAGGAATCGACGGCGAGGGCAGAACCGACATCGACACTTCTTCCCGAACCTAGCCCAACTTTGGAGCCCACGGTTACACCTAGGCCAACGTCGACTGTCGAGCCTGCACCGACCCCGACACCTAGACCCGTGGTGAGCCTCACTGCCTCGGAACTATACGCTCTACGGGAAACAAATTCCGAAAGATATGATTTTGAGTACAAAGGAAGAAGCATCCTAATTCGAGGGATCATCTGCGAAATTGAGAGCGACACAATCCAATTGTCTGCAAATGATTTGTTCGGGTGCGGCTTTGATAGCGTGGCGCTGAATGATCTACCACTCACCACCTTACTGTCACCTTCAACAGGGGACATGATTACAGCACTTTGCATTGTCGGTGAGTATATTTTTGGCACTATTCAACTAAATGCCTGTGAGGTTCCCGACCAGACATTGCTTGCAGCGTTCGCTACAGCTACCCCGACTGCTACCCCGATACCGGTTCCAGGGGAGAGCCGTAACGTGCCGATACCATTTGGCGAAACCGGAACAATCAATAATGGACCAACAGACCACTGGGAGGTCACTGTAGTCAGTGTGGATCCAGATGCTAATGACGTCATACAGGCCGAGAATCGATTCAATGACCCTCCAGAGGAGGGCAATCAATTCTTCCTGATACGAGTTCGTATTAAGTACGTTGGTGAAGGCTCCGAAGAGTTCAGTGCTGGCTCCAGACTCAAAGCAGTCGGTAACGAAGGGATCGTTTATGAAACCTTTAGGAATCGATGTGGAATCTTCCCAGACGAGTTCCCTTCTGGCTCAGAAGTCTTTTCTGGAGGTACTCTCGAAGGTAACGAGTGTTGGCAGATTCGTATGGCGGATGTGAATTCCCTTACGCTCTTTGTCGATGCAGGCCCCTTCAGTGAAGGTGGCAGGGTATGGTTTGCCCTTAGACCTTAGTAGGGGACTTCTTAGAATTCGCTGAGGAAACCCCTGACCCCTCTCCAACGGCTTCACCGCGTCCAGCGTGCCGCTGATGCGGCGCTGAGGCATATCAAGGTCGTACTGGTTCTGAGTACCCCGTCCACGCCACTGCTATGATTTTGGGGACACCGGACATTCCTAAGTCGGAGGTACCTCAAATCTTAGATAGGCGGCGGATACGGGACGCGCACGATGAGGTGCGCGGGGCGCTCGCGCGGCGGGGCGATGCGGAGGCGCTTGCCCTGCTCGATGAGGTTGTGTCGCTCGACGGCGAGTGGCGCGCGGCCCAGGCCCGCGCCGATGACCTCCGCGCCCAACTCAACACCCACTCGAAGACATTCGGGATACTGCGCGGCCGGGCAGGCCGCGGTGACCTCTCCGCCGATGATATCTTGGCTGCTCCCGGCGTCGCGGAACTGCTTGGCGACAAAACGAGTGGCGACGCCGATGAACTCATCGAGTCTTTGCAGACTGCTCTGCGCGGCTTCTCCGAAGAGGTGGATGAGGCCGCCAAACGCACCACGGATCTCGATGAGCAGATCACCCAGCGCATTAGCTATCTGCCAAACCTGCCGGACCCCTCCGTACCGGACGGCGAGTCCGAGGAGGACAACGTCGTCACACGCCAGTGGGGCGAGATACGCGAGTACGATTTCGAACCGCAGGCGCATTGGGACCTCGGACCCGCGTTGGGCATCATCGACTTTGAGCGTGGCGCGCGCATCGCGGGCTCGCGGTTCTACGTCCTGACGGGCGCAGCGTCAAAGCTCCAGCGTTCGCTCATTCAGTGGATGCTGGACGTGCATACGCGTGAGCACGGCTACCGCGAGGTCTACCCGCCCTTTGTCTCCACCGAGCAGACACTGTTTGCCAGCGGCCAGCTGCCCAAGTTCGCGGAGAACGTCTACAAGGACGGCGAGGACGATGTGTGGCTCGTGCCGACGGCGGAGGTGCCGCTGACATCCATGCACCGGGGCGAGATCCTTGAGCCGGGAATGCTGCCCATCAACTACGTCGCGTACACGCCCTCGTTCCGCAGGGAAAAAATGTCCGCCGGGCGCGACATACGCGGCATCAAGCGCGGCCACCAGTTCGACAAGGTGGAGATCTACAAGTTCACGGAGCCTGAGCGTGGGTTAGAGGAGCTTGAGGTTCTGCTCGGCCACGCGGAGTCCATCCTGCGTCGTCTTGAGCTGCCGTACCGCATCGTGGAGCTGTGCGCGGGCGACCTTGGGCAGGCGTCGGCCAAGACTTACGACATCGAGGTGTGGGCGCCCGGCTGCGGCGAGTGGCTGGAGGTCTCAAGCTGCTCAACGACGACGGATTACCAGGCGCGGCGGGCGAACATACGGTACCGGCGGGAGGCGGGAGCGCGTCCGCAGTTCGTGCATACGCTGAACGGCTCGGGCCTCGCGCTGCCGCGCGTGATGATTGCCATCATGGAGACCTACCAGCGCCCAGACGGCACCATCGAGATACCCGAGGCCCTGAGGCCCTACACGGGATTCACGGAGATCGGACGGGAGTAAGACCGGTTGGGCGTTTGATGCCTAAATACGCGCTCTGGTAACGGGTACGAGCCTCTCATTCGGAGAATCGACCAGGAGCATGAGGCTCTGCAGAGTGTGCGCCCCCACAAGTGGTTCTGCGCCATCAGGGCCAAAGACGACGAGAACCTCTGCTGAAGTTCCGTTTACCGCGGCTTCCGCCCGGCCAATTGGACGCTCGTCTTCGCGTCCGTCAGCATATACGACAGGTAGCATGCCGAAGGGCTCAATCCCAATCTCATGCAGGGCAGACTCGGGTATCTGCGTGTAGGCCGCGCCGGTATCCACCCACGCGTCAAACGCAAGACTGTTACCGCCCTCTCGCTTGGTGATGGTGACAGGTGTCTTGAAAGCTCCCATGCCGCCATTGTACATGCGACGGAGGTGGTCGCTATCATCCCCACGCTGCGCCCAGGTAGTACCATGAATGCACGGAAAGGGGTGGGGATTGATGCGAATCGGCGTGCCGATGGAGACGGCTCTGCGAGAGGCTCGCGTTGCGCTTGCGCCGCCGTCCGTTGCCCGATTCACCCGCGCCGGCATCGATGTTCTCGTTGAGTCGGCGGCAGGCGAGCGCGCCTTCTTCACCAATGATGCATACGGTGAGGCGGGCGCGGAGATCGCCCCGGACGCCGCAAGCGTCTACTCCAACGCCGATGTCATCGTCAAGGTCGCCGCGCCGTCCGTTGAAGAAACGGAGTCGTTGCGCGACGGCCAAATCCTGATTGCCGTCCTCCAGCCGTTGACTAGCCATGACCTTGTTCGCGCTCTGGTGCAACGCGGCGTCACGTCGTTCAGCCTTGATGCCATACCCCGCATCGCCCGCGCCCAGCCCATGGACGTGCTCTCCTCCCAGGCGTCCGTCGCCGGATACAAGGCCGCCGTCTTGGCCGCCGACACGCTCGGCAAACATCTGCCGATGATGACGACGGCTGCGGGCACGATGCCGCCCGCGCGTGGCCTCGTGCTCGGCGCGGGAGTGGCCGGTCTGCAGGCAATCGCAACGGGACGACGGCTCGGCGCAATTATGTCCGCGTTTGACGTGCGCCCCGCCGTCAAGGAGCAGGTTGAAAGCCTCGGCGCGACGTTCATCGAGGACGAGGAACTGCAGCGCGCGCAGGCCGAGACGGCGGGCGGCTATGCGAGAGAACAGACCCAGGAGGAACGCGATCGCTCTCAGGCGCTGGTGCGGCGGCATGTCGGAGCGTCCGACTTTGTGATTACAACCGCGCTTGTCCCGGGCCGTCCCGCGCCGAAACTCATCACACGCGAGATGGTGGAGGACATGCAGCCGGGATCCGTCATCGTGGACCTTGCGGCGGAGACGGGTGGAAATTGTGAACTGACGTTGCCCGGGGAAGCGATCAACTACAAGGGTGTCATCATCAACGGGCCCGTCAACGTGCCGTCCTCCATGCCCGTCCATGCCAGCCTCATGTTTTCTCGCAACGTCCAGAGTTTTCTGGACCTGCTCATCAAGGACGGGGAAGCCGTCATCGATATGGACGATGTGATTCTGCGCGACTCACTGATAACCCGGGGCGGCGAGATCATCCATGAAGCCACCCGCGACGCGATGCAGGCGGCGGCGGGATCGTGAAGCTGAGCTGCGAAAGGAGCCTCTAGGGTGCTTGAAGGCGGACTGCTGATCGCGATCTACGTCTTCGTGCTGGCCGGATTCATCGGCTTTGAGGTCATCACAAAGGTGCCGCCAACCCTCCATACGCCCCTCATGTCCGGCGCGAACGCCATCTCCGGCATCACCATCATCGGAGCGCTGCTCATTGTCGGCTCAAGCGAGGGCGTGTTGACGCAGATCTTGGGCGTCGCCGCCGTCATACTCGCCACCATCAACGTCGTAGGTGGATTCATGGTGACGGACCGGATGCTGCGCATGTTCCGGCGTGACCGCAGGCGGGAGCCGTCGGCATGACACTCGACCGTGACATCATCATCCTGTCCACCTACCTGGTGTCGGCGGCGTTGTTCATCCTCGGCCTGCGCTACATGGGCTCACCGGCCACGGCGCGCATGGGCAACACGTTGGGCGCGTCCGGCATGTTGCTGGCCATCATTGTGACGCTCATCAACGAGGAGATCATCCGGTATGAGTTGATCGTTGCCGGCGTGCTGGTTGGCGGCGTGATCGGTGTGATCTTTGCCCGTCAGGTCAAGATGACGGCGATGCCACAGATGGTCGCCGTCTTCAACGGCTTCGGCGGCGGGGCATCCGCCCTCATTGCCGTGTCCGAGTATTTCCGACTCTACGACGCGGGCACAGAGATGAGCCTCGATACGTCTGTGACCATCATGCTCGGCGTACTCATTGGCACCGTCACCTTCTCCGGCAGTGCCATCGCCATGGGCAAGTTGCAGGAAATCATCACGGGCCGCGCGGTCCGCCTGCCTTTGCAGAATATCCTGAGCGCTTTGCTGTTTCTGGTGATCCTTGCCCTTGCGGTCAGCCAGATTGGCTTTGAGGCCAATCCGATCCCGTTCGTGGCGCTGATCGCCCTCTGCCTTGTGCTGGGCGTCCTGCTTGTGATGCCCATCGGCGGCGCGGACATGCCCGTTGTCATCTCCCTGCTCAATTCCTATTCCGGCCTTGCGGCCGCCGCCGCCGGATTCGTCATCGGCAACCCTATTCTCATCATCGCCGGAGCGCTTGTCGGCGCGGCGGGGTTCATCCTCACCCAGATCATGACTCGCGCCATGCACCGCTCCCTCGCGAACGTCATGTTCGGAGCGTTCGGCGCAGGCAGTGGCGGCGCAGCCGCGAGCGGCGTGGCGGAGGGCGCGACTGTGCGGGAAGGCTCTCCGGAGGATTTGGGTGTTCTGCTTGCGTATGCGGAGTCCGTCATTGTCGTGCCGGGCTATGGTTTGGCCGTCGCGCAGGCGCAGCGGCAAGTGCGCGACCTTGCTGACCTCCTTGAGGAACGCGGCGTGGACGTGCGCTATGCCATCCACCCCGTAGCGGGTCGGATGCCCGGCCACATGAATGTGCTGCTCGCCGAGGTGGATGTCCCCTACGACCGCCTCTATGACCTCGATCAGATCAATGATGATTTCGAGCGTGCGGACGTGGCCATTGTCGTGGGCGCGAATGACGTCACGAACCCGTCCGCCAGAGAGGTCACGGACAGCCCCATCTACGGGATGCCCATTCTGAACGTGGACCACGCCCGCAACATCATCGTCCTCAAGCGCTCCATGAGCCCCGGGTTTGCGGGTATCGACAACCCGCTCTTCTACAACGAGAAAACCTCCATGCTGTTCGCCGACGCCAAGGACGGTCTCAATCGCCTGATCGAAGCCGTTCAGGAGAACTAGAACTAACACGGCACGGTCTCTGAACGACCATGGCAACCACGCTGACACCACCACCGCAGCAGCAGAAGCCGAAGACGCCGTTCCTGGTACGACGCTCGCCGATCTTCTATGGCTGGGTCATCGTTGGCCTCACTTTCTCGACGAGCATGGTCACCGCTGGAATCAGCGGCTATGGACTTTCGTTCTTTGTTGTGCCCATGAGCGAAGCGCTGGGTGTCACACGCGCGGAGTTCTCATCCATCACGCTGTTCCGCCTGGCGGCCATACCGCTCCTGCCGCTGCTGGGAATGCTCGTGGACAAACGCGAGGGGCCGCGTCTTGTCATCGTGTTCGGCAGTGCGGCGGCGGGCCTTTCCCTTGTCGCGTCCTCGTTCGTCCAGAACATGCTGCAGTTCTATCTGACCTTCGGCATCTTCTTCGGCGTTGCGATGATGGCGATGGGCGGACAGCTTGTCGGGCCCGCGGTTCTGGCCAAGTGGTTCGTCAAGCGCCGCGCCCGTGTCATGGCCATCAGCGCCATTGGCATCTCAGGCGGTGGCTTTGTCATCGCCCCTATCGCCGGTCAGCTTGTGGAACAGTTCGGCTGGCGCGATGCCTGGGTCATTCTCGGAATCGGGATGATCCTCATCATCACTCCCGCCGCCGGACTCCTCATGCGAAGGCAGCCAAGCGACGTCGGCCTCGTGCCGGACGGCATTTCACATGCGAATTCGGCACGGGAAGGCATGACAGCCGAAGAGGCTGCCACTCTCTCTTCAGGCGAGCCCTACGAATACCCATGGACGGTGCGGGAGGCGGCGCGGACCGGCGCTTTCTGGGCGCTGCTGGCCGCGCAAGTGCTGTCCCTCGCCTCACTGATGCCCATCCTTTTCCACCAGGTCGCGTATATGCAGGACAAGGGATTCAGTCTTGGAGACGCGGCGCTTGCCGCAACGATACTCGCCGGGTTCGCCATCCTCGGCAAGATTGTCTACGGGGCGATCGTTGAGCGCGTGCATGTCCGGTGGGTGCTGCCCCTCTCGATGATGCCCGCCGGTCTCTCCGTGCTGTTCCTTGTGGTCGGCTCAAGTATGGAGATGCTGCTTGCCTACGCAGTGGTTCACGGCCTGACGATGGGCGGTTTTATGCCGCTGATGAATGTGGCCCTCGCGCAGTATTTCGGGCGGCAGCACATGGGGGCGATACGCGGCGCATTCACCCCTCTTGCCAACATCGTTGGCGCAGTCAGCCCCTTTGCCGTCGGCTGGATGTGGGAAATATCCGGCAACTACGACGTTTCCTTCATCCTGACCGGCGCCGGCTGGTTCGTCGGCGGCGCCATCGTGTTGCTGGCCTCGCAGCCCAGGGAGCCGACACGTACTGCGGAAACGCTATAATCTCTAGCGTCGCGCCACAGCATGTGAGCACATTGTGACCGCAGAGAACCCGCCCCAGGCTCGCAGAACCCCCTTCCCCGTCCGCAACATCCCATTCTTCTATGGGTGGGTGATTCTCGGCATCACGTTCTCCAGCAACATGATCACGGCGGGCATCGCCGGCTATGCGATCTCGTTCTTTGTCGTGCCGATGAGCGAGGCGCTTGAGGTCTCTCGCGCCGAGTTCTCGTCGATTTCCCTGTTCCGCCTTGCGGCAATACCCATCGTTCCCGTCGTTGGGATGCTGCTTGACAGACGGGAAGGGCCGCGCCTCGTTGTTATTGTCGGCAGCACCTGCGCCGGGCTTTCGCTCATCGGAGCATCGTTTGTCCAGGCCATGTGGCAGTTCTACCTCACGTTTGGGATTGTCTTCGGCATCGTCGCCGTCACAATGACTTGGCAGCTTCTTGGCGCGGCGATCATCCCGAAATGGTTTGTGAGGATGCGTGGCCGCGCGCTGGCGATCAGCACTATCGGCGTCTCGACGGGCGGATTCGTCGTTGCTCCCATCGCCGGCCTGCTGGTCGCAGAGATTGGATGGCGTGGGGCATGGTTCATTCTCGGCATCGGCATGATCGCCATCCTCACCCCCGCGGCGATCCTCTTCATGAGGAGACAGCCAAGTGATGTTGGACTGCTGCCGGACGGTGCGAGTACCGACTCATCCGACGGTGACGGCGCGGGTGACCGGCCCGCAGCGGAACCATACGAGCATCCGTGGACGGTTCGTGAGGCGTCGCGGACATTCGCCTTTTGGGCTTTGGTTGCAGCGCAGGCGCTCGGTCAGGCCGCGCTGTTCGGCGTCCTCTTCCATCAGGTTGCCTATATGCAGGACAAGGGACTTGGCGTTGCTGAGGCGACACTTGCCGCCACCGTCCTCGCCGGGGCCGCATTGGTGAGCAAGTTGCTCTACGGATTCCTCGCCGAACGATTTGGCGCCCGGCTCGGCCTGGCTGCCTCCATGATTCCTGCCGGGGTGACCCTGCTGATTCTGGTCGTCGGCTCCGGGCTTGAGATACTTATCGTCTACGCCGTGCTGTATGGCTTCACGATGGGCGGGTTTATTCCCATGGTCAACCTGGGGCTCGCGCAGTACTTCGGGAGGGAACACAGCGGGGCGATCCGCGGAGTCGTCACGCCTATTGCCACCGTAGCGGGGGCAATAGGCCCGTTCGCAGTGGGCGTGATATGGCAATGGTTGGACAGCTACGATGTGTCGTTCATGCTGCTCGGCGCGCTCTGGGCCATCGGCGGGCTGTTCGTGCTGGCGGCGAGAAAGCCGCGAGCGCCGGTGGCGCGTCCGGTTTAGCGGCGCGCTGCTGCAATAAGCCCTATTCCGGGCACCAGTCGATTCCCGGCGGAACGGACACGGCCTCCGCCTGCATGCGCTTAAGCGAAGCGGGTAGACAGCCTGACAGGTTATTGTCCTGCAGATTGAGCGACAACAGCTCATCGAGGTTTCCCAGTTCAGCGGGGATTTCGCCTCTAAGGTTATT
This sequence comes from Dehalococcoidia bacterium, assembly GCA_034420915.1. GTDB lineage: Bacteria > Chloroflexota > Dehalococcoidia > UBA6926 > UBA6926 > VXMO01. The sequence continues at coordinate 16,537 of DAOUKW010000187.1, forward strand.
GCTGTGTAGCCACAACAGAGTCAAATCGGTCATCATTCCAAGCTCAGGGGGGATGGTGCCGGACAAGCGATTCTGTGAAAGATCGAGGGTGTGGAGCGACTGTAGTTGACCAAGCTGTACCGGAATTGGGCCTGACAACTGATTATCGTCCAGTTCCAATCGATTTATCCTCACAGCATTGACAAGTTCTGAAGGAACCCGGCCCGTGAGGTTGTTTCCGGAGAGTGTCAGGCGCTGCAAGGTCGGCACGCCCGCAAGTTCCGGGGGGATTGGCCCCTCAAGGTCATTGAAAGACAGCCGGACGTCCCGCAGATTCGGAATTCTACCGAGTTCCGGGGGAATTGGCCCTGTAAGGGAATTGCTGGTCAGGTGCAGGTTGGTAAGGGCGGTCAGATCGCCCAGTTCGGGAGGCAGCGGACCGGCCAAGCCATTCTGACTGAGGTTGATCCCCGATACCCGGCCGCGGTTGTCCGTTTCAACTCCGTACCAGAAAACCAGCGGATCATCCGTGCCCCAACCATCGTTATTGGTCCAATTGTCTCCATCCGTTGAGTTGTGGAGAGCCATAAGAGCTTGTCGATCATGCTCGATTGCGGGATCGGGAGTCGACGTTGGCCTGGGGGTTGCTGTCGGTGCCGCGGTTGGTACGGGAGTCGCAGTAGAAGTCGCGGTCGGCGGTGGAACAGGGGTATCTGTCGGCTCGGCCGTGGGAACCGGGATGGGAGTATCCGTTGGCGTGGGCGCCGTGGTTGCGGTAGGTGTTACCTCGTCTACTCGCTGGCAGGCCAGAAACACAAAAGAAGCAAGAATGATGACGCTTATCCAAAGGAACGCATGCCGCTGAAGTGGTGACATGTGACTACGCTATCTGAGGCACCTATGATAGTCAAAGAATGTAGTGTGGGCCGCGATTCTCATCCCCCCGCCTTGACCCCTCATCCCCACGTTCCAATACTGATATGGCGCTCTGCGCCGAACGCGGAGGGGTGGCCGAGTGGACGAAGGCGGCAGTCTTGAAAACTGCTTTGCGGTAACCCTGCAACGCGGGTTCGAATCCCGCCCCCTCCGCTTGCGCCGCGTTGCAGTCCTGTATGACACTACTCGTGAAAGAACTCACAGGGTGGGGGGCCTTGCTATATGAAGATTCACGAATACCAGGCAAAAGAGGTGCTCAAGTCGTTTGGCGTTGCCGTCCCGAACGGGCGCGTCGCCACCACGGCCGATGAAGCTCGCGCCATCGCGGAGGAACTCGGTGGCAGGGCTGTCGTCAAGGCGCAGGTCCACGCCGGCGGACGCGGCAAGGCGGGCGGCGTCAAGGTTGTGTCGAGCCCGGATGAGGCGGCTGAGTTCGCCGCAGGTCTGCTCGGCTCAAACCTCGTCACAGCGCAGACTGGCCCGCAGGGCGTGCCCGTGAATGCCGTCCTCGTTGAGGAGCCCGTCGATATCGCGCAGGAACTCTACCTGAGCGTGACGGTGGACGGCGCGGCAAAGTCTCCGGTTATCATCGCATCCGCTGCGGGCGGCATGGAGATCGAGGAGATCGCCGAGGAGTCGCCCGAGAAGATCACGCAGGTGCATATCGACCCGCTGATTGGCTACCAGCCGTTCGTTGGTCGACGCGTCGCGGCGGCTCTGGAGCTTGACGCCGCTTTGGCGCGACCGTTTGGCGCGCTGCTGGGCGGCATCGTGAACGCGTTCCAGCAAAGGGATCTCAACCTCGTTGAGATCAACCCGCTCGTCGTCACCGGGGACGGTGCGCTGCTCGCCGCGGACGGCAAGATCGATACCGACGAGAACAGCCACTTCCGCCATCGCGACCTTGCTGAGTTGCGTGACGCCGACCAGGAAGACCCGCTTGAGCGGAACGCCAACGACAAGGGTGTGCAGTACGTGAAGCTGGACGGCGATGTGGGCTGCATGGTGAATGGCGCGGGCCTCGCGATGGCCACGATGGACGTCATCGCGCAGGTAGGCCACGCGCCCGCCAACTTCCTTGACGTTGGCGGCGGCGGCACCGAGGAACAGGTCGCCGAGGCGTTCAAGATCATCGTCTCCGACCCCGACGTGAAGAAAGTCCTGATCAACGTCTTTGGCGGCATCCTCCGTTGCGACGTTCTGGCGAACGGCATCGTCTCCGCGTACAACGAGGTGGACGTGAACGTGCCCATCATCGTGCGCATGACCGGCACGAATGCCGAGGAAGGCGCGGAGATCCTGCGCAACTCCGACATCACCGTCGCCGTGGCCGCTGATCTCAACGATGCAGCCACGAAAGTTGCGGAGATCAACTAGGGCTTGCCGCGAACGTCATTCAAACTGACAGACCCATAACACTTTGAGGAGCACTACTAAATGAGCATTCTTGTTGGCGAAGACACCCGCGTGCTGGTTCAGGGCATGAGCGGCCGTGAGGGAACGTTCCAGACCGAGCGGTGCATCGCCTTTGGCACGAACGTTGTGGCAGGCGTGACACCGGGCCGCGGCGGCACCACGCACATCGACCGGCCTATGTACGACTCCGTGGCAGAAGCAGTGGAGCAGGAGGGCGCGAACGTGTCCCTCATCTTCGTTCCCGCCGCGTTCGCGACTGATGCGCTGCTTGAGGCGGCAGAGGGCGGTGTTGACCTGATCGTCTGCATCACGGACGGCCTGCCGACGCTGGACATGGCGCAAGTGGCGCAGTATCTGACCAAGAAAGGTGTGCGGCTCATCGGGCCCAACTGCCCCGGTCTGACGTCCGTGGCAGAGAAGCAAAAAGTCGGAATCATCCCCGGCAACATCCACGCAGAGGGCCGCATCGGCGTCGTTTCCCGCTCCGGTACGCTGACCTATGAGGCCGTTTCGCAGTTGACGGCGCTTGGCATCGGACAGTCCACGTGCGTTGGCGTCGGCGGCGACCCCATCATCGGCATGCGCCACCGGGACATCCTTGAGCTGTTCGAGAACGATCCTGAGACGGACGCAGTCGTGCTCATTGGTGAGATCGGCGGCACCGCTGAGCAGGAGGCTGCCGACTACATCAAGAACCACATGAGCAAGCCGGTGACGGGTTTCATCGCGGGCGCGACGGCGCCTCCCGGACGCCGCATGGGGCACGCGGGCGCAATCATCACCGGAAAGGCGGCAACGGCGGAGGCCAAGAAAGACGCCCTGCGTGACGCCGGCTGCTACGTGGCGGACAGCCCGGGACAGATCGGCATCACCGTGCAGCGCATGTTGGTGGAGCGGAGGATATCCGCCTGATTTGCCAACGCTGACTCTGTGAGCATACTGGTATACGTGACGTAATTCACAATCCGACCATTTTCTCTCGGGGAGTCTTGTCCGGATGCTTCTGACCCGCCTTGCGTTCCTGCTCAGGCTCGTCTTGATGCCGCTCAGGGCCGTGATTGCGTTCGTTGAGATGGCATTCGAGCGTTTCGGTATGATCCCCACGCGCCTTGCCCTGCGCGTGCGTATTGTCACGATCATCCTCCTCGCTACCCTTATCGTCACCGGAATCTGGTCGTATACGCGCCTGCAGGTTGAGTTTCTACCGTCGGTTGATTTCCCATTGGTTACGGTCGTCACTTTCTATCCCGGGGCCGGCCCCGAAACAGTGCTGGAGGACGTGACGATCCCGATTGAGCGAATCCTGTTGGAGCAGGAAGACGTGAACCTTGTTCAATCCTCGTCATCGCTGAATCTGTCTGTCGCCTTTGCCGAGTTCGAGTTTGGTTCCGACACGGTAGCGATCGAGCAGGCAGTGCAGGAGGCGGTTGACAGACTCCAACTGCCTCCAACCGTTGCCGAGCCGAATGTCGGCAGACTGAACTTCCAGCAGTTCCCCGTCTTGCAGGTATCGGTGCGGAGCAATCAGCCTCCTGACGAGCTGAAGGCGATGGTGGAGAGTGACATTCTTCCCCGCTTGCGCGAGGTTCCGGGAGTGAACAGCGCGGATATCCCCGCCAACGCCGGCGGGCAGGGTGTCATCAGCCGCACGAACGGCTTGCCCAGTCTGACCATCGGCGTCGTCAAGGGGCCCGATGACAACACCGTTGAGGTGACGAACGCCGCCCTGGCGGAACTCGACGACATCAAGACCGGGCTGCCGGCGGATGTTGAGTTCACCGTGACCGAGAACCAGGGCCCCGAAATCCAGGACTCCATCGATACGTTGGGCAGGGAAGTGGCGCTCGGCGCGGTGCTGGCCATCCTCGTGATTCTGGGGTTCCTGCTCAGCGTCCGCCCCACGTTCGTCACGGGCATTTCCATTCCCGCCAGCCTGCTCATCGGCATCATCGTTATGAACCTGCAGGGCATGAGCCTCAACCTTGTCACGCTTGGGGGACTTGCCATCGCCGCAGGGCGCGTCGTCGACGACTCCATCGTGGTCATGGAAAACATCTACCGGCACATACAGGATGGAGAAGACAGGCTCCACGCCGCGTTCGAGGGCACAAAGGAAGTTGCTCTCCCAATCACGATCGCCACGATGACGACGATTGCCGTTTTCGCTCCGCTGGGATTCATCGGCGGGATCGTCAGCGAGTTCTTCCTTCCCTTCGCCCTTGTCATCACATTCGCTTTACTCGCCTCTCTGGCCGTCGCCCTGACCGCTGTGCCCGCTCTGGCCAGCTTCCTGATCAAACGGCACTCGTCGGACACGGCTGAGGAAGTGCTCTCGCGCCGCATCATCCGTATCTACACCCCGATAGTCACATGGGCGCTGGGGCACCGCTTGTACACGATAATCGGCGCCATCCTCCTGTTCATTGGCAGCATGTCCCTTCTCGCAAACATTCCCATCGGCTTTCTGCCGGGCAGCGTACAGAACCTCCTCACCATTGAGATTGAAGCGCCCCCAACCACGCAGCCTGATGTCGTCGCCGGGTACTTGGATGAGGCCGAAGATCGGCTTGAAGAACTCCGGGTGGCGGGCGGCATCGAGGTCTATACATCCTCGGTCGGCGGCGGCTTCGCGTTCGGAGGGCCCGGTGGCGGCCTTACGACGATCAACATGACCGCGCGGCTGACAGAGGACACGGATGCGACGGAGATGGCCGATCTCCTCCGTCGTGATCTCGCAGGGCCGGGGCGGACGGTCTTCATCGAACTGGCGCAGGGCGGAGGCCCGCCTGCGGGCGAACTTGAAGTGCGCCTCATTGGCGATGACTACGCCCGACTCATCGAGGCGTCTGACAGACTGATCGGCCCTGTCAGCGAGCTTGACGGCGTGATCAACGTCCGTACCGATGCCATTGACGTGGCGGCGGCCGGACCGTTCGGCAGCGTGGCTATCCCCATAACGCGGGTGGACGGCCAACGCACGGTCACGATCTCAGGCGTCATCACCGCGCAGGATACGAGGGCCGTGAGCGCGGAAATCGACCGCATCGTCGAGGAGGTCGGCCTGCCGCCGGGTGTGGAGCGCGAAACCGGCGGGGTCTTTGCCGACATCCAGGAAGTCTTCACGCAGATGATCATTGCCATGGGCATCGGCGCGGTGCTCGTCTATGCCGTGATGTTCATCGCGCAACGGTCTTTCATCACACCGCTGATTATCCTGATCGCCGTCCCGCTTGCGTTCACCGGCGCAGTCACCGCGCTCTTTATCACGGGACGGGCGTTGAGCCTGCCCGGGCTGATGGGACTCCTGATGCTGATCGGCCTCGTTGTCACGAATGCCGTCGTGCTGATTGCCTTTGTGGACCAACTGCGGGGACGCGGCGCGCGCATCCGGGACGCCCTTATCCAGGGCGGGCAGGCGCGCATCCGCCCCATCCTGATGACGGCGTTGACGACGAGCTTCGTGCTGCTGCCGCTCGCGCTTGAAGAGGCAGAGGGCGGCGGAGGCATTATCGGCGCGGAGCTGGCCACGGTGATTATCGGCGGCCTGATGACGTCCACCGTGCTCACGCTTGTCGTGATTCCCGTTGTCTACCGCCTCCTGCGCCGTGAACGGCGTGATCTGTCTGACACTCCGATCAGCCCAACGCCGAGCCCAGCGCTGGCCGGGGGTGGGGAGTAGGGGCTCACCCCTCGCCCAACAACCCGTTCTCCATATTTTCTGAATCGGAAACCGGCGGTATCAGCCGGGCGTAGACCTCCCGGGGGGCGAAAACGCGGCGAAGACGGACGGGCAGCAGCTCCCACCGCCGCATCCACCACGCTCCCTCCTTGAGAGCCGTCTTATAGCACCGCGCGGCCTCCAAACGGCGCTCAAGAACGCTGCGCACATCAACCGTCGTTGTCGGGCGCTGCGATTCCCGCGCGATCCGCAGGGCGTCACGCACGTCGTCCAGGTTCTTGCGCCGCATCAACCATCCGATGTGCAGACCCGCCGCGAGTTGACGCCTGCCAAAGACCGCGGCGTAGAGGCGCGGCGCGGAGACGCCCGTCATCGATCCCACGGCCTGCAGAGTAGCCGCGCCGATGAGGATGTGGTCCAGGTTGCCGGTTGCGCCGGTTGCGTCGAAGGTGATGACGACATCGGGACGGAGCCCGCGGAGTTCGGCGCGAATTGCGTTGGTGAGGCGTGGGAGTGCCGTCTCTCCCCCAGGGAGAGGGGGGTTAGGCGTGGGGATAAAGGTGTTGGCGGTGATGCCGAGGACGTTGGCGGCGGCCTCCAGCTCTGCGAGTCGTTGGGGTGTTGGCCTGCCGTCCGGCTCCGGGCCGAAAGGGCCGTATATGACATGGACATTGTGGCCGCGCGATGCGTAGAGGGCCAACGTGCCCCCGATGATGAACGTCTCGTCGTCCGGGTGGGCAAGGACGGCGACGATGGTGCGCGGCGTCGTCTCACCAAGCTCGGAGCGGCCGTTTGAAGCTGTTTGGGTCATGCCGTGAGGCCGTTCACGATGCACCGCGCATTCGGTGGGCGGGACGCCTATAATGGACGCAACCCCAACCGGTCAGCGAACCGGAGGGGCCGCTGAGGGGAGGAGATATGCAGATAGGCGCCTTTGAAGTCCAGGAGCCACTGCCGGAATTACGTGATCCGCACATATTCGCTATCCTCCAGCCGTGGATCGATGTTGGATCCGTGGGAACGCTCGCCCTCGGCACGCTTGAGTCACAGTTTAACGCCACCGAATTGGGACGCCTTGCGCGCCCCAGCCGGTTCTATGACCTGACTCGCTACCGCCCCATGCTGTACCGTCGCGGCGGAGAGCGGATCGTGGAGATTCCGAACACCATCGTGCGGTATGCGCAGGGTGACGGCGGCAACGATTTCGTCTTCCTGCACATCCTGGAGCCGCACTCCAACGGCGAGGATTTCGTGGAATCCCTGCTGGAGCTGGCGGACCGGTTGAACGTGCGGCGTTATTGCCAGGTGGGGGCGATGTACGGCTCCACGCCGCACACGCGGCCCCTGTTGGCGAGCGGACAGGCGTCCGATCCCAACGTCCAGACCATCCTGGAGCGCGCGGGCGTGCGCTCATCCAACTATGAGGGCCCGACAAGCATGATGGCCATTGCCACGCAGGAGCTGGTCAAGCGCGGCGTCGAGACGCTCTCGGCGCTGATCCAGCTCCCCCCCTACGCGCGGTTGGAAGAGGACCATCGCGGGCAGGAAAAGCTGCTGAAGCTGCTGTCACCCATCTACAGCTTCCAGATTCCGGACCTCACCAAGATTGAGCAGGACGGCGACCGCCAGTATGCGGAGATTGACCGGATGGCTCAGCGGGAGCCGCGCGTCCGCTCCCTCGTCAAGCAGCTTGAAGAGGCCTATGACAGCGAGGTGGGGGCGAACCAGGGCGAGATTGGCGAGATGGACGATCAGCAGCAGGAGCCCCCGCGCCTCGCCCCGGACGTGGAAGACTTCCTGCGGGAGCTTGAGCGGCGCGACGAATAAAGTCCCTCCCCGCGCCGGGAATGGACGGTGGACATGAGAGGGTACCAGGTTAAGCGCTCCGGACGGATTGTGCCCGGTGCCATTCTCATCGCGCTGGGCTTGGTCTTCCTCGCGGGCAACCTGTGGTCGTTCGACCTGTGGGAGACGCTCTGGCCGCTCGTATTGATTGCGCTGGGTCTGGTGTGGATCGTTCGCGGACCGCTGTGGCTGGGCATGGTGAGCATCGTGGCGGGCGGCATTTTCCTGGCGGACGCATTGGGCGCGAACGCGGACATGGGGACGTATTGGCCGCTGGTTCTCATTGCGCTGGGCGTCGGCATCCTTCTGGAACGGAATAATGTCGGACGTCGCCGCGCGAGCCCTGTCCCCGACGGGCCGGAGGTCCTGACGGACGACGAGAGCACGATTGACGTGTCGGCTACGTTGTCAGGGACAAAGCGGACCGTCCTGTCGCAGGCATTCCGCGGCGGCACGGTATCGGTGACTTTTGGCACCGTTGAGGTTGATATGCGGCAGGCCAAGCTGCATGAGGACGGAGCGGACCTGCAGGTGTCGGCAACGTTCGGCGGCGTGACACTTCACGTGCCTCAGGATTGGGTCCTCCACCAGGACGGTTCGTCAGTACTGTCCGATGTGGAGGACGTGCGGAGCAGCCACCCGACCGAGGGGCCCGTGCTGCGCCTGCGGACCTCAACCACGCTCGGCAACGTAACGATAGAAGACTAGTTTTCTCGGCTCGCGAGCGGCCTTTGAGTTGGTCCACCGCGTTCCGGCTTTAGCACCTTGGTGAGGCTTTAGATTCCCCGACTGCGCTCAGAATGACACGCGCGAGGCGCGGGAATGACGGGACTATAAGTTGGGCGCGTGGGTGTGCCAGTCTGTGGCGTTTTGGTAGGCGTGGCCGACGTTGAAGGCGGTCTGTTCGTCCCAGGCTTTCGTGACGATCTGCATCCCCGCCGGCAGGCCGGATGAGTCGAATCCGATGGGGACGCTCAGGGCGGGCATTCCGGTCAGGTTGAACGGGAAGAGGTTGCGCGTCCGCAGGAACGAGGCCTCCTCCTCGCCGTCGCCCACCTGCACCATGATCTGCCCGAGTTTGGCCGCCGTATATGGCACGGTCGGCATCACAAGAACGTCGTAACGCTCCAGCGCGCTCTGGACGGATTCTTCCCACACGGCGCGGGCGCGTTGGGCGTTCACGTAGTCCATGGCGGGGATGGCGTAGCCGGGGATGAGCCGGTCGAGGATCGCATAGCCGTACTCGCCGCCCCGCCCCTCGCGGATCCAGCGGTGATGGTAGGCGGCGGCCTCTGAGGGGAGGATGGTGGCGAACAGCGCGGGCAACACGTCGGTGTGGTCGAGAACGACATCCTCAAGCTGCATCCCGAGGCCGCGCAGCACGTCGTATGCCTGCTCATTGAGCTGCGCGACCTCCGGGACGATGGGCTCCCAGAAATAGCCGCGCACGATGCCGGCGCGCAGCCGGCTCACGTCCGCATCAAGATTGGCGGCGTAATCCGGGACGGAGCGGCGTGATGTGGTCTCGTCCTTCGTGTCATGTCCTGAGATGGCGCTCAACACGAGGGCGGCGTCCTCCACGCTGCGGGCGAGCGGGCCCGCATGGTCAAGCGTCCACGCCAGCGGCACGACGCCGAATCGGCTCACGCGCCCGAACGAGGGTTTGATGCCGGTGACGCCGTTGAAGTGGGAGGGGTTGCGGATGGAGGCGGCGGTGTCCGTGCCGAGGGCGGCGTAGGCGAGCCGCGCGGCGACCACCGCGCCGGAGCCGCCCGATGAGCCGCCTGAGCTGCGCTCCAGGTCCCACGGGTTGTGCGTGACGCCGTAGTGGGTGTTCTCCGTGGTGCCGCCAAAGGCGAACTCGTCCATGTTGGCGCGCCCGATGATGATCGCCCCCGCTTGCCGCAGCTTGTGGACGGCCGTCGCGTCATCGTCCGGCGCCCAGTCCGCGAGGATGCTGGAACCGGCGGAGGACGGGATGCCGCGCTCGGCAAAGAGGTCCTTGACGGCAATGGGAACGCCGTGGAGCGGGCCGTGGTCAACACCGGCGGCAAGCAGGGCGTCCGCGGCGAGCGCCTGCGCCATCGCCCGTTCCATGTGGACGGCAACATAGCCGTTGACCGTCGGCTCAAGCCGCCCGATGCGCTCAAGCTGCGCGCGCGTGACCTCCTGGCAGGAAATCTCCCGCGCATGGATGCGGGCGGAGACCTCCGCGAGGCTGAGGACGGTGATGTCCGTGTTGGATGTCATTTTTTAATCATCAAAGCAGATTTGGCGGCGTAATGAAGTTGTATTTACGGCGTCGTCGTTACGGCGTTGTGTCTGCGGGCGGCCGCCACGTGTGCCAGTCGGTTTCCTTCTGGTAGGCATGCCCCGCGCGGAGCACCGTCGCCTCATCGAATGGGCGGCCGGTGATCTGCAGGCCGATGGGCAGCTCGTCGCTGCTGAACCCACACGGGACGCTCATAGCCGGCGTGCCGAGCAGGTTGAAGGGCGTCATGTTGCGTGTCAGGGCGCGTGTGAGCTGCAGTTCACCGTTGCCGACCGCAACGGTCTCGTAGGCATGGCCGATCCTGGGTGCGGTAACGGGCGAGGTGGGGAGGGCGAGCAGGTCAACCCTGCGCCAGACATCGTTCATCTTCTCGCGGAGGATTGAGCGGAGGCGAAGGGCGTTGACGTAGTCGACCGCCGGAACCGTTGCGCCTTGAAGGAGTCCGGCGAGAACGCGGGAATCATAGTCCTCCGGGCGCTCTCGCATCCACCTATGGTGGTAGGCGGCGGCGTCCGCGAACAGGATGGACGTCTGCATCGTGACAAGGTCATCGGCCATCGGGAACTCGACATCGATGACGCGCGCGCCGAGGCCCTTGAGGACGTCGATGCCGGCGCGGACTGCCGAATCAACCTCGGGGTCGATGGGGTCCCAGAAGGGTTCGCCGGGGATGCCGATAGTCAGGCCCTCGATAGGGTCGTTGAGAGTAGCGAGATAGTCCGGCACGGGGCGGTTGGAGGAGGTGGGGTCAAGCGGATCATGGCCTGCGAGCACCTGCAGGGCGCGGGCGCAGTCCTCAGCCGTCCTCGCAAGCGGCCCGACGTGGTCGAGCGACCATGAGAGAGGTAGGCAGCCGTAGCGGCTGACGCGTCCGTAGGTGGGCTTGATGCCGGTGACGCCGCAAAGGGTGGCGGGGATGCGGATGGAGCCGCCAGTGTCCGTGCCGATGGCCATGTAGCCCATGCCCATGGCGACCGCTGCGCCGGAGCCGCCGCTGGATCCGCCGGGCACGTGGTCCGGGTTCCAGGGATTGCGCGTGTTGCCGTGATGCGGGTTCTCCGTCGTCACGCCAAAGGCAAACTCGTGGAGATTGGTTTTGCCGATGATGACCGCGCCGGCCTGCCGCAGCTTGCGGACGACGGTCGCGTCAAAGTCCGGTTTCCAGTCGGCGAGGATCTTTGATCCGGCGGTGGTGGTGATGCCGTCCGTGGTGAGGATGTCCTTGATGGCGACGGGGACGCCGTGGAGCGGGCCAAGCAGGTGCCCGGCGCGGAGCATGTGGTCCGCGGCCTCCGCCTCCTGCAATGCCTGGTCTCGCAGGACGGTGACGAATGCGTTGATGGTGTCGTCGGCGTGCGCGACGTGCTCAAGCACATCCTCCAACGCGTGGGTGGCGGAGACCTCTTGCGTCTGGATGCGCCGCGCGATCTGCGTGAGGGAGAGGCCGACGCGCTCCTCATTCATGCTCAGGCTCCGCCGTTTCCGGCATCTGGATCATAGGAGAGGGCGGGTTCCGTGAGCCCGAAGTCCATATCGTCGAGGCGGTTCATGGCCTCTTGGTAGAAGGCGACGCGGCGCTGTAGTCCCGGAAGGGCATCGTCATCGATGCTGACGCCAAGCAGGGCCAACTGCGCCTTGAGTTCCTCGTGGTTCGGTACCGGTCGTTCCATGCGCCCACCCCCTAAAACCCCGCCGGGCCGTCTGCCCGTCCCGGCGTTCGATACGTAAGGTCATGATACGGCATCGGCGGAGGCGGATAGCAGGCGAATGGTGTTGACAGTGTTCTTGATTTAGCATTGATTGCACAAACGAAATCGTCATGAATTGGGGAGTGGTCAGTTATGCACCAGCAGGGCGGCACAATAGAAGCAACTCTCAAGAGCATAGAGTCCCATCAATTTGTCCTGCCCGCCATCCAAAGGGAATTCGTGTGGGAGCCCGATCAGGTTTGCAACTTGTTCGACAGTCTAATGCAAGGCTTTCCATTTGGCGAATTCATGTTTTGGAAGGTGGAGGCTCAGAATTCCAGCCAATATCGATGGTACGACTTTGTGCGCGACTATCACGAGAGAGATAATCCTCACTGTCCTGAGTTGGGGATACGGCACAACGAAACCCTTACTGCAGTGCTGGACGGACAGCAGAGGCTAACAGCGTTCAATGTCGGACTCCGCGGATCCATGGCGAAGAAACTGCCGCATAAACGGTGGGCCAGCTATGACGCTTTCCCAAAGACAGTGCTCGCCTTGGATCTTCTAGCTCCAACAAGCACCGATGACGAGGGTAGGCGGTATACATTCGAGTTCATCGACGAGGAACGTATCGGCATGGAGGGCAATCACCTCTGGTTTCGAGTTGCCGATATCCTTGGTCTTGAGTCCGGCCCCGACATGCAGGATTGGCTTTTGAATATGGGGCTGCAAATGGATCAGTTAAGTGGAGCTTACCGTGTATTAGATCGACTTCATCGCGCGATTCGTGTCGATCCAGTTGTGGCTTGGTATGAAGAAACGACGCAGGACATCGAGCGCGTGTTGCAGATTTTCATCCGCTGCAACAGTGGCGGGACTCCGCTTTCGTATTCCAATCTCTTGCTGAGCATCGCAGTATCGCAATGGGACGATCTTGATGCACGAGCTGAGGTCCACGGTCTGGTGGACGAGATGAACCGCGTCAGAGATGGTCTGCGTTTCAACGCGGATTTTGTGTTGAAAGCAGGCCTGATGCTGACCGACATTGCCAGTGTTGGCTTCCAGGTCAGGAATTTCACACACGCAAACATGGCGGTTCTTGAGGACAATTGGCCTGATATTGCACGTGCGCTTTTGCAAACAGCGGAACTGGCGGATAGCTTTGGGTATGATAGCAGGACGCTCCGAGCGACCAACTCCCTACTGCCTATCGCGTACTATCTGTATCGAATTGGCGCACCGGACGGGTTCGTCACCAGTGATCGACATCGCGCTGACCGCGAGGCCATCAGAGTGTGGCTGACCCGTTCGATTCTAAAGGCGTCAGGCATCTGGGGCAGTGGGCTTGATGCATTGCTCACCGCTCTGAGAGAGGTTATCCGAAATCACCAAGATGGATTCCCTGCGCAAGAATTGGGTCGAGTGATGGCGCAGCGCGGCAAGACACTGGAATTTCAGGATGAGGAAATCGATGACCTTGCCGATATGAGGATTTCTGACTCGCGGATGTTCCCCCTCCTTTCGATGCTGTTCCCATACCTTGGAGCCCGAGGCAGTACTGACATCGATCATGTTTTCCCAAAGAGCAGATTTACGACCGCGCGGCTCAACAACGCCGGCATAGAGTCCGACGCGACTGAGCAACTGCAAGACTGGAGTGACCGACTTGCCAATCTCCAACTCCTCGACTCCACGGTGAATAATGAGAAGCGTGCCGTGATGCCCGCTGAGTGGCTTGACACACACTGCCCCAACCCGCAGACGCGCCAAGCTTACGTTGATCGGCATCTGCTAGGGGATGTGCCGGGAGAGTTGACAGGGTTCGAGCAATTCTATGAATCGCGCCGGCAAGCTCTGCGGGACAAACTCCCACAATTGGTGAACACCATGTAGTCCTTTTGCAGCTGGCCGACATACGCCGCCGCGCAGGCGTTATTCGTCGCCGTTGCAGACTATTAGGTTGGAGCCGTCAGCGTTGGTATGCACCGCGTAGTATGAGTCTCCAAGAAGGAAGATCAGTATGTAGCCCGGGGTGATGACCTGGGCATAGCTCATGCCTTCTTGCGGGCATCCGAGGCTGGCGTCCGACCACGAAATGCCTTCAGAGTTGATCAGGGTGACGGCCTCCTCATCCACGCCTTCCTCGTTCGCCAGTAGCTCACGCGCCGCAGCCGCTATCTCGGTCGGCGCGGACTCGTCCGTTTGGTCAGCGCCACCCCCGACCTCCGGGTGCGCGCTCCACGTCTCGAACCGTTGCTTGGTTGCGGGCAGCGTGATCTCGGCCATCTGCCCGGGCGCCAGATCGAGAGGCGTCGTCGGCCCAAGCTCAGCCCCGTTGGAGAGATGAATTTCCACGCGCACGCGCCTCAGCGTTTCGCCGGCCGTGTTCTCCACCGTTCCCCTGAAGGTATTCCACGAATCGTCATATGACACGATCAATCGCGCGCCGGCACGAACTTCGTCGTACGTGTCCGTTAGCCCGTATTGGGTGCCGGACTCCTCGCCGTCCTC
>DAOUKW010000188.1:0-9595 GCA_034420915.1 Dehalococcoidia bacterium
AGTCACTGGCCGGAGTTTGGCCGATCGTAGATCAGGATTGCGAACAGCGAACGCTCAGGCGCCTCACCCGTCTCCGGGTCGCGAGGCCAGGGGGCGGTCAACCTGCGCACAAAGGTCAAACCGAGAATTATTGCTCCGGCAATCGCCGTCACATAGTCGCCGAAGGCGAGTCCCACGATCGTATACACGCTCATTCCGCCGATGACGGCGACTGGAATGATGCGGCTCGGCGGGGCTGAGGCAACTTTGGGCAGAACGTTTCGAATAATCTTGCGGGCCCCGAATAGGAGGAAGACGCCGAAACCAAATATGAAAACAATCGGATCAATCGCAACCAACGCGCCCGCAGCCGTGCCGTTGCCGCGTCCACCCTGGAAACGGAGCGTTACGGGCCACATCTGCCCGACGACGGCCCCAACGCCTCCGGCCACGAGGAGCCACTGCGTGTCATCGCCCGGAAGCAGGGTAACGGCGAGCAGGGCCGCCAACGTGCCTTTGCCCACCTCGATCATGACGGACAGCATGCCGATGGCCATGCCGGAGTGCCGCCAGAGATTGCCCGCGCCGATGTTGCCTGTGCCGACGGAATGCAGGTCGATGCCGCGCGCTCGCGCTACAAAGTAGATGATGGGGGCCGCGCCGATGGCGTACCCGAGAATGAACGCCGCGATATATGTCAAAGGTTGATCGGCCACGGCCATCACATCAGCACGCTTGCCGAGCTATCGCGGCCACGGGCTGTGCTCAAGCCGTTCGTTCGTGTCCGGTTCTCGAAGGGTGACCACGTACGGGGCGATGATGAGAAGCAGGGCGGGCAATGAGAGCGCCGCCGTCACGATGACGCGGAAGCTCATGTCCATACCGCCGGAGATCAAGAGGAAACCAAGAGGAAGCGAAGCGGCCAACAATCCTATCTTGAACAGGCGATCCGTCATCCTCACCGCGGCTGCGACAACGATGGCAAACGCGCCGAATAGCACCGCGTTCTGGGCCTGGATCTGCTCGATTGTCGTGTAGACGCCTCGATCGAATGCGAGGATGGCGACGGACAACAGCGCCATGGGCAGTACGACAAGAATCCCGTGGATCCAGTCCTTGCGGCTAAGCCACGCCATCAATGCGGCGATGACGCCAAGGCCGGCAATGCCCAGACCGATTCCAAGAACCCAGCTCAACGGATCACGCGCTTCATAGCCGCCGCCCAGCACGCTCCATGCCGCGTGGGCAGTCGTCCCGAGGCTGACCATGCTGATGAGCAGGACGGGGAAGAGGGCGTATCCAAGCCATGAGAAGACCCATGCGCGGCGGCCGAATCGATACACGCCCAGCGCGCTTATCGCAATTGCGACAGCTGCGGTGCCTACGATCCACTCCAGGTCCAGCCAGCGGTTTGTCCCGAAAAGGAAGGCGACGAACAGGCTCGGAAACGCGGAAAGCGCCACGTCCGGCCACGATCCCTGGTTTCGGATGCGCTCCAATTGCGCTGCGACGGTTCGCGTATCTCCAAAAGCGCGGACGGCCCGTGCCCGCGCCTCCGCGGGATCAAGGCCGCGTTCACGCAGGCTGCTGCTGTGGTCCTCGATGTGGTCGGACAACTCCCGCAGCACGTTGCGACGAGACCGGATTTTCGTGAGAATCTGGCCTGTCAGTGCGTGGATGGGAGTGGAGATGCTGCTTGGTGACGGCATGTCCGTATCGGCTGCTACGGCGTGGGGCCGGTTATGACCATGTTGACGGCGCGCGAAAAGTTGACCCATTCCGCTCGACGCTGCTCCAGGTGTTGGACGCCATGATTGGAGATCGCGTAGTAGCGGCGGTACTGTCCGCCCGGTGCTGTGCGCCACAGCCCCTCAATGAGGCCGTCGCGCTCCAGGCGGTGGAGGGCGGGATACAGCGTGCCCTCCTTCATGGAGAAATAACCCCCGGAGCGGCGTTCAACCTCCCTGAGGATTTCATAGCCGTACATCGGCCGTTCGCTCAGCAGCGCCAGGAAAAGGGAATCCGTGCTTCCCTTCAGGAGCTCGCGCTCGCTCATGCCACACCCCCCGGCATCTTCCCCCGCATTCGATGCCATTTGGTTGACCTGCGGCGATAAGCATCGCCGCTCTTTGCAACCACCGTCAATTCTACCACCTGCGGCGGAAAGTGGCGGTGGTGAGCGTTTACTTCGAGCCGCCGCTTGGGGCCGGGGCGGGGGCAGGGGCCTGCAATCCGACCCCAAATCCCTCGATCATCACGCGGCGGAGCTTGGTGACAACCGTCAGGGCAAGGAACACGACAACAATGAAAATCGCCCCGGAGACGAGGAGAACGGGAACGGACCCGACGATGTCCGCTATCAATCCGAATACCATGTTGAGAATCGCCATCAGGCTGAGCGCGGACATGGCGAACAGGCTTGAGACGCGCCCGCGAATGGCATCCGGCACCACGCTCTGGATATAGGTGATGGACAGGGACATGAACGGGGCCTGTGTCAGACCCATGATGAATGCGCCCACGAGACCGGGCGGCTGTGACTGCGCGAAACCAAGGATGAGGACGCCGACGGAACTCCCTGCGGCGGATACGAGCAAGGCGAGACCCTTGCCGCGCTCGCTGCGGATGCCGGCGATCGTGACAACGCCGAAGACCGCCCCCAGTCCAAACGCCGCCAGGAACGCGGCCAGGGCCGAATCTGTTCCCCACTGTTCCGTCCCGTGTACCGGAAGGATCGACTCAAAGCCCATGGTGAGCCCGCAGTGGAAAGCAACGAAGATGAGCATGAGACCCACCGTCGGCGTCTTCCACGCGTAAACGATTCCTGCCGTAAAGACGGTGAAGATGGAATCTCCATGAGCGATTTCGCCCGAGGAGGCCGTTCGGATCGTCAATATCATGATGGTGGCGACGGCGTAGCCGCCCGCCGCAACCGCAAATGCAATGCCGATGCTCGCCTCGCTCAGCCAGCCCAGCGCCAGCACGGACAGCCCCCCAACCAGGCGTGACCCTTGCAGCGAAATGTTGTTCAGGGCTATTGCATTGAGGAGATCGTCCTTGCTCACAAGGTTGGGCACCAGCGCATTCTGCGTCGGCATCTGCACGCCCCGCGCTATCCCGCTCAACAGCGAGACCACGGGCAGATGCCATAACTGGATCGTATCCGTGAAGTACAGTTGCACGAGCAACAGCGCGAGCAGCACGTTGATAGCGTGCGCGATGGCGATGAGATATCGTCTGTCAAACTTGTCCGCCAGCACGCCGCTGAACGGCGGCACGACCACAAAGGGAATCAGCGCGGCGAACGTTGTAACCCCAACCCAGAACGAAGACTCGTCGGAAATATCGAAAGCCAGCACGCCCCGGGCGGCAATGAGCCCCCAAACGCCTGCGCCAGCGAACGTGGCGGATACCCAGAATCGACGGTAATCACTGTATTTGAGCGCCGCGACGTATCGACGGAAAAGTCCTAATTCCTGCGTTGCGGCGCTCTCAGTCATTAGCTCCCCTAAGTCCCAAACCAACCCTCTGGTAGTTGCCGCATCATAGCAATCTTGGGGTGTTATTACCAGACAAGGCCCGTCATTCTCGCCTCTTCCCCGTCATTCCCGCCCCTACTCCGTCATTCCCGCGAAAGCGGGAATCCACCGCGTGGCCCGCAGGGCCACCACCCCCCGCTCACCCTGAGCCTGTCGAAGGGCAGAGCGGGGCGCAGCCCCAACCCTGTCATTCCGAACAGAGCGCGCCCCCATCTGTCATTCCGAGCGGAGCGCAGCGGAGTCGAAGAATCCAAAAACTCACCTGACAAGCAGACGGCGCCTACAGCCGGCTGAATATGCTCGCGATGATCTGGAGCGTGATGATTGCCACCAGCGGCGTGATGTCCATCATCCCGACAAGCGGGATGACGCTGCGAAGAGGGGCGAGGATTGGCTCAGTGATGTGGTAAACGGTGGCAACAAGAGGATTCTCATTGCTGACGTTCGGAAACCACGAGAGAATCGCCCGCACGAAGATGGCAATGGTGAGCACCTGGCACAGGAAATAGACAAAAGTAGTGATGAAGTCCATCAATTTAAGAAAGCTGCCGCGCCTTCTGGTAGGCCGCCGTAACCGCCTGCGTCACCGCCGCCCGCAGCCCGCCATCCTCAAGCGCCGCGATGCCCTCCGCCGTTGTGCCGCCGGGGGACGTGACCATATTCCGGAGCGTGGCGGGATGCAGGTCTGATTGGTCGGCCAAAGCGGCGGAGCCAAGCAGGGTCTGACGGGCAAGCAGTTCCGCCTGGTCGCGCGGCAGACCGACGTGGACGCCGGCATCGATGAGCGCCTCAAGGAAGAGAAACACGTATCCGGGCCCGCTGCCGCTCAGCGCCGTCGCCATGTCGATGTAGTGCTCATCGTGGACTTCCAGTTCACGTCCCATCGCGCCAAGGATCCGCCGCGCCATGTCGCGCTGGGGGTGCGTCACGTCCGGCGTCGCAGTCCACACGCTCATGCCATGCCCGATCTGCGCGGGAGTGTTGGGCATCACGCGAACAATCTGCTCGCAGCCCGTCAGTTCCTGCAGCGTGTCGATGCGGACGCCCGCGGCGATGGAGAGATAGGGGCCGGGGACAACGTTGCCCCTCCTAAGACCTGCAAGCGCGTCAATGTGCTGGGGTTTGAGCGCGATAACCGCAAACCCGTTGGAGACGATCTTGACCGCGTCATAGTTGTCGGAGACGACGTGTACCCCATGTTTCTGCGCAAGGTAATCGCGGCGCTCGCCGTCGATCTCGCCGACGGTGATCTCCGTGGGCGCGGCAACCTCGTTCTCAATGATGGCGGTAATCATGGCCTCTGCCATGACGCCGCCCCCGATGAATGCAATCTGCGGCACGATCCTCAACCTCCGTTACCCCAAAGTATAACGGCCATCCATCCCCTATACTGAAAGAGTGCCCGTGACGCCTCGCGCAATTCGCGTAAGGGCAGGGCGCGATTCACTAGCGCTCCGCGGTAGCTCAGTAGGTAGAGCGGTCGGCTGTTAACCGATTGGTCGTAGGTTCGAGTCCTACCCGCGGAGCCATCTCAAAAAAGGGAGACGGGGATGACAACTGCGTATCGTGAACTCGGCAAGTCGGCTGCGCGCAAGGACGGACCGGAAAAGGTCACCGGCGGCGCGGAATACACCGTGGACGTGGCGCTGCCTGGGATGCTGTGGGGCAGGGCGCTCCGCAGCCCCTACCCGCACGCCCGCATCGTCAATATCAACATCGTACAGGCGGAGGCTCTCCCCGGTGTTCACGCCGTCCTGACCGGCGACCACCCCCTCATTAAGGGGGTGCGGATCGGTCGACGCCTCTACGACGTGCCCGTCCTCGCGCAGGGAACGGCCCTCTTCATCGGCGACAAGGTTGCGGCGGTGGCAGCCGAGACGAAAGACCTGGCCGACGCCGCCCTCGACCTGATCGAGGTCGAGTACGAGGAACTGCCGGTCGTGGCCGACGTGCGCTCCGCACGAGATGACAACGCCCCCATCCTGCATCCCGACCTCAACTCCTACGAGGGCCTGCCCGCGCAGGTGGAGAACCGCCATCTGAATCTCTTTTCGCATCAACAGTGGACAAAGGGCGACGTTGAGGCCGGTTTCGCGGAGGCGGACACCATCATTGAGGCCGATTACTCCCTCTCCAAGGGACACCAGGCCTATCTTGAATCGCACAACTGCGTCGTCAGAGCCGAACCGGACGGCCGCGCGGAGATCTGGGCCAGCAACAAGGCCCCCTTCAACATGCGCGCGCAGATGTCGCAGGCATACGGCATCGAGGCCGACTCCATGAAGGTCAACCCCACCTACATCGGCGGCGACTTCGGCGGCAAGGGCAGTTCAATGGACGTGCCCCTCGCTTACGCGCTGTCCATGGCCGCGGGCGGGCGTCCCGTCAAGATGGTGATGGACTACACGGAGGAGCTGCAGGCGGCCAATCCGCGCCATGGCGGCGAGGTCAAAATCCGCGCAGGCGTCAAGCGTGACGGCACGCTGGTTGCCTGGCACGCGGAGGCGTTCTGGAACAGCGGCGCGTACGGCGGATTCAAGCCCGTGCCCACCGCCAACCTCGTCGGGGCGCAGCACCTGGCGGGCGGCCCGTACCGCATCCCCCACGTCCGCATTGATTCATGGCAGGTCTACACCAATTCCGTCCCCGGCGGCCATTACCGTGCCCCCGGCGAGCCGCAGTCGATCTTCGCGGCGGAATCCCACATGGACTCCCTCGCCCGCGCCATCGGCATGGACCCGCTGGATTTCCGCCTGACCAACATGATCGGAGAGGGAGAAGAAACACCCACGGGACATCATTTCGTCGACTTGCGGGCGCGTGAAACGCTCGAGGCCGCCGTCGCCGAGGCCGCCTACCACGAACCGCGACCGCAATACGTTGGACGCGGGATGGCGATGGCCGACCACGGCGCGCCGGGCGGCGAAACGCACGCCACCGTGACCGTTCTCGATTCCGGCGACGTGACCGTTGAAACCCCCCTGTTCGAGCAGGGCGCGGGTCAGTACACAATCCTGGCGCAGGTTGTCAGCGAGGAGATCGGTGTGCCTGTTGAACGCATCAGCGTTGTGCCGCGCGACACGGACAGCGTCTCGTTCGACTCCGGCATCGGCGGCAGCCACACCACGCGGCTCATCACTGTCGCGGGGCATGAAGCCGGGTCGCTGGCGCGGCAGCGCCTGCAGCAGCTTGCGGCGGAACTCCTCGGCTGGAACGAGGAATCCATTGCCGCCCGGGACGGCCGGCTCGTCAACGAGAACTCCGGCGAATCGGTAGCCATTGCCGACCTCCTCGCACGCGCAGGCGCGCCCGTCGTCGCCCGCGGACACGTACAGGACACGTCGCCGTCGCCCATGACCTCGTTCGGGGCGCAGATTGCCGAAGTGCATGTCGACCCGGACACCGGGCAGGTCACGCTGCAGAAATTCACGACGGCCCATGACGTGGGAACGATCATCAACCCGGTTGGGTACCAGGGCCAGCTTGAGGGCGGCGTGGTGCAGGCCATCGGCTTCACCCTCATGGAGGCGCTTGAGGTGGACGAGAGCGGCCGCGTGGCCAACCCGTCCCTGGCGGAGTTCAAGATTCCCACGGTCAGCGATCTTCCTGAGCTGCGGACTGTCCTTGTGGAAGCGCCGTCCGGCTCCGGCCCCTACAACATCAAGTCCGCCGGCGAAAGCTCCAACACCCCCACCGCCGCCGCCATCGCCAACGCCATCGAGGACGCCATCGGCGTCCGCATCCGCAACCTCCCCATCACCGCAGAATCCGTCTACCGCGCGCTGAGAGACAAAGAACAGTAAAGGTCCGTCATTCCCGCGAAAGCGGGAATCTGAATCCCACTGACCCAACCAAACCCCGTACCGCTCACCCTGAGCCTGTCGAAGGGCGAGCGCCCCACCCAAAAAAGAAAGAGGGGCGCGCCATTTGGCGCGCCCCTCTTTGATTACTGGTTAGGCGACGCTACTGGCGGTTCTCTTCCTCGTCCCCGCCGTCGCCATTGCCGTCGCCATCGTCGTCGGCGTCTTCCTCCTCGCCGCCGTCATCGTCGGCTTCGTCACCGGCGTCCATGTCGCCGTCGTCATCGCCGTTCGTGTCGTCCGTCGGGCCGCTGTAGGGAGCGGGTCCCTCGTCGCCTCCGCCGCGCCTGCTCAGCAGGAAGTATGCCCCTGCGCCGAGCGCTGCCAGGATGATCAGTCCGATGATGATCCCGACGATGCCGACTCCGCCCTCGTCCTCAGGCTCGGGCGTGGCTGTTGGCTCTGGCGCCGTTGTTGGGGCCGGAGGCACTGGTGTATTGGTCGGCTCCGGCGTTGCGGTCGGCTCCGGTGTAGGCGTGGGTGTATTCGTCGGCACAGGCCGCGGCGTCGCGGTTGGCCGTGGCGTTGCCGTGGCCGGTGGGGCTGTTGCAACCGGAGGTGGTGTGGCAGTTGGCGGTGGAGGTACTGGCGTGTCCGTAGGCTGCGGCTGTCCGGACACAGTGACCTTGAATTTCGCCGTGCCTGATGCGCCACCATCACCCGTCACTGTTGCCGTAACAGTGACGTCGGTGCTGCCCTCGCCAATGCCAGTCAATCTCAGATTGGAACCGTTGACGTTGACTCTAACGATATTGGGGCGCTCAGCTCTCGCCGAATAAGTAAACGTTGGGGTGTCGTTGCCAGTAACCGTAAACTTCCCATCAAGATTCACGGTCCAGTTTTGGTCGTAACTGATTCTGATGTCATCGAGATCGCCTGTCACAGCCTGCGCCGCCGCAGGAGTGACTGTTTGAACCATAAGAAACGCGGCGAAAATGGCCGCGATGCCGAGGATGAGATACCTGGTGGCCGAGTGTGTCAGATACGTGCGCGAGCTTGAGCCGAGCCACGAAACTGAGCGATAAAGTTCATTCTTCATGGACGCTGTACTTTCCTTTCCGCAGCCGCGCTTTATGCGGTCTTACCTGCCGGGCCTCTCCCGGCAGTCCGCCTTCCCGCGTAGTGGGCGCGCAAGCACCCACGCGCAACCATAGACGGGTTGCATGACCCTTGTCCGTCAGATTGTAGCAAGTGTCAACCGTACTCGCAACACTCCTACGTCATTCCCGCATACCGTTCGCCCTGAGCCAAGTCCCTCCCGTTCGCCCTGAGCCTGTCGAAGGGCGAACCCCCGTCATTCCCGCCTCTACTCCGTCATTCCCGCGAAAGCGGGAATCTGAATCTCATTGACCCAACCAAACCCCGTAACGCTCACCCCCACCATTAAACTTGCGGTAGCGTATAGCAAATTGACGGCAGGAGGAGCACCGATGGCAGGCCTTGACCGCGCAACGCTTGAATCAACCTTTAATCGACTCGTCTATGAACACAACACCGCCTGGGTGAACGCGCTGAACCCCGATCACCCGGATTACAACCCCGTCCTCCGCCTCTCTGACCAAAACGAGCGGAAGAAGCACGGCGACACCCACGCGGACATGGAAGCGCGCATCAAGATCATCTGCTCCGCCATGCTGGACGTCATCGCAGAAAACAACCGGGCGCTATAGGACCTGCCAGCTCCGCCTGCCGTCCAGCCGCACCACGCGCCCGATGTTGGACCCCACTGGCATATGCCCCGAGGCAACCGTGAGCCCCTCATCCTCAAGACGCTGGACCAGCGAGGCCCGCGTCTCTGCCGCCAGCGGCTTATCGACGTCAAACCCGACGTTCCATGAGGTCTCCGTCAACTGCGCGGCGGTGTGGAAGGCGTCGCCGATGAAGATCGCCCTCTCGCCGCCGGAACTGATCAAAAAGCACTGGTGGCCGGGCGTGTGGCCCGGGGTGACGAACGTGGTGATCTCGTCCGTGATCGCCGCATTGTCGCCCACCAGCTCCATCGCGTTGAGGCCCTGCAGGGGGATGACGCTGTTCTCCATGTGGGGTGAGTTGGGCAGAACGTCGGCGGAGGTGAAATAGTCCCAGTCGCCCTGCGGCACGGAGTACGTGGCGTTCGGGAACGTGGCGCGGGCCGTGTCGCCGTCCCACGTGACGTTCCAGCCGACGTGGTCGCCGTGCAGATGTGTGATGAGCACGCGGGAGATGTCGTCCGCGCTG
>DAOUKW010000189.1:0-6642 GCA_034420915.1 Dehalococcoidia bacterium
AAATCTCTGTGGCAGCCGACTCGTAGTGACGTTCTCACCTGGACCTCCGGTACCGACAGCCAAGTAGATCGTCACGTCTTCGCTTCCAACCTCACCGTCCTTGTTGCGATCAGCGATCCTGAGACCGGTGAGTTCATCACCCGTAACAAGAGTATCCGCGTCAGCAGCCGGCTGAACTCTCTTGTGGCTGCCCCGATGGACAACGGTACCCGAGTCAGCAATGTCAAAATCTGCAGAAGCGTCGCTTGATCCGGCAGCGGCGAAGTATGCCGTGTACGTTGTCAGCTTGTTGGCGTCAGCGTCGTTGTCCTCGATGACGGCGTAGAGTGTGCCGTACGTATCGGCCATATTCGTTCCGCCCGTAACGTCGGAGACGTAAGCGGCCGAGGCCAGGTTCTCAAAGGCTGAGCCGTCATCATCCGAAGGATTGGCGAGCTCAGGGGGGGTAACGATCTTAATCTCGGCAGACGCCGCGCCGGCTCCGATGGCCGGGATCATGGCGAACGCGAGGATCGCGACCGTCAGGATAATGAGTGCTTTGCGCTTCACAGGAAGCCCCCTTCCGTAACTGTGATGTGGACCTTTGTGTCCCGTCTTCCTAAGTGTAGATGAAATCGAGGGTTTATTCACGCTGCCCGTGGGGCTTCGCGATTGCCAGGGTTCTTGTGAGTGCATGTGCTCCTCCCCATCCTGTGGGAGCCAGGAACCCTGTAAGAGCCGTTGGGAACGGCAGGGCGCTCTGACTTTCCCGCGCTTGCTGTCCGGTTAGTCTCCATAACTGTGGAGAGCCCCGCAGCTCTCCGTTTTCCGTTCTCTTTATCCCGACTGCGCCAAGGGACGCATGGGAATCCCGCGTGTGTGCATGCAATACACGGAATGCCCCACGCCTGTAGCTAGGCGTAGTCACTGAACGTGAGTTTAGGGGAGCTTTGCAAGTGTTGTCAATAGTCGAATGGCGAGTATCAGGTAGAGAATGTCGAATCGGGTTTGAGACCGGTTGTGAATAAGTGGTGAGGTGTGAGTGGGCATATGTAGGGGTTTAGTGAACGGACGGTGGATATTTAGATTTCGCGGGAGAGGGTGGCGATGAATTCGGCGTTGGTCTTGGTCTTTGAGATGCGGTCAAGGATGCGCTCTGTGGCGTCTGAGGCGTCAAGGTTGGAGTTGGAGAGCATGGCCATCATGCGCCTGAGAGTGACGATGCCGCGGTAGGTCTTGTCGTCGTAGAGCCGCTCGTCGCGTCGCGTGCCGGATTTGAGGACGTCAATGGCGGGGTAGATGCGTCGCTCGGCGAGTTTGCGGTCGAGGTGGACTTCCATGTTGCCGGTGCCTTTGAATTCTTCGTAGATGACATCATCGAGCCGGGATCCGGTGTCAACGAGGCAGGTGGCGACGATGGTGAGGGTGCCGGATTCTTCCGTGTTGCGGGCGGCGCCGAAGAAGTGCTTGGGGGGGTAAAGGGCGACGGGGTCCATGCCGCCGGAGAGTGTGCGGCCGGATGAGGGTGCGGCGATGTTGTAGGCGCGTGCGAGGCGGGTGATGGAGTCGAGCAGGATGACGACGTCCTGGCCGGCCTCAACGAGTCGCTTGGCGCGCGCGAGGACGAGCTCAGCAACGCGGGTGTGCTCCTCGACGGGCTCGTCAAAGGTGGAGGACATGACCTCCGCTCCTTTAACGGTGCGCTCCCAATCAGTGACTTCCTCAGGCCGCTCGCCGATGAGGGCGGCCATGATGTGGGTTGAGGGGTATTGGGAGGCGATGGCGTCCGCGATCTGGTGGAGGAGGATGGTCTTGCCTGCCTTGGGGGGTGAGACGATGAGGGCGCGCTGTCCAAAGCCGATGGGGGCGATGAGGTTGAGGAGGCGGGCAGCGACGGCTTTTTGGCCGGTCTCAAGATCGTAGAGTCGATCGGGGAAGAGCGCGGTGAGTTGGTCAAAGACGGGTCGGCGGCGGGAGATCTCGGGCTCCTGGCCGGTGACGGTGTCAACGCGGAGGAGGCCGTAGTATTTCTCACCGCTCTTGGGAGAGCGGACGAGGCCGGTGACCCAATCGCCGGTGCGGAGGCTGAATCGTCGGATCTGGGACTGGGCGACGTAGACATCGTTGATGTTGTGTCGGAGGGTGCGGTGGCGGATGAAGCCGTAGCCGTCGTTGGTGATCTCAAGGATGCCGCTGGCGGAGATGGTGCCGCCACGCTCGCCGAGCTGCTGGATGGCGCGATGGACCATCTCGTCGCGGCGGAGTGCGGCGCCGGGGGGCATGTTGAGGAATTCAGCGAGGCGGGCGGCCTCGTCACGATCAAGGGCCTCAAGCTGGGGGATGGTGACGTGGTGAAGGGGCTCGGGCAGATCAACGACGCGGGGCTCACGCTGGGCGGCGTCTGAGTCGGCACCGTCAGTGACGGCGGGCGGGCGTGGGCGCTGTGGGCGATCGCCGCGGTCCGGGCGTTCGCGCCGCTGCCGCCCTGCACCGTTGGCGGGACGTTGGCGAGAGGCGCGGCGGACGGGGCCTACCGGCGCTTCGTCTTCGATGTCCTCGATGATTTCAGTGGTGGTGTTGGTGGCGGGTGGGAGGCCGTCCGTGATGGAGGGGGTTTCGGCTCGCCCTTCGACAGGCTCAGGACGAGCGGGGGTGGACTCAGGGGGAGCGGTTTCGGTTGCGCCGTTTTCGGTGGGGGCTTCCGTTCGCCCTTCGACAGGCTCAGGGTGAACGGAAGCCTCGTCGGCAACAGTTTCCTCAGGCGGGGTTTCAGTTGCGGCGGCCGTTGATGCGCGTCGGGCGCGCGGGGGGCGCGCGATGCCGCGCCGTGTGACGGGGCGCTGCGGCTCGTCGGTGTTGGGGGTGTCTGTGGTGTCCACGATGTCTCCTTTGCTGCGGGCGATATGACGGTGCCCGTGCGTTTGTCTCTGTGCGAGTGAGTGTGTTTGCTTTTTTCTCTATTAAGGAAAGGACTTATCAGATATGTGTCAGAATCCTGCGCCGGCGGTGCGGGAGGGTGGCTCACCCCCACCCCGGCCCTCCCCCATCAAGGGGGAGGGGGTCCGTTCGGTTGCGTTGTTGGGGGAGGGGTCAAATCGTTGGGCGGGATGGGCGAGGCCGTCCTGGGCGACGATGAGGGGCGGTTGTTCGCCCTCGCGGAGGATGCTTGCGGCGACGGAGACGAATTCGCGGAAGAGGGGGTGGGCGCGGGTGGGGCGGGACCTGAACTCGGGGTGGAATTGCGTTCC
The DNA here is from genome assembly GCA_034420915.1 of Dehalococcoidia bacterium. Taxonomy (GTDB): domain Bacteria; phylum Chloroflexota; class Dehalococcoidia; order UBA6926; family UBA6926; genus VXMO01. The sequence continues at coordinate 3,228 of DAOUKW010000189.1, forward strand.
AAGCATGAAGGGGTGGTCGCGCACTTCGCATATCTCGACGAGATCGAGCTCACGATATTCGCCGCTGACGATGAGGCCGGCCTCATTAAAGGAGGAGCGGTAGGCGTTGTTGAATTCAAAGCGGTGGCGGTGGCGCTCGACGATGGTTTCCGGGTTGCCGTATGCGCGTGCGGCGTTGGCGCCGGGTGTGAGGTGGCAGAGGTAGGAGCCGAGACGCATGGTGCCGCCCTTGGCGCGGACGCGCTCCTGATCTTCCATGATGTGGATGACGGGGTGGCGGGTGGCGACGTCGAACTCGGTGGAGTTTGCGCCAGCCAGGCCGGCGACGTTTCGCGCGAATTCAATGACCATGATCTGCATGCCAAGGCAGAGGCCAAGATAGGGGACGCGCTGCTCACGGGCATAGGAGGCGGCGCGAATCATGCCCTCGATGCCGCGCTCGCCAAAGCCGCCGGGGACGACGATGCCGTGCGCGCGTTCCAGCTGGGCTTCCCAGCCGTCCTCCTCCAACTCTTCGGCGGAAATCCAGTCGATATCGATGTCAACGCCAATCTCAAGGCCGGAGTGCGTGAGGGCCTCTTTAACGGAAAGGTAGGCGTCACGCAGTTCGACATACTTGCCGACAATGGCGACGGTGAGGGGGGGCTTGGGCTCGTCGAATCGTCGGACGAGATCACGCCAATCATCGAGCTGCGGCTCTTTCTCGACATACTCCGCGAACTGCATCCTTTTAAGGAGGTAGTCGCCGAGGCCGCGTTCTTCAAGGAGGAGAGGGACGCGATAGATGGTGTCCACGGTGGAGAGGGGGATGACGGCCTGCGGCTCAACATCACAGAACAGGGCGATCTTCTCGATGGTCTCCTGCGTGGCTTCAACCTCGCTGCGGGCGATGATGACGTCAGGCGCGATGCCGGCGCTGCGGCCAAGCTCGCGAACGGAGTGCTGGGTGGGCTTCGTCTTGAGTTCCCCGGTGGCGTTGAGGTAGGGGAGATAGGTGACGTGGACGAAGATGGCGTCGGCGCGTCCGACCTCGTTGCGGACCTGGCGGATGGCCTCAAGGAACGGCTGGCCCTCAATGTCGCCAACGGTGCCGCCGACTTCGATGATGATGACCTCCGCGTTGGTCTCGTCCGCGATATGCCGCATGCGGTTCTTGATGGAGTTGGTGACGTGGGGAACAACCTGGATGGTGCCGCCGAGAAAGTCGCCGCGCCGCTCCCGCGAGAGGACGGAGGAGTAGACCTGGCCAGCGGTGACGCTGGAAGAGCGTGTCATTTCGGTATCGACGAATCTCTCATAGTGGCCGAGGTCAAGATCAGTCTCCGCGCCGTCGCGCGTGACGAAGACCTCGCCGTGCTGATAGGGGGACATGGTGCCGGGGTCGACGTTGAGATACGGATCGAGCTTCTGAACTGCGACCCTGATGCCGCGGCTCGTGAAGAGCCGACCGATGGCGGCGGCGGTGATGCCCTTGCCGATGGAACTAACGACGCCGCCGGTCACAAAGACGTACTTTGCCATGCAACCTCAAATGGCCTGCCCCGCCGGAAGATCTCGGGGGGCGATTCACGCCTGCTTCATTCCCCAACCATCAATCGACGCGCTCGCGCATATGGAAATTCAAAACGCGCTGCCACGTCTCTTGTCTTAGGGAATTGTCTCCAACCAACCGGGGCGGCCACATGCCGATACCGACCCCGATAACGGATTCAACTATGCGCCCGATATGGCGGGGTGTCAAGTAGGGGACACGGATGTAGCCCGCCGCCTGTGCGGGGAAGACGAGGGGAGGCTTTCCAAATCAGCGGCCGGGTCCCCAGAAAACAGATCGATTACGGTACTGGCGTCGCCGTGGGCTGATACGGGTCTATTGGCGTGAATGAAGTGATTTCCAACGAGTGCCCATTATCGACCACGAATCCACCGCCGTCCATGTAAGCAAAATCAACTCCATAAGAAACGGGGTAATTGAAATGAGGATGGTATTCTACCCTGAAATGCGAGGCTGGCGTCGCACGATGTAAGGCGCTATTGATATTAAGGAACAGTCCGTTGATGGTTCCGTGAGGGTCGGGGGCATCAGTTAACACTTCGCCGGTTTTGAGATTCACCACTGATTGAATGGCCCCCATTCTGACCGTAATCCTAAAGGGTATGTCGTTTTCTGGACAGAAGCATTGAGCCGTGGCTTCGAAGATATAGCTGTGCAGGAACTCGCGATTCCAGGCGTCCTTGGCCTCGGTAAACTCCATCCTCGCCGCCTCAAGGTTATAAACGCGTGTTGGCAGCGGGGTCGGTATCACTGTAGGCGTGGAAGTATCCCTGCTATCACAGGCTGCAAGAATCGGGAAGAAGGACAACGCCAGCAGGGTTGCACTCAACAAAGCAGCTCTTCTTATCCACACCACATCCGTCACCTGCTCTGATACAACGCGTATATGGCCATCACGTCAAAGAGGTTGCGTCAGGCCCTCATGGGCACCAGTGTATGGAGTCGGTTTGGGCGCGCAACCCTCGTATGACAAAGGTTAAGGAACAGGGCTCACCCTTCGACAGGCTCAGGGCGAGCGGGGCTTTAGATTCCTCGGCTGCGCTCGGAATGACACCCCCCACCCTAACCCTCCCCCACAAGGGGGGAGGGGATACCATTGAAGGCTTTAGAGGGTTGGGTTGCGGTTTGGGTTCAGCCCAGGAAGTGGCGGAGTTCTCCCGCTTCTGCGATGTATTGCGACACGCGCTCGGTGGAGCCTTGTTCAAGGCTCGCCCAGACCGCTGTGGTGAGTCCCTCATGAATGCGGTCGATCTCTTCCGTGAAGCGCACGAGCAGTCGCCGGTAGTTGTCTCCGAGCAGTTGGTTGACGCGTGTCTCGTTCGCGTAGCGGAGCGCCGTGGCGAGGTCCTCTGTAAAGCTCGGGTATATCTCTCGTAGGTAGGCGAAATCGTCCTGGTCAAGAGCGGCGAGTCCGAGCAGCTCCGGCGGAACACCTATGGAATAGAGGGCAGTGGTGAAGGCGATGGCGCGGGGCAGCGTAACGTCGTCTGAGCCGGAGAGCGAGCGCCCGTAGCCGAACAGTCCCACGTGCAGTTTGCGTTCTCGCCTTCGCGGGGAGAGGGCGGAGACTGCGGCGATTGTGGGGGCAAGGTTGCGCACCTGCTTTTGGTACTCGGCGGCGGCCTTATCGAGGATGGCGATGGCGCGCTGTTCATCAATAGGCTGCGCAGGCGTCTGCTCGTGAGCCTGGATTTCGGCGATGCCCGACGTCACATCATCCCGGGGGTAGTCAAATTTGAATGCAGACTGCACGGTGAGCGTGTGGACGCTGGGGTATTCACGGAAGGCCCGCGCGGTGTTGGTGGGTTTCAAGTGTCCACGGAACGGGACGGAGCCGGCGCCAATAATCGGATACATCGGAAT
>DAOUKW010000190.1:0-8927 GCA_034420915.1 Dehalococcoidia bacterium
GACGAGACCTTCACGGTGTCGCTGGGCACGCTGTCCTCCGAGACCGGCACAGTGTCCCTGGCGACGCTGCCCTCCGGGGTCGTGGCGGGCAGCCCGTCTTCGGTAGAGATCACCATCCTGGACGATGACTATCCCATCGACACCCTGCCGGACCTCCCCATCGATTACTCCAAGCAGCGGCCCGCCAGCGAAAGGCAGCCGACCGGCCCGGGGGCGGGAAGTTCCTACTGCTACCTCGGCTCCGGCAACGGCACCACGGAATACGTCCGCTACGCGGATGGACGCATCGCGGAGACAACCAAACAGGACCCGGTCATCAGGTCCATGTTCGCCTGCGACTAGCCCCACCCCGTCATCCCCACCCCCCTCCGTCATTCCCGCCTCTACCCCGTCATTCCCGCGAAAGCGGGAATCTAAATCGCGGAGTGCAATCAACGATGTACCGCACCCCTCCCAACCATGCGCTACGCTATCTGTATGGCAACACATGAATGGAGCGGCATTTCACGCTCCGCGGATGAGACAAAAGACATCGGGCGGGCAATCGGCAAGACCGTTGCGGCCGGGACGCTGGTGCTGCTTATCGGGCAGCTTGGCGCGGGCAAGACGACGCTGACGCAGGGGCTTGCCGACGGGCTGGGCGTGACGGCGTACACCAAGAGCCCCTCTTTCGTGCTGGTCAACGAATACCAGGGCCGCTTGCCGCTCTTCCACATGGACCTGTATCGCATCGACGATCCCGCCGAGGCGTGGGAGCTGGGGCTGGACGACTACCTGGGCCGCGACGGCGTGTTGGCTGTCGAGTGGGCGGATCGCGCAACGTCGATTTTCCCGGATGACCGGCTGGAGATCAGCATCGAATACGTGTCGGACTCGGAACGTCGGCTATCGGCAACGGCGAGCGGGCCCATGTCCGTGCAGGCGCTGAGCTCCCTGCCCGAAGGCATTGGGGCGGCGGAATGATTATCGCCATCGACACGGCCACTGAGACGGCAAGTGTTGCTATTGCCCATCCAGAGGGCAGAATTGCCGCTGAACTCACGTGGCGGGCGGGCCGCAACCACACCATGCACCTGCATCCCACACTTCACCACCTGATGATGCTGGCGGGAATCACGAGGAACGACCTGACAGGCGTTGTTGCCACGCGCGGCCCGGGGAGCTTTACGGGTATCCGAATCGGCCTTGCTACGGCCAAGGGCCTCGCGCAGGGGCTTGATGTGCCGATTGTCGGCGTGGGAACACTGGCAGCCGCGGCGCTTGGAGCCGCGCACCTGGGAAAGACAGTGTGGTCGGTTGTGAACGCGGGGCGAGGACAGTACGCCGCCGCTGCATATGTGGCGTCGAACGATGGTGGCGTCGAACAACTTGTTGAGGAGGCAATCGTCTCGCCGGAGGAGCTTGTCTCGAATATGGCCGAGCGCGGCGAGGATTGCATCCTGACCGGTGAGTTCGATGAGGCATTGGCGGATGGGGCGCAGAGCGGCCTCGGGAATGCGCTGACGATCGCGCCGGACGTTGTTCGGACGCGGACGGCGGCCAATGCTGCGCGGTTGGGGCTGCTGCGGCTGAATCGTGGTGACGTGGACGATGTTGCCACGTTGGAGCCGCTGTATCTCAGGCCGCCGGCGGCCGTCGAGCGTGCGGAGGCGCAGGCAGCGGTTAATCAGTAGCGTCTTGCCGGTTCTGCTCCTCTTCACGGAGCCGCTTGCGCCGGCCGAGACGGGACATCACCACCAGGATGGCAATGATGGCGACGATGAATCCAAAGCTGATGATCTCATCGGCCCATCCACCCGCTCCGGTCAGGGCATGGGCCGGCGGGGGAATCACAAGCGGCGACAATGAAACGGCCATAGGCCAGAATACCGCGATAAGGGGAGAGTCAACTGCATGACTGAGGTTCCGCGGGACCGGTATACACACGGGCACCATGAGTCCGTGGTTAGTAATCATGCGCGGCGCCGTGCGGAGGTGGATGCGTGGTTCCTGCTGCCGCATCTGCAACCCGGCATGCGTCTGCTCGACGCAGGTTGCGGCCCGGGAACGATTACGGTCGGGTTGGCGAGAGCGGTTCATCCCGGCGAAGTCATCGGCATCGACCTATCAGAGGAAGTACTCACTCAGGCACGCGAGCACGCGGCATCTGAGAACGTGGGCAACGTGACATTCACGTTCGGCGACGTCTACCAACTCGACTACGAGGACGGCACGTTCGATGTCATCTACGCCAATCAACTCCTGCAGCACCTGACCGATCAGCCGTTGGCTCTCCGGGAGATGCGGCGCATATTGAAACCCGGCGGCCTGCTGGCGATTCGGGAGACGGATTACGCCACCATGGCGCCTTCCCCGAAGTTCCCCGAGTTCGCTGAATGGAGCCGCCTGTACCACGATGTGGCGTATCGCAACGGGGCGGAGCCGGACGCGGGACGCAACATGACACGCTGGGCATGGGAAGCGGGTTTCGCCGACTATGAATTGCATCCCAACGTGGTGGTGATGGACGGCGACGAAGCTCGCTACTGGGGCAATATGTGGTCGCAGCGCATCCTGCATTCCAATGTTGGGACTGATGCGCTGGCGTACGGCCTGGCGGAACAGGCCGACCTGGACAGGATCTCAGCGGCGTGGGCGAGATTTGCAGAGTCTGAGAGACCGTTCTATATGTATGCGCAAATAGGCGTGTTGGCGCGGCGATAGGGCAATCGGAGCCCTGCTGCTGATTGACGGCGAACGCGCGTTCTGATACCGTGCCTCACAGTCAAGGAGGCGCGGATCATGCTGCGACGGCTGACCATTGAGAATATCGGCGTTATCGACCGTCTGGACATCCCGTTCGAAGATGGTTTCACGGTATTGACCGGCGAGACGGGAGCGGGCAAGTCGATCATCGTCAATTGCATATCCCTTGCGCTGGGAGCAAAGTCTGCCCCCTCGCTTTTGAGGTCCGGCGCTGAGACAGGAAGGATTGAGGCTGTATTTGAGACGGATGCCGGCGGCGCCATCCATGTTGCGCGTGAGATGCGCTCGGACGGCAGCAGCGCGTGTACGGTGAACGGTCGCAAGGCGGGACTCAAGACTCTTCAACAGACGGGACTCCAACTCACCGAAACACACGGACAGCGGCAGACGCTGTCGCTGCTGGGGCCCGGTGAAGAACGAGACACCCTGGATCGCTACGGCGGCCTGCATGAGATGCGGGAACGCGTTGCGGATGGCGTCAAGCAGTTGCGGCAGGTTCGGTCTGAACTCAAACGCCTGAGGCGCAAGGACGCCGAGCGAACTGCGCGGCGCGACGAACTGGAACACGATTTCCGCGCTTTCCGGGACATCGCTCCCGTGCTTGGTGAAGATGATCTTCTCCAGCGGGAGCGGTCGCGGCTTGCCCATGCCGAGCAGCTTGGCGTGTTGGCCGGGGCCGCCCGGGCGCTCCTGGTTGAGCCGCCGCGCGGTGAAGTTGGAGCAACTGACGCGCTGGCCGAGATCGCCCAACACCTGCGTGAGGCCACGGATCTAGACACGGACCTGCGGAAATCGTGGGAAGAAGCCGAGGCGCTCGCAGAACAGGCGCAGGAACTGGCGCTCTCGCTGGGTCGGTATGTTGAATCGCTGGAGACGAACCCCAATCGACTGGATGCCGTCGAGGAGCGCATCGTGGCGCTTGATGATCTCAAGCGCAGGCATGGCGGATCGTTGCTGGATGTCATTGCGTGGGGCGAGAACGCCGAGCAAGAGTTGGCGGGTCTGGATAGGGCGTCGGAGCAGATAGTGGAATTGGCCGCCCGGGAAAGCCGTCTCAACGGTGAGGTCATCGAGCACTCGAAGACGCTGTCCGAGGCGCGTTCTGCCGCCGCGAAGCGCTTTGGCCGCGCGTTGGAGAGCGAGATTGAGACGCTTGCCATGGCGGGCACCCGCATCGATGTGGACGTGCGCTCCTCGCTCTCAACCCCTGAAGTCACTGATTCTGATGCCCTCAGCATGTGCGACGAGTCAGGCAGTGATGAGGTCGAGATTCTGATCGCCCCGAATGAGGGAGAACCGCCGCGTCCCCTGTCAAAGATTGCCTCCGGCGGCGAGATGGCGCGCATCACACTGGCCATCAAAACCGTTCTGGCGCATTCAGATGCCCGCAGCCTCGTGCTGGATGAGGTCGATGTTGGCGTCGGAGGGCACGTAGGCGGGACAATCGGCAGCAAGCTTGCTGATCTTGTCCGCCGTCAGCAGGTCATCTGCGTAACGCATCTGCCTCAAGTCGCAGCGCACGCCGACCATCACCTGCGCGTTTTCAAGGAAACGAGGGACGGCCGCGCCGCCACGAAAGTAGAGGACCTGGTGGATGACGGCTCTCGAATCGGAGAGCTAACGGCGATGATCGGCTCCGATTCCGCAGCCGGACGGCGGAGCATGGCAGAGCTTTTGGACGCGGCGCGCGGCTGCGAGGTAGTCGAGGAATCAGGAGTCACGCTTCGTCTGCTGGAGGCGGTTGGTTAGCTGCGCGAATTGACAAGAGCGCCGCTCATGCCAATCATGGGTACGTTTGCGCAGGGTGGTGGAGGTCTGCGCGCAACCGACCGGCAGGTCATTCAGGATCAGGGGAACGATGTCTTCTTACCCGACAAGAGTAGAGCGCAGTGTGTCTGCGCGCATTCCAACGGCTCACGGTGAATTCCAGCTGGCTTATTTTTCAAATGATGTAGATGGCAAGGAGCATCTCGCGCTTGTCCACGGTGACGTGGACGGACGCGAGAATGTGCTTGCGCGCGTCCATTCCGAGTGCCTGACGGGCGAGGTGTTCGGCTCCCGGCGTTGCGACTGCGCGTCACAACTGGATTCAGCTATTGAGGCCGTTGCGCGTGAGGGCGCGGGAATCATCATCTACCTGCGGCAGGAGGGACGGGGCATCGGCCTGCTGGAAAAGCTCCGGGCGTACAACCTGCAGGACCAGGGCCTCGATACCGTCGATGCCAATCTGCAACTGGGACATCAGGCGGATGAGCGGAGTTACGGCATAGCCGCCCTTATGTTGCAGAAGCTGGGCGTGCGTTCCATCAGGCTGATGACCAATAACCCGAGGAAGGTTGAGGAGCTGCGTGGGCTAGGCATAAAGGTCACGGGACGGGTGCCCGTGCCCGCCCCCGTCACCACGCAGAATGTCGACTATCTGACAACCAAGGTCAACCGCATGGGCCACATGCTGGATATTGCGCCGCCGGAGTCGGATGAGGTCTCAAGCCCGTTCGTGCCCGCCGATGAGAAACACGCAGTAGCGGAAGCGAACCGTCGGCCGTTTGTGACGCTGACGTACGCGCAGAGCCTTGACGGCTCGATCGCCGGCGCAGATTCGTTGCCGCTCCACCTCAGCGGCTCCGAATCCTCTGAGATGACGCATCTGCTCCGCTCGTCCAACGACGCAATTCTCGTCGGTATCGGAACGGTTATCGCGGACGATCCACGTCTGACTGTTCGGCTGGCGGACGGCAAGGACCCGCAGCCAATCGTCCTGGACAGCCGGCTCCGCTTTCCGCTGAACGCGAGTCTGCTGGAGAGCTATCGAACGATGCCGTGGCTCGTGGCGCTGGAGGATGCCCCGTTTGATAGGCAGGTGGAACTGGAGGCGGCGGGCGCGCGCGTGCTAAGGCTTCCGGCGAGAGAGTCGGATGGCCTTGTGGACCTTCGGGCGTTGATGGCCACGCTCTACGAGGATGGTGTGCGGAGCCTGATGGTTGAGGGCGGCGCGCGCGTCATCACGGAGCTGCTGGAAGCGCGGTTTGTCGACCACATTGTGGTCACGGTTGCGCCGACGCTGGTAGGCGGACTGCATGCCGTGTCAAGCAAGAACGGCGCAGGCAGCGCGGCATTCCCGCGCCTACAGGGTATCGGCTACAAGCGCGAGGGTGACGACCTGGTTGTGTGGGGCAGGCCGGCATGGCCGCCGGACTAACCAGGAGCGCGGTGACGTTTGTCGCCCCGCGCCGCGTTGAGGTTGAACATGAAGAGACGAGCGGCCCGGGGCCGGGGCGCGTGCTGGTCCGCACTCGCCTGTCCGCGATCAGCGCGGGGACGGAACTGCTTGTGTACCGCGGCGAAGCGCCTTCTGAGATGGCGGCGGATGAGTCCATCGCCGCGCTGCAAGGCAGCCTGTCATTTCCGCTCCGATACGGCTACGCGGCGGTCGGCGACATAGCGCAGGTTGGAGAGGGAGTTGATGACGCCCTGACCGGCCGGTGCGTCTTTGCCTTCAATCCGCATGAGTCGCTGTTTGAGGCGGAGCCGGAGTCGCTGATGGAGATTCCGGCAGGAGTCTCGTATGAGGACGCGGCAATGCTGCCATCCATGGAAACTGCGGTGAACTTTGCCATGGACGGCGCGCCGCTTGTGGGAGAGAACGCCCTGATCATCGGGCAGGGCGTCATTGGTCTGCTGACGACGGCTCTCCTTGCACAGATGCCCCTCGCCTCTCTCGTCACGCTGGATACCGTCGAGGCGCGGCGAGACATATCATTGAAACTCAGCGCAACGGCATCGTACGACCCTTCCGTGCCCGGGGTGATGGATGAAATCGCCGCGGCGTTCGGCGGACATGGCGCGGATCTTGTCTACGAATTGTCCGGCAGGCCGGAGGCGCTGGATACGGCGATTGGTTTAACCGGCTACGGCGGTCGCATCGTCGTCGGCTCGTGGTACGGGACGAAGCGCGCGCCGGTTGATCTCGGCGGCAGCTTTCATCGCAGTCGCATCAAACTCATCAGCAGCCAGGTGACGACAATCGCGCCGGAACTGTCCGGTCGGTGGGACAAGCAGCGGCGATTTGAAACGGCGTGGCGGATGCTGGAGCTCCTCAAGCCGTCACAACTCGTCTCACACCGATTTCCCGTTGAGGAAGCGGCAGACGCCTATCGGCTGCTGAATGAATCTCCCGGCGATGCGCTCCAGGTTCTCCTGACGTACGATAATACGTAGCTACCGAATAACTGCGTGCCACAATGGGAGAAGCGCATGTACACCGTTTCCGTTTCCCATGAATTCACAGCCTGGCACTACCTCATCGGCGGCGATTGGGGCCCCGAAAATGAACTCAACGCCCATCCGTACAAGGTGGAAGCGCTGCTTGAAGGCCCGGGTCTGGACAGGCACGGCTACCTCGTGGACATCATCGCGGTGGAGCAGGCCCTGGCTGCTATCGATGCCCGGTATGCCGGCAACACCCTCAACGAGCTTCCCGAATTCGAAGAACTGAATCCCAGCGTGGAGCACTTTGCCCGCATCCTCTGGGAATTCATCGCAGAGCGCATTCCGACCGAGCCGCTTGCCTCCATGACGATCCGTGTTTGGGAAGGGGAGAACGCCTGGGCATCCTACCGGCGGGAGATTCGGCGTTGAAGGTAGGCCTCGTCATCTATGGCAGCCTGGATACTCTGTCCGGAGGCTATCTGTATGACCGCAGGCTGGTTGAGACATTGGAGCGCGCGGGTGACAGCGTCGAGGTCATCGGGATCCCGTGGCGCAATTACGGTCGCCATCTAACGGACGCGTTCTCGTGTGGACTGCGGCGGGCTCTGAAGTCCGCAAACGTGGACGTGATGCTGCAGGATGAGCTGAATCATCCGTCACTATGGCGTGCTAACGGCGCGATTCGCGGCCTATGGCCAATCATCTCTATCGTCCACCATCTGCGCATGAGCGAGAAACGCGCCGCCTGGAAGAACCGCGCCTATGCCATGATCGAACGCCGCTATCTCCGCTCCGTTGACGGGTTCGTGTTCAACAGCGAAACGACGAGAATGGCCGTTCACGATCAGATCGGAGCGGACAAGCCGAACGTCCTGGCGTACACCGCCGGAGACCGCTTTGATGTTTCCATGACGGTACAGGACATTGCCGAGCGAGCCAACGCGGACGGCCCGTTGCGTATCCTGTTCCTGGGCAACGTGATTGAGCGCAAACAGCTGCACGTGCTCATAGAAGCCCTTGGCTTTACGGGGAATGCGAATATCCGGGTGGATGTGGTCGGCGGCCTTGAAGTGGAGCCGGAGTACGCTAACAGGGTACGGCAGCAGGTTGAAAGTGAGGGTCTCCGCGATAAGGTGACGTTCCACGGCCCTTTGGCAGATGACGCGCTTCGCAAGCATTTCGAGGAGTCGCACGTCCTTGTTGTTCCCTCCTCGTACGAGGGATTCGGCATCGTTTACCTGGAGGGCATGGCGTTCGGGATGCCGGCCATCGCCTCGGATTCAGGCGCGGCGCATGAGATCATCACGAATCGCCGTGACGGTTTCCTGGTGCCCATGGGCTCAGCGCCGGAACTCTCCATGCGTCTGCGTGACCTCGCAACGGATCGAGAGCGTCTCGCGCGTATGGGCGGGCAGGCGCTCAAGCGATTCGCCCGCCACCCAACGTGGGAACAGTCCATGACATCCGTCCGTGAATTCCTTCTGGACATTGTGGAGAAAACTAATGCCCGGACCTGAGAGCTATAGCGCCGTCCGATACCTGAAGGCCAAGGCTGCCGTTGATGACGACGCGCTGAATGTGCGTGTCTACGATGCGCTGGCGCAGGGCATCGCTGATATGGGGAGCAGACCCCTGCGTGTCATTGAGCTTGGGGCCGGTGTCGGCAGCACGTTCAGGCGGTTGTTTGAGCGGGGGCTGCTTTCCGGCGGCGAGTACGTGATGGTCGACCACGAGAGCGAAAGCCTTGCGGAGGCTTCACGTGCCGCCGACGCGATTCTCGGTTCAAGCGGTCGAGCAGAATTGTCGGTGGGCTCGGTCGTTGCTGATGTCGTTGCGTATCTGCGGGAACAGGCTGAGGCGGGCCGATTGGCCGACGTGATTATCGCGCAGGCGCTTGTCGACCTCCTGAATGTGCCGGAGTTCCTTGAAGCTTCCGCCAACGCGCTCCGTCCGGGCGGCCTGCTGTATCTGCC
>DAOUKW010000191.1:0-3514 GCA_034420915.1 Dehalococcoidia bacterium
ACAATGCTCAAAGACGCCACCGTGATGTCGTACTCCGAGTACGAGATCGAGGAATACACGATCGACAGTGAACCCTACTACCTGCCCATTCGGGATGAAGTAGAGGTGTTCACGGCAGCCTACGAAGAGAAGATACCAGTCATCCTCAAGGGCCCCACGGGCTGCGGCAAGACGCGCTTCGTGGAATACATGGCATGGCGGCTTGGCCGCCCCATTACGACCGTGCGCCCTGACGGTAAAGAGAATTCTCACGGCAAGGCGCTCGTCACCATCGCTGCCCACGAGGATCTGACCGCCAGCGATCTCGTTGGCCGGTTCCTGCTCGAAGGCGAGGAGACCAAGTGGGTCGACGGCCCGTTGACGCGCGCAGTCAAGACCGGCGCGATCTGCTATCTCGATGAGGTCGTAGAGGCCCGCAAGGACACCACAGTACTCATTCACCCGCTGACGGACCACCGCCGCCTCCTGCCCGTTGAGAAGCGCGGGCAGATCCTGGAGGCTGCGGACGGCTTCCTGCTGGTCATTTCCTACAACCCCGGCTACCAGAGCGCCCTCAAAGACCTCAAGCAGTCCACACGGCAGCGTTTCGTGGCGATGGAGTTCGACTACCCGCCGCGGGAGTATGAGGCGAGGATTGTCTTGCAGGAGAGCGGTGTCGATGAGGATTCGGCCGACCTGCTTGCCCGCCTTGGCGAGAAGGTCCGCAACCTCAAGGAGCACGGATTGCAGGAGGGCGTCTCGACCCGCCTGCTGATCTACGCCGGCAAACTGATTGCCCGGGGTGTCTCACCCCGCCGGGCATGCGACGTGGCCATTTCGGACGCGCTCACCGACGATCCCTCCGTACAGCGCAGCATTCGGGAGATTACAACAAGCATCTTTGAATAGGACGATGGCAGCGCCGCGTGTATGCGGGCGCGCCCTCGTGATAAACCCAAGAGCGAATGACATCGGAACACGGCGGAACAGGCGACGCATCACCAACGCGTGATGAGTTGGTTGCCCAATTGCTCGCCCTGCCTGCCGCGGTGGGGCAGGCCTACCACGGCGCGACCGACCACGTGGAGCATCGCCTTGGCAGTGAGGAACATTACGACCAGTGGCTGTCGGCGGCCCTGGGTATCGCCGGGGCCTCATTCCGCGCATGGGAGGCCGCTGCGGAGTACGTCCGTTCATCTCCCGCCGTCCTTGACGCGCTTGAGAGGCCACAGGAAGCCAGGTCCTGGTACGAGAGCGGTCGGGCGTTATCTGCGCATTCCGCCGCGCTTGCCTCATCCTTCTTCCGCGCCAGCGCGGGCTTCCTTGAGCGCCGTGATGTTGCCCGCCTGCCCGCGTGGATCGCAGCCGCTGAAACACTCTTCCACGGGACATGGAAGTCCGGCGCACTGGCTGCCCGGTTCTTTGAGGTGAGCCCTGCGCTCTTGGATCACGTGCGACTCAGTGACCTCGCCACTTTCGCAAACTTCCTTGATCACGTCGCGCAGCACTCCAGCGAACTAGCCGAAGAGTGCCTGACGATGGCGCCGGACTCCCTGCCATACGTTGATGACGAGACCATCGATACCTATTTGGAACTCCTTGACGAGACGGCCAACCGCAACTGGAAGTATGCCAAGGAAACACAGCGCGCCGCCGCCGTAGCGCTGCCCCGCATCGCCCGGGCGGAACGGCAACGCTTCCTGACGTTTGCCATCAACCTTTCCGGCGATGGCGGCAAGCGCTACCTGTCTTTCCTGGCCGAAGGCTCCCGGGCTGTCAGCGATCTCCCTCTCCACATGCACCGGCAGGCGCTGGATGACTTTGAGGTGCTGTGCGGGCTGTCCGAGGAGGCCGCAGTCGAGTTTCTCCGCGCCGCCCCGCAAGTCCTTGAGCGTATCGACCCGGAGAACCTCAACCGCTGGTTCTCCGAGGGTGTCACGATGCTTGAGCGGAACGAGGCCGCGGGCATCGCTTTCTTCAGGCTGGAATCCGCGCGCGGCGAGACGCTGCTCCAGGAACTGTCGGCGACCGTCAGCCTTGATGATGTCGCCCCCATCCTGCAGATGTACGCGCGCGGCCTCACCGGCGGCGACATGCAGCTGCGCCCCACCCCGGAACTCGCAAACCGCAGCATCGGCTGGGCCACGGAGGATCGTGCCTCGACGGACGGCACCAACGTCTTCCTCCCGCCGGAAATCGCGCTCTTTGAGACGAAGGACGACAATTTCGGTTGGTTCAAGGTCCTCTGCACGCACCAGACCGGACACCTTGAGTTCGACAGCTTCACGTTCAACTTCAACCGAGCGGGCAATATCTTCCCCCTCACACGCCCGACGCTCGCCGAGCGGATCGCGGAGCAGAACGCCAACGGAGCGCCTCGTGAACCCGTTGCCGCGGCGCCCAACCCGGAGATGACTGGCGTGACGACCGCAGTCCTCTCGGACTACGAGCGTTTCTTTGACCTTTTCCCGGAGCGTCGCCTCGCGTCTGACCTCTTCGGCGCGCTTGAGGATGCCCGCGTCGATCACCTTGTCAGACAGCATTACCGCGGACTGCGCCGCGCCTATGGAATGGTGCAAGCTGCGGCCGTGATTGGCCGCCCTGCTCCGCAGCAGCTTCCTCTCCGCATGGCCCTTATCGAGTTGCTCATCCGCATGACCCTGCTCGAGGGCGACAAGAAGATCCCCGTCCCGCAGAGCCTGCGCGACGTTGTCGAGCGCATGGCCGTCATCCTGGCCCGCCTGCGTCATGACGAGGCAACCGTGGAGGACTCCGCCGAGGCAACGGTGATCCTCTATCGTTTGCTGATCAATGTGCCCAACACCATGCCACAGCCCGATCTCGATTGGGACGAGATGGAACTCGATGAGCTTGGCGGCGAGGCCGCGCAGGGCCTGCAGGAGGCGGACAGCGCCCAGATGGGCGGTGAAGAGTTTGTGCCCGGCTCAGGCACCGAACAGGACGTGCCTTATCAGTCGCCGGAGGATGTGGACTATCGCGGCGACTTCAAGCCGGAGCTCGTGCAGACGCTCGCCAACCTCCGCAAAGGGCAGCAGCGCGCAGAGGACAGCGTGCAGGCCCCGCCCCTCACGGAGGAGATGGTCCGCCAGCTCCTTGAGAAGAGCGCGGAAATCGACCTCTCCAGCGTCGTTGAGGGTGACATCGACGACCCCAGCGGCCTGTTCATCTCAAGCCTGATGAGTGAAGCCATCGAGGGTCCCGATGCCGAATTCAACGACGAGATGGGCGAGGTGGGCAGCGGCGGCGGTGACGGCGAGGAGAGCGAGGAATCGCTGGAAGAACAGGAGCAGACGGCGCTCTACGACGAGTGGGACTTCGTCGCGCTAGACTACAAGCCCGCGTGGTGCCGCGTCCGCGAATCAACCATGCAGGAGGGCTCCGCTGAGTTCTATGAGCAGACCATCGAGCGTCACGCCGGCCTCATCAACGAGGTGCGGCGGCAGTTCGAGATGATGGTGCCGGAGACGTACCGCAAGGAGAAGCGGCTGACGGACGGCGAAGAGTTCGACCTCGA
>DAOUKW010000192.1:0-6675 GCA_034420915.1 Dehalococcoidia bacterium
TCAGGCTGTTTCATGCGCTCAACGGCATCGTCCCTGTCAAAGGGGACGGCCTGCCCGTTCTCCAGTACGCAGATGTCATTGAAATACAGCGTCACCTTTGATTCCTGCATCTCGATCATGCTGCGCCCCAGCGCCATCATCACCCGGCCCCAGTTGGGATCATTGCCAAAGACGGCGGTCTTGACCAGGGGCGACGTGGAGATGACGCGGGCGGCCTGCCGGGCATCCTCATCACTGAGCGCACCGGTCACGTTGATCTCAATGAGCTTCGTGGCGCCCTCGCCATCTATCACGATGGCCTTCGCCAGTTCCAGTGACACGTAAGTGATAGCCTCTTCTATGAGTGCCTCATCTTCTCCGCCGGTGACCGGAGCGTTGCCGGCCGCGCCGTTGGCGATAACCATGAGCGTGTCATTCGTCGACGTATCGCCGTCCACGCTAATCATGTTGAATGAGCGGCTGACGGCGCGGTCCAGGATGCCTTTCAGGCAGTCTTGCTCAATGGCGGCGTCCGTTGTAACGAATGCGAGCATCGTTGCCATGTCCGGGTGGATCATGCCGGAGCCTTTCGTTGTTCCGGCAACAGTGACAGTTTGTCCGCCAATCTCCACCGTGACGGCGCATTCCTTCGGTCTTAGGTCGGTCGTCATGATGGCGAGCGCAAAATCATGTCCTGCATCATCGGCTAACTCAATCGCCCCGATCCCATCCCGCATGGTGTCCATGGGCATGGGAACACCGATGACGCCCGTGCTGCAGACAAGCACTTCCTCCGGGTGCAGCCCAAGCTTCTCGGCCACCATCTCCGCCGACGCGCGGGCGTCCGCCATGCCCTGATCGCCGACAGCCGCGTTGGCGTTGCCGCTGTTGACGACAACCGCACGGGGCGCCGCTTTGCCAATATGCTCGCGGCTCAGGACGACCGGCGCCGCCGTGACTTTGCTCTTCGTGAACACCGCTGCGCCCGTCGTCTCGCCATCCGCGGCAAGGATGGTCACGTCGAGCACATCCTCCGGCGTGTCAGAACGGATGCCGGCATGAACGGCGCCTGCGCGAAATCCGCGCGGCGAGGTAACCGAGCCGTTCTCAAGTGGTGTGATGGTCATTTTGTCTAACTCCAGGACGGGCACCTATTGTCCGTCTCCAGACTCTAAGATACATCCTACGGTTGTAGAGATTCCCGTACCATAGGCAGGACTAACTCATTTCGATCGAGGTCACTTCACATGACAGAGGCAAAAGAGAGTACACGCATCGTTGGGCGGGGTGTTCAGCGCGTCGATAGCGCTGAGCGCCTGACCGGCGAGGCCGTGTTCGGCGCGGACCATACTACGGACGGCACGCTATACGCCAAGCTGGTCCGCAGCCCGTACGCTAACGCGCGCGTTCTCAGCATCGATGTCTCAAAGGCCGCGGCCATGCCCGGCGTGCGCGCAATCGTCACGTCCGCAGACTTCCCCTATATCGCCATGAGCAACCAGGCCGTCGGCGGCGAAATCACCATGACGCCGCGTGATCAGCGGCGGATGCAGATGGCGGAGGACCGCATCTTCTACCACTGGCAGGCTGTCGCGGCCATCGCTGCGGACGACGTGACGACTGCTGAGGAGGCCGCCGCGCTCGTCGAGGTTGAATACGAGCCGATTGAGCCCGTCGTTGATGTGGAGCGCGCCGTTCGACCTGAATCATCCCTCGTCCATGATGACCTCTATACATGGGAGTTCGCCGGCGGGCCGTCCGACAGACCGAGCAATATAGCCCGCCGCGTTGAGTTCGAACGCGGAGACGTTGAGCGAGGCTTCGCGGAGTCGGACATCGTCATTGAGCGGACCTTCCGCGGCGGCACCGTCCACCAGGGGTATTTGGAGCCGCAGGCGTGCACGGTGGACGTGGGCGAGGACGGCCACCTGACCGTCTATTCATCCAGCCAGATCAGCTTCAACCTGCGCGATACCCTGTCCATCATCCTCGGCCTGCCGCAGGACAAGATCACCGTCGTGCCGCTGGAGATCGGCGGCGGCTTTGGCGGCAAGGCGGGGCTTGGCATCGAGTTCGTGACGGCCTTGCTCGCAATGAAGGCGCGCCAACCCGTCAAGCTCGTCCTCGCGAGGGAGGAGGTCTTCCGCGCGTCCGGGCCAACATGCGCCCATGTCATCAACCTGCGCATCGGCGCGATGCGAGACGGCACGGTGACGGCGTTCGACGGCCGCTATCTGTTGGACACGGGCGCGATGACGGGGTTCACGCATTCCGCCACCGCCGCGCTGACCGGCGCATCACACTACCGCTTCAAGCATCTGCACATCGACGCCTATGACGTGGTGACAAACAAACCCGTCGCGATGGCCTACCGCGCGCCAAGCGGCCCCATCGGCAACTACCCCACCGAGGTCGTGATGGACGAGCTTGCCGAAGAACTGGGGATGGATCCCATCGATCTCCGTCTCAAGAATGTGACGGAGCAGGGCGACCCGCTCCCCAACGGCCTGAATATGCCGGTTTGGGGCCTCAAGAAGATCCTGCTCGCCGCCAAAGAGCATCCTGCGTGGACGGATCCGATTCCCGAGGGACATGGGCGGGGTTTTGCAGCGGCGTATTGGGGCGGGGCAACGCTCACATCAAGCGCGGAGATCGTCATCAACCCGGACGCGACGTTTGAGGTCACAACCGGTTCAGTCGATCTGACCGGTACCCGCACGACGATGGCGCAGTTCGCGGCCGAAGAACTCGGCGTGGAGATGGAGCAGGTCAGCGTCCGCAGCGGCGATACGGACTCCGTCGGCCATACAGACGGCTCATTCGGCAGCCGCACGACGCTCACGACGGGAACCGCCGTGATGCTCGGCGCACGCGACGCGCTGGAGCGGCTGCGTGCCGTCGCGGGAGACATGCTCCGCGTCGAATCAGACTACGTCGACTACGAGAACCAGACCTTCACGGCGCGTGATTCCGATCGGAGCGTCAGCCTGGCCGATGTATGCAAGGCGGCGGTGGAGGCCAATAAGGGCGAGGAGCTGAAGGTCATCAACATGGCAACGGGATTGCCTGCCGCGCCAACGTCCGCCGCGTCCATCGCGGAGGTAGCCGTCGACAAGGCAACCGGTCGCACGGAGATCAAGCGGTTCACAATCTTCCAGGACCCCGGCAACGCTATCAATCCGCTGGCCGTGGAAGGCCAGATGCAGGGTGGCGCGGCGCAGGGCATCGGCTGGGCGCTGTGGGAGGTGTACGACGTCGACGTGGCAACGGGCATGATCCGCAACCCGAATTTCCTGGACTACCGGATGCCGACAACGGTGGACGTGCCGATGATCGAGCCGGTGATCGTTTCTACACCGAACCCAAGCGGACCGCACGGGGCGCGGGGTGTGGGCGAGATACCTCTTGTCACACCTGTGGGAGCAATCGGCAACGCCATCTACCACGCAACGGGCGTCCGCCTCCACCAAACCCCCTTCACCCCCGAGCGGGTTTTGTGGGGGCTAAAGGGTCTGGCTGGGGAGAAGTGATCTGGATAAGCGAGTATTGCCCTCGGTCTCTGGGTTCCTAGTTTTCCTAGCCAGCCTTAGATATGACTCGCTCCCTCAACACATATAGGTATCAGCGTTCTTGGCGGGGGCGTCCCGTTGGGCCTCCAGTCGATCTTGGACGTGACTCGCCTCCAGGGAGTCCGCCTCCAGACGATGGCGACTCCTGGTGTGGAATCATTCTCGGCATTCTCATAGCGGCGCTGGTGGCGTTGGCCGTTATCAACTGGGGCACGATATGGGATTTCGTGTCGGATTTTGACACTCCATCCCAGGACACCCATAGCAACACAAGTGCAACTGGAGAACTGAAGATACACTTTGATTCTCTGCCCCGGTATGCCGGAGAGAGCGCTGAAAATGCGGTTGCGGATGCCATTGAATCCCTGCAAGGCAGACAACATCACGGGGCGACTATCGAAGTAATTGACAGCGAGCAGGACGCAACCATCTATGTCCGGTGGGTGCGAGACTACGGTGATCATGTCTTGGGAACAGCCACTCATCAGACGGTGATCCACATCGGGTTAGGAAGCACGAATTGCTATGACGAGTGGCAGGCATTCGACAGAGACACCGTCGTCAAGATTCTCTATCACGAACTTGGGCATACTCTCGGCTACGGCCATAGCGATGACCCCAATAACATCATGTATCCGGCCACAGAAACTCGCTTCGAGATTGAGCGTGATATTTCTAGGGTTATTGCTCCAGGCTGGGCCTATACAATTCCACTCTGCGACGAAGGGCACTACTCGTTTAATGTCGAGGCGGAGCAAAGTAGGAGGGGATTCGAGTTCGCGCTTCTATCACGGGAAACGACGGCCGAAGATTACTTGCTGGGCAGCTCCCGCGCCTCGGGAGGATGTAATTCTGGCCAAATGCGCCGTTTATCGGATACGTGTGACGTTCAATCCGGCGATAAGTTGCTCTTCTATAACAATGACTCTAACGAGGCCATCATGATTACTGGCCAGATTATTCAGCTAGATGATCCTCCTTGGCCTGACATGCAGTGGGATGAGGACGCCTTCTACTACGATGACGCAACACTGGATTAATGCCGCGACTTGTTTGCGGAAGAATAGTTGGAGATTTGGTTGCTCCATAGGCGTACCGAGCTAAAGGAAGGAGCATAACGGTGCCGGAAGAGCCCTTGGGCTACGTTGACCTCACGCTCAAGTACGAGTTTGAGGAAGAACAATGGGTCGGAGTCTGCCTTGAACTCAGCACAAGCACATTCGGCGATACGCTCGAAGAGGTACAGGATGACCTAACCAAACTCGTCATCGAACACCTCAACCTCCTGGAAGACGCCAATGAAAGAGAGCGCTTCTTCAAGGATTACAACATCTCCTACCATTAGATTCCCGCTTTCGCGGGAATGACGAGGCGGGGAGCCTAATCCTCCTCGTCCTCCCCTGTATCATCCTCTTCTAGGATTTCGGCGTCCGTGTCATCGTCCGGCACGATCTCGACGATGTCCTCAGAAGGCTCGGCGATTTCGTCGGTTGATTCCTCAGCAGGCTCCGCCTCTGCGGCCTTTGCCCTGCCGTTCCTGCGGCTCTTGGCGGATGTCTTTGTCTTTGCGTTGGCTTTGGCCTTTGCCTTTGCGCCGTTCTTCTTGCCGGAGCCGTTCTTTGCCTCCGGCTTGGGGAGTTCCTCTTCCGGCTCCGGGAATTGGGCTATCGCGACGACTACATCGTCCTGCTCGAGGCGCATGACGTGGACGCCGCTGGTATCTCTCCCCCGCGTGGGCCGCACATTGTCGAGAGTAGTGCGTATTACGATGCCCTTCCTGGAGATGAGCATGATCTCTTCGTCACGCTTGGCGGCGGCGATGCCCACAATCAGGCCGGTGTTCTTATGCCGGTCTTGCCGCACCTTGAACGTGGCGACTCCCATGCCGCCCCTGTTGCGGAGCGGGTAGCCGTCGGTCTGGGCTCCCTTCGGCGTTTCGACAATTTGCCCCGTGCCCATGCGAGTGCTCTTGCCGTAGCCGCGCGCAGACACCACGAACAGGTACTTCTCCGGGTCTGCGATAACGGCGCTAACGACGTTGTCTTCCGCACCACGCTTCCCAAAGCGGATACCGCGCACGCCGCCGGACGTTGCCGATGCGGACCTGAGCGCGTTTGTCTCAAAACGAATGGCGAGACCCTGCTCGGTGACGAGGATGACTTGGTCCTCTTCCTTCGCAAGAATCACGCTGACCAGATCATCGCCGTCCAAAAGGTTCATCGCCTTCTTGCCCGTGCTTCGCACCTTCACGAACCGCTCCAACGGAGTTCGCTTTACGATGCCCTTGCGCGTGGCGAAAACCAGGTAATCGTGTTCAGAGAGATCGGATGCCGCCATAACGGTCGTCACTTGCTCGTTTGGCGCGAGCGCGCTGCCCTGGAACAGGTTCGCGACGGGGATGCCGCGCGCCGTTCGGGACGCCTCCGCCGGCAGGTCAAAGCACCTGAGCGTCGTTACGCGGCCGCGGTTCGTGAAGAAGAGCAGCGTATCATGCGTGTCGCAGACCAGCAGGTGTTGAACGATGTCCTCTTCCCGCGTGGTCACGCCGGTGACGCCCCTGCCGCCCCGGTGCTGCCGCCGGTACGCAGACGCCAGCACCCGCTTGATGTAGCCGCGCTGGCTGATGGTGACGACGACCTCGTTGTGCGGAATCAGGTCCTCACGGCGAACAGCGCCGAGCTCGTTCTCGTCGATCTCCGTCCGGCGCTCGTCGCCGTGCTTCTCCTTGAGTTCCTCGATCTCCTCACGCACGACGGTCGTGATGCGGGTCGGATCGGCGAGGATGGATTCCAGCTCGGCGATGCGCTCGCGCAGTTCCTCAAGTTCTTCCAGGATGGCCTGGCGCTCAAGGGCGGCCAACCGGCGCAGCTGCATATCGAGGATTGCTTGCGCCTGCCGCTGTGACAGCGTGTAGCGCTCAATCAGTGTGATGCGGGCGGCATCCGCGGACTCGGCGCCGCGAATGACCTCAATGACCTCATCGAGATTGTCCAGCGCGACACGCAGCCCCTCCAACACGTGGGCGCGATCCTGCGCCCGCCGCAATTCATAGCGCGTGCGGTTGATGACGACATCACGCCGGAAGCGGATGAAGTGGTGGATGATCTGCCTGAGCGGAAGAACCTGC
>DAOUKW010000193.1:0-6413 GCA_034420915.1 Dehalococcoidia bacterium
GGATCGTCGCAATGTCTGACGGGGTCAGCGTTGCGCCGACGCCGCTGCCACCGCGCATTCCCTTCAGGTGCCCAAGCAGCCCAAATCCGGTGACGTCCGTGCAGGCATTCACGCCCACCTCAATCATCGCCTCCGACGCGTCACGGTTGAGCTGCGCCATGACGGCGACGACTTCGGCGAGAGTGTCAGCGTCAAGCGCGCCGTTCTTGTGGGCCGTCGTGAGCACGCCGGAGCCGAGCGGCTTTGTCAGCACCAAAGCGTCGCCGGGCTGCGCGCCCACATTCGCCACCTGGTGGCCGGGCTGCACGATGCCGGTGACGGAGAGACCGTATTTGGGTTCAGGGTCCTCGATGGTGTGGCCTCCCGCGATGAGCGTGCCCGCCTCCGCCGCCTTATCCGCCCCGCCCTTCAGGATGCGACCAAGGATTTCCTTGTCGAGCGCGTCCGGAAACGCGGCAACGTTGAGGGCGATGACGGGATGCCCGCCCATCGCGTAGACATCGCTAAGGGCGTTGGCAGCGGCTATCGCGCCGTAGTCGTATGGGTCATCAACGACGGGCGGAAAGAAATCGATGGTCTGGATGAGGGCGATTTCATCGGTGAGACGGTAGACGGCAGCATCATCACCGGTCGAGATTCCGACCAGCAGGTTGGGGTCGGTAACGGGCGGCAGATTGCGCAGGACCTGCGCAAGCTCGGCGGGGCCGAGTTTGGCCGCTCAACCGGCGCAGTGGGACAGGCTGGTAAGCCTCACCTGTTCCGATGTTGACATGAATCCCTATCCTTCCATGCGCCGCATGACGGCGGCGGTGTTTCAAGTATAGCGGGCGCCTCCGTCATGTAGAGTAGAAGGACTATGCCGCATGTGAACTTTGGTGGGGAGTCCGTCTACTACGAATGCCCGCATGAGATTGGCGGCGCCACGCCGGGCGCGCGCATCCTTTTCATACATGGGCCGGGGGCGGATCATCGACTGTTCGCAGACCAAATGAGGTTCTTCGCGCCGTCCCAGACACCCATCGCCCTCGACCTGCTGGGACACGGACAGTCGAGCGGCGAGGCGCTGGAGGACGTGCCGGACTGGGCATCGTTCCTGGAGGAGTTCATCGATACACTAGGGCTCTCTCCCGTGGTGCTTGTGGGGCATTCGCTGGGTGGAGCCATCGCCATCGAGTACGCGAGTCGGCGTCCTCGGCGAGTTGAGGGTTTGGTGCTGATCGGAACGGGAATCACGTTCCCGTGGGCGGCGGACACGGCTGCAGATCTGTTGGAAGACCCCGAGGGATTCCTGGAGAACCGGGCGCTGCGGGGTCTGCGCGAGCCGCAGATGCCCCTGTCGGCCGACGCGCTGACAGCAGCCCGCAAGGAGCAGCGTCCCATGTCCTCCATGCGGGATTTTGTGGCGGCGGCAAAGTGGGATGCGACCTCGCGGCTTGGGTCAATTCAGACGCCGACACTCCTCATCTACGGCGAGGATGATCCGCTTGTGGCGCAGGCGGGGCAGATGCTGGGAGCAATCCAGCATGCATCGTTCGATACGATCCCGCTCTCGCGGCATTTCCCGCACCTTGAGATGCCGGACATCCTCAACGACTCATTGAATCGTTTTGTGACGATTGTTCCTGACCTGACGTATATGGCGGGCGGAACCGAACCCTAGTCCTTGCCGCGGCGGAACGTGGGGGGCGTAAGAGAGAGGTACAAGCTACGTCAGGTTCGACCCTGTCTGAAGATCATCGAGCACGACTAGCGGTCCCAAGAGGCCTTCTCTTCCGCCAAG
Source organism: Dehalococcoidia bacterium (assembly GCA_034420915.1). Taxonomy (GTDB): domain Bacteria; phylum Chloroflexota; class Dehalococcoidia; order UBA6926; family UBA6926; genus VXMO01. Next base: position 1,781 of record DAOUKW010000193.1, read on the forward strand.
TACGCCTTCACGTCTTCGGCGGTCTTGAAAACGCGATGGCCCGGAGCATCAGCCAGTATCTCCAGCGCAGAGCGGTTAAGGGGCTCCTCAGTACTCCGCACGACGACATCAACAGTCTGCCCCTCCGTAAGGTCGGGGCTTTGAATTTCAATTCTGCCTCCAGGCAGCACCTGGGCCTTGAGTCGTAGGTCTAAAGCCATCTTCAATCTTCCTCAGCAACCATAGTAGCGCAGGTTCCGCCCTGTGGGTTGGATGGGGGCTCGCCTTTCGACAGGCTCAGGGCGAACCCCCTCCGTCATTCCCGCGAGAACGGGAGTCCATCGGGAGCGGTCGGGGAAGCTGGGAGACGGCTAAAGAGGTCGAATTTCCGACTCAAACGTGAATAACGCGGCAGTAGGAACATCCATGGCTCTGGCAATGGCGCGGATGTTTTTAAGCGCCGGGTTGCGAACGCCTCGTTCGATACCGGACAAATAGGTTACGTGGACGCCGGCCCGGTGAGCCACATCTTCCTGTGTGGAACCCTGTCGCGTCCTTAGTTCGCGTATGTGTCGACCAAACTCGGTCTGATAATCGTCCACTTGACGCGGACGCTACCAAGACATAGACTATCCGTCCATAGACTATAAGTCTACTTACTCAGTTTGAGAAACCTGTGCCTACCCTCAACGTCAAGAACCGCACCCTGTTCATCGGGGATAACCTTGGCTTCTTACGCAACATCAACTCGGAGAGCGTAGACCTCATCGCCACTGACCCGCCATTCAACAAGAACGTCAAAGCGTTCAAAGGCAGGGTCAAGGCAGGTGAAGACAAGAAGGGTAAAGAGGTCTCCTACAAGGACGTTTGGACATGGGATAAGGACGTTCAGTCTGAATGGATTGAGATGTTGCGGAGTGACCACCCTGCTCTGCACAGTGTCGTTCAAGCAGCACAAGCTGCCGCCGGAGACGACATGGGGGCATATCTATGTTGGCTGGGGGTCCGCGTCCTAGAGATGCGGCGAATACTAAAGCCAACAGGCAGTTTGTATTTGCAGTGTGACCACACTGCTGGCGCGTGGATAAAGACCATGATGGATGCCGTCTTTGGACGTGCCAATTTTCGCAATGAGATTATCTGGTGCTACCACGCTGGCGGAGCAAGTAAACGGCACTTTCCGCGAAAGCACGACACGTTGCTTCTTTACGGACGCGACGCCACACGCTCAAAGCACAACATTCTCCGAGTTGAGCGCTATAGGGACATTTACGCATATGACGATGCGGGCGAGGTCAAGCCCGGCTATCATCCCGACGGCAAGATGTTGCATGACTGGTGGGAGATTCCTCAAATCTCATCAGTGGCAAAGGAGCGCAAGGGTTATCCAACTCAGAAACCCATCGCTCTGTACAAACGCATTGTGGAGGCATCCAGCGACGAAGGCGACGTAGTTCTTGATCCATTCGCGGGGTGCGCGACGACTTGCGTTGCCGCCGAGCAGACGGACAGAAAGTGGATTGGCATTGACATCCTCGACGACGCTAAAGACGTGATGTTCGACCGCTTACGCGACGAGGTGACCAAGCGCATGAATTGGAACAAGAACGTGACCGTGGCGAAACGACGCCCTGTGCGCTCGGACGACGGTAAACCCGCCGCGCCGGAGTTGCGTGTCGCAAGCCGACAGCGCAACGCGCCCCGACTCCCTGCACGGGAGATTCGTAAGCGTCTCATCAGTATGCAGTCAGTGATGCGATGTGATGGCTGCGGGTGGACACCGCACCGTGAGGATTATCTACAGGTAGACCACGTGATGCCAAAGTCAAAGGGCGGCAAGGACGTGATGGAGAACTACACGCTCTTGTGCGGGCCGTGCAATCAGCGCAAGAGTCACAAGCTGACCCTAGCGGAACTGCGTAAAGCCAACGATAGGGACGGACACATACAGGACGAAGAATGGGCCACTATGGCGGGATGGCGGTGAGGGGGCTGGGTTACGCAATGCGATTCAGATTCCCGCTTTCGCGGGAATGACGGAGTAGGGGCGGGAATGACGGAGGGGGCGCCCTTCGACAGGCTCAGGGCGAGCGGGGGGGAGTCCCGATGGATTCCGGCCTACGCCGGAATGACAGGGTGGGGGCCGGAATGACGGTGGGGGTGAGCTAGCTGCGGTTGGCGCGGCGGGCGATGGTGGCGGCCATGACGCCGGCGGCGATGCCGTTGTCAATGTTGACGACGGCAAGTCCGAGCGAGCAGGACTGGAGCATCGTCGAAAGCGCGCCGAGGCCCTCACCGCCGTAGCCCGTTCCGGTTGAGGTGGGGACGGCGATGATGGGCAATTCGAGGAGTCCCGCGGCGACAGGCGCAAGGCCGCCCTCCTGCCCCGCAATCACCACAACGACTTCCGGGTCGGACTCGACAACTTCCTGCAGCACCGGGAAAAGCCGATGGAGACCGGATACGCCAACGTCTGAATGCAGCGTGGTTTCCACGCCCAGCATCTCTGCGATCAACTGCGTCTGCAGGGCGATGGGCATGTCTGATGTTCCCGCGGTGATGATGGCGGCTCTGCCGATCCTTTCCGGTTCCGGTTTGTCCGGGTTGCGGGCAATGAGGATGCCGGCCGAGGGTTCAAAGCGAATCAGGGCATCGGGACGGGCGGCGCGAATAGCCGCTTCATGATCCGCAGTCGCGCTGGAAAGGGCGACGACGCCGGGCTCGTCAAGGAACGGCAGAGCGAGTTCGATGGCTTGCTCCACGCTCTTTCCGGCGCAGCGGACGATCTCCGGTTTTCCGGTACGAGCCATGCGGCCAAGATCAAGATTGGCAAGGTTGCCCACCTCCTGGATCGCGTGGAGGTTGAGGCGGCGCTGGGCCTCTTCTGTCGTTATCTCGCCGTTGGCGAGGGCCTGAAGGATATCGCGCACAGGGTGATCGAGCCTCGACGGGCAGTCGATGAACGCCCGAGTGTTTACGTGGCCGGAATCGGCGCGGGGTCAGAGGGGACAGGATCGGGCGGCGCGGGGTCAGGCGGCGGCGTGGGATCGATGGATGGCGGATCCATCTGCTCGCCGTTGAGGAGTTTCTGAAGGTCATCCCCTTCCACCGTCTCTTCAACGATGAGGTATTCCGCAAGATTGTCGAGGATGTGGCGGTTCTCATTGATGATGCGTTTCGCCTCATCGTAGGAGCCGAAGACGATGTCGTTGACCTCCTGGTCGATCACATCAGCCACACGCTCGCCGTAGTTGCGCTGCTCCGAGATCTCACGCCCGAGGAAGATCATTTCTTCGCGCTTGCCGAGCGTGAGCGGGCCGAGCTTGTCGCTCATGCCGTAGGTTGTAATCATGCTGCGGGCAATGCGTGTGACCTGCTCAATGTCGTTGGACGCGCCGGTGGAGATATCTCCAAACACAATCTCCTCCGCAGCTCGTCCGCCAAGCGCAGCCTTGATGGAGTCCAGCAATTGCGAGCGCGTGCGGAGCATCGACTCTTCCCTGGGGAGGAATCGCGTGTAGCCGCCCATCATCCCGCGAGAGACGATGGTGACCTTTTGAACGGGGTCCGCATTGGGAACGAGGTGTCCAACAACGGCGTGCCCGGCCTCGTGGTAGGCGGTGGTGCGCTTCTCACGCTCCGTAACGAGACGGCTCTTGCGTTCCGGCCCGGCAAAAACACGGTCGACGGCTTCGGCAAGCTCGTCGTACATGACGAGTTTCTTGTTGCGTCGCGCGGCAAGAATCGCCGCTTCGTTGATGAGGTTGGCAAGGTCCGCGCCACTGAAGCCGGGCGTCTGCTTGGCCACCACTTCCATGTCGATGTCAGGATCAAGGGGCTTGCCGCGCGCGTGGACGTCAAGTATCGCGATACGGCCTCGGACGTCCGGCAGATCGATGGTGACGCGGCGGTCAAAGCGACCGGGGCGCAGGAGCGCCGGATCGAGAATATCGGGGCGGTTGGTGGCGGCGATGACGATGACGTTGGTGGAGCTGTCAAAGCCGTCCATCTCGACGAGGATCTGGTTGAGGGTCTGCTCTCGCTCATCGTGTCCGCCGCCGAGTCCCGCGCCGCGGTGACGACCAACGGCATCGATCTCGTCGACAAAGACGATGGCGGGAGCATTGCGCTTGGCCTGGTCAAAGAGGTCGCGGACACGGCTTGCGCCGACTCCGACAAACATCTCGACGAATTCAGAACCGCTGATGGAGAAGAACGGAACACCGGCCTCGCCGGCCACCGCGCGGGCGAGCAGGGTCTTTCCACCGCCGGGAGGGCCGACAAGGAGGACGCCGCGCGGGATGCGCGCGCCGAGGCTGGCGAATTTCTCCGGGTACTTGAGGAACTCGACAACCTCTTCAAGCTCAATCTTGGCCTCTTCGACACCGGCAACGTCCGAGAACGAGACGGCGGGGCGGTTGCCCATGAACATCCGCGCGCGGCTGCGCCCGAAGTTGAGGGCCTGGCTGTTGCCGCCCTGCGCCTGCCGCATGAAGAAGATCAGTATTGCGCCGAAGAAGATGAGCGGCAGGAAGTTGATGAACAGGCCGAAGAGGCTGCCAAGGCCGCTGCTGCCACGAGGCCGCAGATCCACCTGCCCTGCACCCTCACCAACCTCAACGCCGCTCGCCGTCAGCATCTCAAAGACGGAAAT
>DAOUKW010000194.1:0-5684 GCA_034420915.1 Dehalococcoidia bacterium
ATCGAGCGTCACGCCGGCCTCATCAACGAGGTGCGGCGGCAGTTCGAGATGATGGTGCCGGAGACGTACCGCAAGGAGAAGCGGCTGACGGACGGCGAAGAGTTCGACCTCGATGCCGTCATCGATGCAATCGTGCAGCGCCGGGCAGGCGCAACGCCGGATGACAAGGTCTACTGGCGTCGGAACAAGACGGAGCGTGATGTTGCCGTCATCTTCCTGCTTGACATGAGCGCGTCCACCGCCGAAGCCATCGAAGAGCGATCTGATTTCGACGATGACGACGAGGATATCCCGGACGATCCCCGCCAATACCTGTTCTGGCTGCGGTCTCGCCGCGAACAGCAGAAACGCTCCTATCTCCGCATCATCGATCTGGAAAAGGAATCAACCGTCCTGCTGATCCGCGCCCTTGAAACCATCGGTGATCAGTACGGCATCTACGGCTTCTCCGGCTACGGCCGTGAGAACGTGGAGTTCTACAGCGTCAAGGGGCTTGAGGAGCAATTCTCAGACCGCGTTGCCAAGCGCATCGACGGCATCACGCCGCTGCACGCGACGCGAATGGGTCCGGCCATCCGCCATGCAACTGCCAAGCTGGACGATGTGAGCGCCAAAACCAAGGTGCTGTTCCTGATCTCAGACGGTCGTCCGCAGGATCGCGGTTACAGCCGTGAGGGGGCGGAGAAGGAATATGCCGTCCACGATACTCACGATGCGCTCGTGCAGGCCAAGGCCAAGGGCATCATCCCGTTCCTGCTCACGGTCGACCGCGCCGGCCACGACTACATGAAAGAGATGTGCGGCGACCTGCCGTATGAAGTCCTCGCCGACATCGAGCTCCTCCCCAAACGCCTGCCGCAGCTGTATTCACGCTTGACGCTATAAGCGCGGCACCCTCACCCTTCAGGCGTTTCCAGCATCCGCCACCAGGTGGCGAGGTCTGCGGCGGCTTGAAGCAGCTGCCCCGGGCGCCGGATCCCGTCCTCCGTGATCACGTGGTCGACGTACCTGGGCGGGATGATATCCAGTTCAGGGGGGGCTTGGCCATTGCTCCGCGCAGGCAGCCACGGGGCCAGCTTCAACGTGTCAGCGAAGAAGTGGACCGGAACGACAGGATCATGGCCCGCCGCGGCCTCCACCAAGGCCAGCGTTCCCGGGTCTGCCGCCATCGAGCCGTCCGCAAGGAACGCCGTGCAGCCCAATAACACAATGTCTGCGCCATCAAGGACCGCCTGACTGTCCGCAGAAGCCGCCGTGGGCTCCCGCGCCTCAACAATGCGGTCTCCCGCCAGCGCAATGGCTGCGCGAACGCTCTCTGAGCGTCCCATCGTCACAACGGTGGCATTCTCCGGCAATAGCGGCTGTCCACGTCTCGCGAGTGATGCAGGCGTGTCACTCAGTAGCCGCGCCAGACGCGCAACACTCCGCGCCGCCGCCGCCATACGGTCGCCGGAGCGTGCCTCACGCGCCGTGCGGTAGGCTGATACGCCCACGTTGCGTATCGCCACCACCTCGGGCCGCGCCTCTGCAATCGTGTGCGCGACTTCCCGCAACGGCTCCGGCTCGCCGATGTACATCTCCGATAGTGCCCGGTGCAGCAGTTGCGCGCCGCTCGCTGCCAGGCTGGATGCCGTCCCCGATTGTTCGTCTCGCAGCGACCCGGCCTCACGATGGAGGTCATCCCAGTCCATGGGCGCTCTCATGCGTCGCCGCCTTCGGATTTCGTGAGGATCACATTGTCCAGTAGCCGTGTCTTGCCCATGCGGATAGCCGTCGATGCCATCGCGCCCTCGGGCACGTCACCCTCGGCCTCTGCCATCGTCAGTGGGTCCGCAATGGACACGTAGTCAATGGACGCCACGAGCGGCTCTGATTCCAGCGTCGCCCGCATCGCGTCTCGCAGCACAACTGCTCGCGCCTCGCCGGAGCGGTACAGGTCTCTCGCCGCGCACAGCGCCCGGTAAACCACAGAGGCGGCCTTTCGCTCCTTCGTGGTCAGGTATGTGTTGCGGCTGGACATGGCAAGACCGTCCGGTTCCCGCACCGTCGGCCCAACAACCAGTTCTCCGGGCACGTTGAGATCACGCATCATGCGGCGCACGACGGCGACCTGCTGGCCGTCCTTCTGTCCAAGGTACGAACGGTCCGGCTGGACGATGTTGAACAGCTTGAGCACGACCGTGGCGACACCGCGGAAATGAACAGGGCGGGCGGCGCCCTCGAGGCGGGCGGCAATCTCTCCCGGCACAACGTAGACATCCTGCTCCGGCGGCGGATATATCTCCTCCGGCGAGGGGTGGAAGAGCAGATCGCAGCCGGCCTCCTCCAGCATCGCCATGTCCCGCTCAAGGTCACGCGGGTAGGCGGCGAGGTCTTCGTTCGGCCCGAACTGCGCCGGATTCACGAAGATAGACGCCGCAACCACGGTGTTCTCCGCGCGCGCCATCCTCACGAGAGAGATATGCCCCTCGTGCAGAAAACCCATCGTCGGCACGAACCCGAGGGACCCCGCCGCGCGCGCCTGTTCACGCACACGCCGGAACTCCTCAATCGTCCTGATCAATTGCAGCGGCATCGCGTGTATTCAAACCCCCTGCGTTATAGATTGTAGGGGGTGAGGAGAGGCTACTGTGAAGTGTTTTCCTCGAGAGGAACGAATGGACGCCAATTCGGCTCTTCTGCACGGTCTTCCCATGTAGGAGAGGGCTCAACAGGTTCACGCTTGTTGGGGTCGGCAGTGAGGTCATAGAGTTGCGCGCCCCTTGAAAAATGGTCCATAGCATCTAGCTTGATTGCTTCTGCTTCGGCCTTAGTGCCCCACTGGGCGTACTCAAATTCTCCACTGGGCGTATTATCACTTCCTATTCTGCCATATGAATGAGAGATCTTTGGCTCATTGAACCACTGCTCAACAAATGGATCTCTTGGTAAGGGTTCCTTGAACTCAAGACTGTACCTGAAGTCAGGTCTAGTTCTGTGGTCTGCGGCAATTAGTGAACGGCTATTCTTACCCATCATGACTCTTATACAGTAGTTCAAGATGTGTATCATGTGGCGTCTATAGAGATTCGCCTCGGCGAAGTAATCTGAGGGTACTTTTCCCTGTTCCTTAAACCCGTGAACCAGTCGATTCCTAAGGGTTTCCGCATCATTGAAAGTGACGGCTACCTGCAACTCCGATTCCAGTAGTGTGCGCAATTGGGTGTCCATGCTGGAAGTGTCCCAGAGCTGCCTTCGTGCCGCGAGACCGAGTGCATGTTCGATGCCAGCATTGCCCCTAGCTCTGTCTTTGCCTGAGGCATTGCCACAGGTATTGCAGCTAACCTTGACCCCTAGTGGGTGCCAGTGCTCGCTGAGCAATGCCCCTAGATATTCCAACCCTATCCATGCGGACAAGTACCCTACGGCCGGATCACCGCTGGCTACAGCTAATCCATACCAGTGGATTGCTCCCTGAAGTTGCTCCCTAAGCGATTCATCCATCAAAGCCACAAGTCTGACGTACTCGCCCAATTGTTGCGGTAGAGACCCGCTGACGCTAGACGACACGAAAGGTTGAAGCATGTGTATGTATTGATGTTGAGCTAATATATACCGCCCGATGTCCACCTTAGCGAGCTTCTCTATATGTGGCTCTTGGTAGGGTGTCCCTAAGAAACCAGAAATGGCTGCACTAAAGCGCTCTCCAGCGCGAATAGATTGATCTTCAGCGGCCCTGAGTGAGTTTGCTAGAACCTCAACGGTTAGTATTGCCATGGCGCTTCCTGGCATTGAAAGGTCGTTGGTTCGTTGCGGGTCGAAGTAGAAGTAGCCTCTCGTTACTCCTAAGGACTCGGGTTTCTCGATCTGGACGCGTGAGGTTGATGGATCCACAATTGCTGTAGGAATGAGCAATTGTGCGATATAAATGTTCTCTAGGGGAATAATTGACTCCTCGTTGACTTCAGTCATTGGGGTTGGCATGGACTCGTTTCCACTACCACGCCGCCACGAAATCCAGTTCTAGGCGGATGTTGTCCTCCAGGCTGACGATGAAGAACAGATCCGGAACCTCCATCTCGAACTCGCCGAACGTGAAATTCGTCTTTGCCGTTCCCGTCACGCTGTTGCCGTCAAATGTGGCAACGGCTTGCCACGCCACCGGTCGCGTGACCTCACGAACCGTCAGATCGCCATTAATCGTGAACTCAACCTCGCCGGATCCCGGCAGCGGCCATTCAAGCCCGTCGATGCTCGTGGCCACGAAGACGATCTCGGGATAGGTCGCCGTCTGGATTCCGTTTCGTCTCAGGTAGCGGTCGCGATTCTCCTCGTCGCTGCGCAGGCTCGCAGCGTTCAGCACGATGCGTGAACTTTCCGGCACAATCTCGCCGTCCGCCGAGAACGTGAACGCCCCGGACACGTCAGATGTCTCGCCGATGGCATCAAAGGGCAGCTCGACGCTCGCGAGTTCTTCACGAATCAGGTAGCGCGCGAGAGTACCCTCCTGCAGCGTCGCCGCGAGGCCCCCGGGCGGCGCATCGACGTCCACCGTGCCCACGCTCTCCGGTGTGGACGCATCATCCTCAACCGCTGGCGTTGGCACGGTGGTTGGCTCAGAAGCTGTAGGGACCGCAGTTGCTGTAGCTGTTGCCGTCGGGCTATCGACTATTCCTTCGTCGCCGTCATCCGGCTCGCTGGCAGTGCCGCACGCGGCGGCCAACAGTGCCAGCGTCAGGGCCGCTATTCCAATCAACAGCAGAAATCGTGTGGAAAGAAGGCTGTGCTTGTGCATGGGATTACATGTTCCTTGTGTTCTTGCATCGAGTGCCGAATTCAAGCATACGAACACTGAACGGTTCATGCACGCGGCGGGTTAGGCGGAGACACATAGCCTTCTGGTGGCTGGGGGGTAGAATTAACAGACCATGACACTCACTGAAGCGCCCCCGCGCCGCCATTTCCTGTCACTAGCCGACCTCTCCTCCGAAGAGGTGCGTACTGTGCTGGATGCCGCCACCGCCATCAGGACGGGCGAACTGCGCCCGAATCTGACCGGACGAAGCCTCGTGCTGCTGCTGGAAAAGCCGTCTCTCCGAACGCGTGTCAGCTTTGAGCTTGGCATGCGCAAGATGGGCGGTCACAGCCTCAGTATGCTGCCGCAGGAAGTCGGCCTGGGCGGACGTGAGCCGCCGGAGGACGTCGCGCGTGTCCTCAGCCGTTACGCCGATATTATCGCTGCGCGCGTCAACTCCCACCAAACCCTGGTTGACCTTTCCAACGCCGCCGATGTGCCCGTCATCAACGCACTCTCGGACATCGAGCATCCATGCCAGATACTTGCCGACCTGCAGGCAATCCGGGAGCATTTTGGGACGCTGGAGGGGCTGACGATTGCGTTCATCGGCGACGGCAACAACGTCGCTGCCAGCCTTGCGCTCGGCTGCGCGCTTGTCGGCGCGAAATTCCGCATCGCGTCGCCCTCCGGCTATGAGCTGCCTGGTGACATCGTGGCACAAGCGACCAGACTTGCAGGACACGAAGGTCACGCGCCACAGCTACTGTCGAGACCGGAGGACGCCGTTGAGGGCTCGGATGTTGTCTACACGGACGTGTGGGCCAGCATGGGCCAAGAGGCGGAACGCGAGCAGCGCGCCCGTGATTTCCGCAGCTACCAGGTCACCCCGCACCTCATGGAACTCGCT
>DAOUKW010000195.1:0-2855 GCA_034420915.1 Dehalococcoidia bacterium
CGGAGGGCCTCTTCGGCGTCAATGTGGTCGCCTGTCAACGCGTAGCGGAGGGCGTGCTTGTAGCCCGCGTTGAGCACCCAAAAGAAGCTGGTGTTGTCCATATGGCGGACTTCCGGCTGGGCGAAGACGGCGTTGTCCGCGGCAAGGGTCATGTGGGCCGCGTTGGCGTACCAGGAGCCGCCGCCCATGCACCACCCGTTGACCGCCGCAATGACAGGCTTGGTGAGTTCCCACAGGTGCAGGAAATAACGCATGTTCCTGCGATCCGACATGCGCCAATGGTCGAGGTGCGCGGCGACGCTTGTGTTCTTGGGGAGCGCGTACGGCCACTCGAACTCGGCCTCGCCGGAGATGTCATACCCGGATGAGAATGCCCTGCCCGCGCCGGTGAGCACGATGGCGCGAACCTCGGGATCCGCCTCGGCCTCGTCCAATGCTTCGTGCAACTCGCGCTCAAGGTCGGGGCTGATGGCGTTGAGCCGCTCCGGTCTGTTCAGCGTTATCAGAACACCCTTGCGCTGCTTTTCATACAGGACGTTTTCATAGTTGGCCATAGTTGGCACCCTCCCCCGTTTATCCCCATTTGCGCGCGGGCTGCCCCACACACGCCGCGAGAATAGCATTGGGCGATTAGGAGGGGCAAGGGAGTTGCGGGGGTTCACCCCCACCCTAACCCTCTCCCATCAAGGGGGAGGGGATTCTGGATTCCCGCTTTCGCGGCAATGACGAAGGAGGCGGGAATGACGGTGGAGGGCACAGGTAGACTGGGGTGGGACCAGTGTTGTAGGGAGAAGCGCCGGATGCAGGTTACGGTTCTGGGTGGGTCGGGGTTCGTGGGGCGGCACCTTGTGGCAACGCTGGTGGCTGCCGGCCACGGGCCTACCCGCGTGCTGTCTCGCTCGCCGGAGAGGGTTTTCAGCGATGCGAGACGTTCACTTGGCGTTGCTTTCGAGGCAGTGGAGACACTGGCAAGCATCGGCAAGCTGACACGAGATGACGTTGTTGCCGCGCGCGACCATGCAGATCGGGGCGAGGCCGTGCTGCGTGAGGCGGTTGAGGTTATTGAGGGGGACGCGCGCGACTGGAATGCGGTGCGAGACGCAGTTTCCGGCGCGGACGCCGTTGTTCACGCCGTCGGCATCATCCGCGAGACGGAGGGGCGTTCATTTGGCGATACGAACGTCGGAACGACACAGTCGCTCATCGACGCGATGAAAGATGTGGGAACAAGTCGCTTGGTCTATATGGGGATTCTTGGAGCGTCTGATGACCCGGAGATGCCGTACGGGCGGTCGCGCTGGCAAGCGGAGGAAGCGGTAACGAACAGCGGGCTGGAATGGACAGTGGTCAAACCGTCGCTGGTGCTTGGCGTGTCCGACGCCGTTTCACGTCGGACGGTCAAGCTGCTGCGGACACGGCCGGTGGCGCTGCTGCCGTTCCCGGACGGTGGGCGCACCCTGCTGCAGCCGATGTATGTGAGCGATCTTGCGGCGGCGCTGACGCTGTGCGTGACGGAGCCGGAGCGGGCGGGACAGGCCTATGAGATCGGCGGACCCGAGCAGATCGCGCTCGTGGACATTGCGCGCGCCTTCGCCACTGAACTGGGCATCAGGCGCGTCTACAGCCTGCCAATGCCGCGATTTGCCATCCAACTTGGAGCGGCATTGATGGGGCGTGTCTTTAAAGATCCACCGATAACCTCGGCGGAGCTAAGCCAGCTGCGGGTGGACAACGTGACGGCGCTCGATTCGGTTGAGCAGGCGTTCGGGTTTGCGCCGAAACGATTTGCAGAGTACGTGGGATACGTTAGGGAGGTCGTGCCCTGAAGGGGAAGCCGCCCCCACCCTAACCCTCCCCCATCAAGGGGGAGGGGATTCCTTAGTTGTCGCGGGTTTTGGCGAGTTGGGCGATGAATTGCTCAATCGGAAAGGCCGGGAGAGAGACAATCTGGATAGTGCCGCGAGCGCCCAGTTCCAGGGAGACCCTTGCAATCGTCTCGTTGTCGGGGGCCTCAACGATGTTGACGAAGTCATAGTTGCCGAGCACGGCGTACTGGGCCATAACCTTCGCGCCCCACGCCTCGATCTCACGATTCACTTCCTGGATCCGCTCAGGGCGATGCTTTACGGTCTTGCGCCCCTCATCCGTTAGCGTGCTGAGCAACACGTACGTCGCCATCTAGTTTGCCTCCCTATCTGTCCGGGCTCTCGTGTCATGAACGTCTCAAGTGAAAATCGTAGGTACGGGCGCGTTCCGTGTCAACGGAGAGCCATCGTCTGATCCAGGAAACCGGCCGTGGCAGCGGCCAGCGCGGGACGGCTGGTCTGCCATGCGCGATCCGCGCCCTCGAGGGCCATCGCAGTCACATCGTCGCGTCCAATACCATCAACCCATGCTCACAATTTCTCCGGCGTTGTAAGCCCGTCGTCGCCTCCTATGAGGAATCTCACGGGCACATTTACACTTGACAGCCCGCCCTCGGTTGGGATGCCGATCAAGGGAATATCCAATATCGGTGACACCGCGACGACAGCCCGCACGCCTTCCGGCTGCCGGGCAGCGGCACGCAGGGCGATGCTTGCGCCAAATGAATAGCCGACGATTCCGATTCGCTGTCCATCGACACCCGGCCATTCTCTCAGCATGTCAACAGCCGCGAGCGCATCTGACACCTGTCCTTCCCCCAAGGCGTTCTCGCCCCGGGATTCGCCAACGCCGCGGTAGTTGAATCGAAATGAGACGAAGCCGCGGGGCGTGACTTCTCGCGTCAGCGCCTCGACGACGGGACTGAGCATGGTGCCGCCCAGGTGCGGCTCAGGGGAACAGAAGACGACACCGGGGAGATCACCACCACC
>DAOUKW010000196.1:0-4142 GCA_034420915.1 Dehalococcoidia bacterium
ATTTCGCCCTCCGGCGCGATGCGCTCCACCAGTGACTGGGCCACCGCCTCCGGCGTCTCACCCGAAACGACCAAATCGCCTTCAAGCAGGCCGATTGGCTGCTCCGCCGCGTATGTCACATCGCCGGACTGGCCGTCACGCACTGCGTATGTCACCTCCGCCCAGCGGAGTTCATCAACCGCGCCCTGCATCCCGTCAAGGTTGTCCTGAACGGTCTCGGTCGCCGAGTATGTCAGGAGCGCGGCGATGCCCTGCTGGACGGACTCAGTCGGCAGCACGGTGACGGTCTTGGTGTGGATGAGGTCGCGTGAGACCTCGGCCGTTGCCGCAATGTTCTTGTTGTTGGGCAGAATGATGATGTCCGGGGCGGGGATTGACTCCACCGCCTCCGCGATCTCCTCCGCGGACGGGTTCATGGACTGCCCGCCCCAGATGATGGAGCCTGCGCCAAGCCCCCGCATGATCCTTACGAATCCGGGGCCCGCGGCAACCGACACGACGCCACAGACCACATCCTCGATGTCCTCTCCATGGCCTGCAAGGAACTGCTGGTGCTGCTGGTCCATGTCGCGGATGGAGACCTGCTCCAGCCGACCCATTCCCTCGGCCTCTGCCAGCACGACCTCCGGCTCGGCAGTGTGTAGATGCACACGCACCAACGCGTCGCCCTCAACGATGGACTCGGACTCGCCGAACAACGCCATCGTCGCGCGGATTGTGTCCATGTTGGACGTGGGCTCCATCAGCACGAACTCCGTGCAGTAGCCCCATGCCTCCCCTTCCCCTCCGGCGTACAGGCTTGGATCGATGGCGGAGATGGTCGGGGCTTCCAGAGCGGGGCCGGGATCTTCTCCCGTCAGCCGCGCGAGCGCGCCGCGCAGCAGTACTGCGATGCCCTGTCCACCGGAATCAACGACCCCTGCGCTTGCCAGCACGGGCAGCAGTTCCGGCGTGCGCGCGGTTGAAGCATCGGCCTCATCAGCAGCGGCGCGGAGGGTGTCGATGACGTCCGCCGAGCCGCTCGCGTTTGCGGCCTCGCCCGCCTCGCGCCCGACGGTCAGCATCGTGCCCTCGACGGGCTTGCTCATGGCTCCATACGCGGCGTCGGATGCGGCCTGCAGCCCCTTAGCGAGCGACGGGCCGTCCATCGTGTCAACGCCGTCCAGTCCCTGGGCAAACCCCTTCAGATATTGCGAGAGGATAACGCCGCTGTTGCCGCGCGCCCCGCGCAGCGCGCCCTGCCCGATGGTGTAGGACATGGCGCCGACGGTGCCGTCGCCGGGGTTCTCCTGCGCGTCACGCAGGGCAGTTTGGATCGTGAGCATCATGTTCGTGCCCGTGTCGCCGTCCGGCACGGGATATACGTTGAGCGCGTTCACCGCGTCTACGTTGGCCTGCAGCCACTCTGCGCCGCCACTGAGCGCATCGAGCAGTCCTTGAGCATCGAGAGTCCCTGCCTCAGTCGCCATTGCTCCTCCCCCTTGTGCTGCAAGCCCGGCTATATTGCCTCACACACTTGACTCTGGTAGCATACGACTTCGTGCAGAAACGATGCAGCCGCCCTTTTCGGGCGCGCGGAAATCATCCTGAAACAACGATCGATTAGCAACCATGGCAAAGTGTCAACTCTGTGGCCGCGGCCCGCAATTCGGTAACCGCGTCAGCCACTCGAACCGCAAGACGCGTCGGCGCTGGAACGTCAACGTCCAGCGGATTTCCCAGTACGATGCCGATGGCATTCGCACGCAGGTCCGCATGTGCACCCGCTGCCTGCGCACGGCTGCCAAAGCGGCGAAGTAGCGCCCTAAAACGGCGGGCTAAAGCCCTCCTTGCCCTTGCCGAGTGAGGGAAGACGCGACTCTAGCACGCGTTCTACGGCCTCGTAGTGCTCCAGGTATCGTTCCTTGAAGGATTCGATTGGGCAGCCCAGCTTTTCCGCCATGAGTTGAAATGCGCCGTCCCGAGTGTTGGCCACGAATTTACCCTTGGCGAAGTGGAATGGCTGAACGATGAACTTGGAGACTCCGGTGTCCAGTAAGGTGTTAGCGAACTTCTCGGCATCTGTGACCAGCAGCAAGGGCGTAAGCGTGATGCACGTGTCGATCCCTTGCGCGGCGACCTCGGCGATTGCTCGAATTCGCGACATGTTTGACGGGCAGTGTGGCTCAAAGGTCTTTCGGATGTCCTCGTCGTCGGTCGTTACGGTCATGTTGACCTGAACCTGTCCGCCCTTGTCCTGGATTTCCTTGAACAAGTCACAATCACGAACGACATCCGGGCTACGTGTCTGAACAACGAGCTTTGGCTTATGACGTTCGGCCAAGACTTCCAATAGGTGGCGCGTCAGACCTACCTGCCGCTCCACTGGCTGGTACGGGTCGGTAACGCTGCTCATGTAGATGCGTTTGCCATCGAGATTGCCGACCTTACGGCTGGCAAGCACCTCCGGCCCGTTTTCTTTGACGATAACCCAATTGCCCCATTTATCGCGCAATTCGGCGATGGGGCTGAAGAACGCTGCGTAGCAGTATGTACAGCCAAAGAAGCAGCCACTGTACGGGTTGAGGGTGTAGTCGTACTCCTCCATAAACCCGGTCGCACGGGTCAGAATCTCCCGCACAGACTGGTATTTGATCTCTACGCCACCGATCTCGTCCGGCCCGGAGACGGGCTCACGGTTCGGCGTCGGAATACCCGGGAGGGTTGGCTGGACCGACTTAGCTGTCGCCACGCTGCACCCCCTATGATCTGACATTAGCATTATTCTAGGCGGTTCTTCGAACATAAAGCGAATAAACATATTCAAAGTATGATGGGCGCCAATTGGTTGGGTTCTTGGTTAGGAGTTCAGTGGCTTTCATACGTTTCCAGCGTTGAACGCCCACCAAATCCCTTTCGAGGAACTTTGCGGCAATCTTTTGCCGCCAAGCCGTAACCTGATTGAATTGTCCTGTGAGAGCTAACTGGGGTCC
This sequence comes from Dehalococcoidia bacterium, assembly GCA_034420915.1. GTDB lineage: Bacteria > Chloroflexota > Dehalococcoidia > UBA6926 > UBA6926 > VXMO01. The sequence continues at coordinate 2,973 of DAOUKW010000196.1, forward strand.
CCTTATGTTGCCTTCAACTAGGACATAGTCTTTCTCCGGGGGATCGTACATCTGATCCCGCCGGTTCCGATAAGCGGTAAGTAATATCAATCGTGGAGACCTTTCTTGAACCAGCGCATCGACATTGTCCTTAATCCTTTGTCCTGCCTCATCAGGATATGCGGCATGAAAAAGCGTAAGCCACACACGCGCCGATGGATTCTGCCAATTCCTGGTGAGGAGAGACCGTGACATGCTGCGTAATGAATCCAAACTTGGGTAGGAGCTGGAATCGCCATCTAGTGCTCCGATTTCACTTCGGAAATCCTTCCATATATCCTTGCCAAGATTCCACATCGGATCGCTGTCGTCATCGCCGTATATCGACAGCCGTCGGTTTCCGGTGAAGGCGTTTGTTGCCTCCGACGCCGCGAGGACTAGGCCGAATTGGCCCGCGAATGGCCCACAAGCGTAGTCCTCTAGGTGGATGCCAGAAGGCCCCTTAACCAGAGTATCGTCATGCCTAGGTATGACCTGAGTCATCAACGTATATGCCATATTGATATGCGACGGGCCGTACCAAGCCAGATAGAGTGGTGCTAGCCATTCGTTGCTATAGTCGGGAGGTGCTCCCGAGCCGGAGATTCGAACTGCAAGTTGCGCTTCAATTAGCTTTTCTCCAGCTTCCTCAAGTGACATACCCGAAGTGAGTTCATTGAGCCTGCCTTCTAGAGCTCGTGCCATCACGCTGTCGATTGCTAGCGTAAGTTCATGTAGCGCGCCCTCATCCATAGTTAGATGGCAGATGCCTTTCTCCTAACCGCTGATTTTGGCTAGCATACCAGAGAATGGATCTAATGTTCCAGTCCGTTTCTGCGGGATAAAGAGCAAATACGCTCCCCTGCTAGAATGACAAAGCGCCTTGGCTATTGGCGCCGAGGCGTTCCAATCCAGATACCAGAGTGGGGGTTCGATGGCAGAGAAACTTGTTCTTGCGTATAGCGGCGGGCTTGATACGTCCGTTGCCGTGCGATGGATCCAGGAGAACTACGGGTATGACGTCGTCACGCTGACGGCCAACCTCGGCAACGTCGACAACCTGGATGAGATCCGACAGCGGGCGCTTGAGTCCGGCGCAGTCGGCGCGCACGTCGCCGATGTCCGCGACGAGTTCATCCGCGAGTTCGTTTT
>DAOUKW010000197.1:0-8233 GCA_034420915.1 Dehalococcoidia bacterium
CAGCTCCGCGTTCAGGTTCCACGCGTTGTGGAAGCCCATCATGTTCAGGCCCTGCGTCGCGACGGCCAGGTTGATCTTCACCGTCTCCGGGCTGACCAGCGCGATGCGCTCACCGATGTAGGTGCACTCCTCCATCAGATCCTCGTGTGGGACAACCTTGTTCACCAACCCGATGCGCAGCGCCTCCTGCGCGTCGATGTGGTCGCCCGTCAGCCCGTAGCGCAGCGCGTGCTTGTAGCCGGCCAGCAGCGTCCAGATGAAGTTCGTGTTGGAGATATGGCGAATCTCCGGCTGCCCGAACACCGCGTTCTCGGATGCAATCGTGATATGCGTCGTCAGTGCGTACCAGGAGCCCCACGCCAGCGCCCAGCCGTTGATCGCGCCGATGATCGGCGTCGTCAACTCCCACATGTGCATCAGGCGGCGGATGCCCGTCCTGTCCTGCGTGCGCCACTGATCAAGGAACGAGGCGACCGACTGCCCTTCCTGCAGGCCGTACGGCCACACGGTCTCCGAATTGCCGCCGCCCGCGCCCAACGCCAAGTCTGCACCGGCGCTGAACGCTCGGCCAGCACCCGTCAGGATGATGTAGCGAACGTCCGGGTCCTGCTCCGCCTCATCAAACGCGGCATGCAGGTCGCCGCGGAGGCCCTGGTTGAAAGCGTTCATCTGCGCGGGGCGGTTCATCGTGATAACGACGCCCTTGCCCTGCCGCTCATACAGCACATTCTCGTACTCAGCCATGTAGTGGTTCCTCCTAACCCCCGCCGCCGTGGGCGGCATCAAATTTGATTGTTTGACAAGCTTACCATCCTCACACAGATGTGCTACACTCAGAACAAGCGTTCCCTGTACATGCGTTCGCTCGGCCTCGGCCAGATTGAGCAGCAACGGGGAGGAATGGTATCATGGCAGTTGCAACAGCCACAAAAAGCGCGGAAAAAATGGTGACCGAGAAGGAAAAGGCGCTCGAGCAGGCACTGACGCTAATCGAACGCAGCTTCGGTAAAGGCTCCCTCATGCGGTTCGGCGATTCTGCCGGACGCTTTGACGTGGATGTCATCCCCACCGGTTCTCTCTCACTTGACCTCGCGCTTGGCATCGGCGGCATTCCGCGCGGGCGCATCACGGAGATCTACGGCGCGGAATCATCCGGCAAGTCCACGCTGGCGCAGCATGTCATCGCCGGCGCGCAGAAGCAGGGCGGCACGGTGGCGTATATCGACGCCGAGCACGCAATGGATCCCACGTACGCCGCCGCCTGCGGCATCAACGTGGACGACCTGCTGATCTCCCAGCCGGACAACGCGGAACAGGCGTTGGACATCACAGAGGCGTTGGTGAGGAGCGCCGCAGTGGATGCCATCGTCATTGACAGCGTGGCCGCGCTGGTGCCCAAGGCTGAAATTGACGGGAACATGGGAGACATGCACGTGGGCCTGCAGGCCCGCCTGATGTCCCAGGCCCTGCGGAAACTGACAGGAACCACCCATCGTTCGAAGACGGCGGTCATCTTTATCAACCAGATCCGTGAGAAGGTCGGTGTCCTCTTTGGCAGCCCCGAGGTCACCCCCGGCGGACGCGCGTTGAAGTTCTATTCGTCGATTCGAATTGATTTGAGACGTATGGAAACCATCAAGCAGGGGACGGAGAGCGTGGGCCTGCACCTGCGCGCGCGTGTGGTCAAAAACAAGATGGCCCCGCCCTTCCGCGTCGCCGAGTTTGACATCATGTTTGGACACGGCATCAGCCGCGAGGCCGATCTCATCGACCTCGGCACGCAAGCCGGTTTCCTCAAGAAGACGGGAGCTTTTTACTCATACGGAGACGTACGCCTCGGACAGGGACGCGAGAACGCCAAGTCCTTCCTCCAATCCAACGCGGAAATCGCCACTGCCCTTGAACAGGATATCCGCAGCGGCCACGCCTCCGATAACGGCAAAGCCAACGGCTTCATGCCGGCGTCCGTCGATGACGACACGGAGGAAGTCACCTGACTCGATATTCGAACTTAATTCCGGATACAAGGGGCTGTGGGATAACCGCGCCCCTTTTTCTTTGTCTATCTCTAGCTAGTACACGGATTGGCGGCGCCGCGCGGCGCCGCCTTTTGTTCACGCAGACACACCACAGCAGGCGGACTTCCTTCCGCCATGAACCCGGGGAGAACCACTATGACCATCAATCCTGTCCTGTTCGTCTTTCTCATGCTTTTGCTCGGCGCTGCCGGCACCGCGGCCGGTCTCGTTCTACAGCGCATCATCACGTCCGGAAACCTCCGCGGCGCCTCGCTTGAAGTCCAGCGCCGCATCGAGGAGAGCGAGACCGAGAGCAAGGAAATCCTCCTTCGCGCCCAGCAGGAGGCCATCCGCGTCCGCGACGAATCCGAACGCGAGGTGCGTGAGCAGCGCACCGAGGTGCAGCGCATCGAGCGACGCCTCCAACGCAAGGAGGAGCAGGTTGACCGCCGTCTCGACAACTTCGAGAAGCGAGAGCGCCAGATCAACGAGAAGGAAGCGGAAATCGATACCGTCCGCACGCAGGTGGACGAGCTGCACGCCGAACATCTGCGGGAACTCGAACGGGTCTCCCAGCTCACCATGGACGAGGGGCGTGAGCTGCTTCTCAGTCAGTTGGAGAGCGAAATCGAGATCGAGGCGTCCCGCCGCGTGCGCGAGATGGAAGAAGCCGTACTGGAAGAGTCCACGGAGCGCTCCTTCAAGATTATGGCGCAGTCGATGCAGCGCTACGCCAACGAGGTTGTCTCTGAACTCACAACCAGCGTCGTCTCTCTCCCTAACGATGAGATGAAGGGACGGCTGATCGGCCGAGAGGGCCGCAACATCCGCGCCCTTGAGAACGCCACCGGCGTCAACCTCATCGTGGATGACACGCCGGAGGTCGTTACACTCTCAGGATTTGATCCGGTCCGACGCGAGGTCGCCCGCATGGCCGTTTCCCGTCTGGTGCAGGACGGGCGCATCCAGCCCGCCCGCATCGAAGAACTGGTTGAAAAGGCCCAGGAGGAAATGGAAGACATCATCAAGAAGGCAGGCGAAGAGGCCTGTTATGATGCCCGCGTGCAGGGTCTCCATCCCGACCTCATCAAGACCCTGGGCCGCCTGAAGTTCCGCTACAGCTACGGCCAGAACGTGCTCCAGCACAGCATCGAGACCGCACACCTCGCCGCGTCGCTCGCGTCAGAACTGCGCGCTAACGTGGATATCTGCCGCCGCGCCGGTTTCCTGCACGACATCGGCAAGGCCCTTTCCCATGAGGTTGAGGGCCCGCACGCGGCAGTCGGCGCGGACCTGTTGGAGCGCTACAAGATCAACCAGCGCGTCGTGCGCGCCGTCGGTGATCATCATGGCGAAGAGGGCTGGAAGAGTGTCGAGGCATTTCTCGTGGCCGCCGCGGATGCCATCAGCGGCGCGCGGCCCGGCGCGCGCCGAGAGAGCGCCCAGCAATACATCAAGCGGCTTGAGACCCTTGAGCAAATCGCGCTGGGATTCGGCGGCGTGGACAAGGCCTATGCCATCCAGGCAGGACGTGAAGTGCGCGTGATGGTCCAGCCGGACAGCGTGGATGACGTGGCCGCCATGCGCATGGCGCGTGACATGACCAAGAAGATACAGGACTCCATGGAATACCCCGGCCAGATCAAGGTCATGGTGATCCGCGAGACCCGCGCCGTCGAGTACGCGCGCTAGGGGCCGACCATCGCGTCATGCGCATCCTGATGATCGGCGATCTCGTGGGGCGGCCCGGTCGACAAGCCGTCAGGAAGTACCTGCCGGGGCTGCGCGATGAGCACGGCATCGATTTGGTCGTTGCCAACGGGGAGAACTCCGCCGCCGGTTTCGGCATCACGCCCAAAGTGGTGAAAGAGCTGCTCGACGCCGGCGTAGACGTCATCACGTCCGGCAACCACATCTGGGACAACAAGGACATGATGCCGCACATGGATGAGGAGACCCCCGTGCTGCGGCCCCTCAACTATCCAGAAGCCGCGCCGGGACGCGGTGCGGTCATGGCCAACGGCGTGCTCGTCATCAGCCTGCAGGGGCGCACGTTCATGCCGGTGCAGATCGACGATCCGTTTACCGCAATGGACGACTTGCTTGCGAGGCTCACCGAGAAGCCACGCGCCATCGTCGTCGACTTTCACGCGGAGGCCACGTCTGAAAAGGGCGCGCTCGGATGGCACGTGGACGGCCGCGTGAGCGCCGTCGTGGGAACACACACCCACGTCGCCACTGCGGACGCCCGTGTCCTGCCAAAGGGAACGGCATTCGTCACTGACCTTGGCATGTGCGGGGCCATCGACTCCATCATCGGCAGCGACCCGGGCCCCGTGCTGGAGCGATTCCTGACCGGCGTCCCCGTCCGCCTTAACGTTGGCAACGGTCGCAGCCGATTCAATTCCGTACTTATCGAAACGAACGACACCACCGGCCTTGCCGTGTCCATCCAGCGTATGGACTGCGCTGACACCGAATGAGTTCTGATCTTCACACGCACTCGACCATCTCGGACGGCCTCCTCACACCCGCGGAGCTTGTCCACCAGGCCGCGGCGGCGGGCGTCACGTATTTCGCGATAACCGACCACGACTCCACAGACGGACAGGCAGAGGCGCTGGCGGCGGCGGAACAATACCCCGGCCTGACCGTCATCCCCGGTATCGAGGTCTCGACCGACGTGCCGGAGGGCGAGGTGCACATCCTCGGCTACCTCATTGATATTGAGAACGCAGAGTTGCAGGCGACGCTGGCCTCGTTCCGCGACGACCGCATGGGCCGCGCCATGCGCATGGTCGAGAATCTCTCAAACCTCGGCGTGCCCGTGTCATGGGAACGCGTCCTGGAGATTGCGGGCGATGGCGCGATAGGCCGCCCACACATCGCCCAGGCGCTCATGGAGGCGGGGCACGTCCCGAGCATCCGTGAGGCGTTTGACCTCTACATCAGCAACGACGGCCCCGCCTATGCAGGACGCCGCAAGATGGCGCCGGAGGAGGCCTTCAGCCTGATTAGACAATACGGAGGCCTGCCGGTCCTCGCTCACCCGAAGGAGACGCCGCACGTGGAGTCCCTGCTCCCGGGATGGGTGGAGGCAGGCCTCGCGGGCATGGAGGTTTACTACGGACTCTACCCTGACGCCCTGCGCGCCCATCTCAAGGCGCTCGCTGATCAGTACGGCCTGCTCGCCCTCGGCGGCAGCGACTACCACGGCCCCGGCCGCGCTGCTGAATGCCCACTCGGCGGATCAAACACTCCCCTGGAAGCAGGTGAAAGCCTTCTGGCCCTGCACGCTGCAGTGTCCGGTTAAAGTCCCTCCCCTGCTCTCTCCCTGAGAGAGGGTCGTTACCCGACGAACGCTGCCAAAGTCCAGCCGACGGCGGCGGCGACCGCGATGGCGAAGGCGGACTGCTGAACGACAAGTTTGCCCGCGAACCGCAGCCCGAGTTCGCGCCCAATCGTGATTGCGGTGACCAGGCATGGCAACACCGTTCCGGCCAGGAACGTTGCCACCAGCAGCTGGCTCGCGCTCAACGAGGCAACGGTGCCGGCCTCGGCCAGGAGCAGTATGCCATCCTTGCGGACAGCGGCGAGCACGGTCGGCAGGGCTGCTTCCGCCGGCAGTGCGAACACAGCCATCGCCGGCCCCAGCAAGCCACCCGCTGCATCGAGCGCGCCCGACCAGTCGAGGAGCGAGGCGACCATTGCGATCGCGAAGAAGATCGGTACCGCCGTGCGGAAGAACATCCAGATGGTGTCTCGTGCCTCCGCCCAGACCGCCGCGAGAGGCGGCCAGGTGACCAGGGCGCGGGGTTCGATGAGGAGTGCGCTGAGCGTCGAGCGCGCGTCAGGCCGGCTGATGAGGCGCGCGTAGACGAGCGTCGCCCCGACGAGCAGTGCAAGATACAGCACGACGAGACTGCCCATGCCGGCGGCGGCAAAAACCGCCAGCGTCGCGCCGAGCTGGTACGAACAGGCGGACCCGAAGGAGATCGCACCCACGGTCGTCGGGCGGGTGCAGGTGGCGCAGGAGCGCGTCGCGACGATCGCCGGGACATTGCAGCCAAAGCCCATCAGCACTCGTGTCACGTCGCGTCCGTGCAGGCCAATTGGCCGCAACAGGGGATGGAGCGCCGCTCCGATGCGGTCGGCGAGGCCGCTCACCTTGTAGACGCTGATCAACACCGAGTAGACCAGCACCGTGGGAACCGCCCACACGAACAGCAACGGCCCCATCGTGAGTAGTCCGTAGTCGCCGGACAGCACGGCCCCAAGCGGTCCCGGCCAGCCCTCGACACTCGCGGCCAGGGGCGTCGTAATCGCCACGACCAGCGGGTCGAGCCAGGCGGCGGTCTGGTTCGCGCCGAGCACGGCCAGCAGAGCCGGCAGGACGAGCAGGAGGATCGCGGTTACGGGACCTGCAATCGCATGGTCGAGGAGTACGTGCCGCGGCTCATCCCGCCTCTCCAGCGCGGGCGGAGTGGTGGGGAGTGTCTCGACATCGATGAGGTGTCGGTCAGCACGCACAGGATTCAACGCAGCAAGACAGGTCGTCCAGGTACATCCCCGCCGTTCGGCGGGCCTCAACGGCTTCCGTCGTGTCCATTCCGAGGCGCTGTGCAATCGCGTCGGCGACCACCGCGAAGCGCTGCCGGAACTTGTAGATGAAGCAGAAGTTCACGCCCCGGTGCTCGACTATCGGGCCGGAGAGGAACAGGCCGGGCACAAGCGTGGATTCGTCCGCCTCTTCCGTAACGACGGGAGCTCCTCCCTCGTTGAGCTCGATCAGGCCGTCGAGGAAGCCGAGCGATTTCTTGAAGCCGGTGGCAAGGATCGGGCGTGTCTCGCTCGGCCATTCGCGGCCGTCCGAGGCCTGCACCACCCACGTGTCACCGTCCTCGCGCACGCACGTGATGTCGACACTCTCGACGAGATCCACGTCGCCCGTGGAGTCGGCCCATTCAAGGCGTTCGCGGGAATACGGAGAGAGGGAGATGCTCGGATCCGGGTCTTCTCTCCTCCACGTCGCCGTCCGCGCCAGAACGGTCACGTTCTTCTCCAACTGCACCAGCGACACAGCCGCGTCTGCGGCGCTCTCGTACCCGCCGATCACCGTGAAACGGTCACCCTCGAGTTCTTGCCATGTGTTCACATCCGAGGAGTGGCAGCAGAATTCGGCGCCCTCGATCGAATTGCGGTTCGGGTACTGGAACTCTCCGGCTGCCCAGATTAGATGCCGCGCCCGCACCGGCCGGTCGTTCGTCTCGAGCGTGAACGTTCCGTTGTCCTCCACTGTGACGGAGGAGACGTCGATGCCGGCCTTCACCTGCAGCTCGAAGTGGTTGGCGACGTTGTCGAGGTACTTCGCGTACGCCTTGCCGCTGGGATGTTCGCGGTCGAGCGTAAAGGCGGGCGACGTGCCGGGGACGATGGCATTGAGGTCGAGCAACCCAAACGCGTTCGACGTGAACGACGGCGTGATGAAGCGCATCTCTTGCGGCCACCGCCGGAACGAGGCGCCAATCTCGTGGCGATCGAGGACGATGACGTCGTCGACGCCGAACTCCTTGAGGGCCACCGCGCATCCGAGCCCGGCCGCCCCCGCGCCCACGATCGCGACTTCGTGGAGCCGCGACCCCTCCACCTTATCGCGCCACCGTCCCTGGTTCCGTTTGCTCATGGACCCTTCCTCCGAATTTGTTGCCTGCGATTTGCTTGCGATCCTCAACGTCGCAAAGCCAAACATAGTCCCATGTGCCCTCGCTTGCGTCAATCCAAAATGAGACTCCCGTGAAAGTTTTCCCCGTATTGATACCGGGCGGGAATCCGGCAGTCTCAATTCCGATGCGCCACTATTGCGATAGTGCTAGAGTCCGAATAACCGTTAGCTCAGCTTCTTTGGCACATTGGAAGGAGCGTACGATGAGAGCTATACAGTGGCTGACGACCAATCAGCGCATCCCCGTCATGCTCGCCGCGAGCGGCATCGCAACCCTCGTGCTCATGCTTCTGCGGCCTGGTGTTGCGCACGCGGCAGGCGTCGAGCAGGAAACCTCTTTCGTCTTCAACACGCTCTCTTTCCTCATCTGGGGTGCGCTTGTCATGTGGATGTGCGCCGGTTTCACCATGCTGGAGGCCGGTTCCGTCCGCACGAAGAACGCCGCCATGATCTGCATGAAGAACATCGGCCTCTACTCCATCGCCGGACTCGC